>JAQVJV010000033.1 GCA_028695025.1 Candidatus Moraniibacteriota bacterium
ACATTTTCGCCGCTTTGAGCCGGCGCTTCTCCTTGTCTTTGCGAGACAATGAGGATTTGTGTTTTTGTTTCATATATCCTCATTATCTCACAAAATCGAGATAAAGTTAATTGTTAAGTATCAGTAGGAACCATGAAGACTTCGGAAAGAATAATCAATTACATAATTTCGCACGATCAAGCCACCGGCAAAGAACTGGCGGATTTTTTGGGTGTCACGGATAGAGCCGTCAGAAAACAATTGAAATCAATGTTGGAAAAAGGGGAGCTGACAAAATCCGGCAAACCGCCTTTGGTCTATTATTCCCTAAATAAAGAAAAAAAACGATTGAAAATTTCAGCGGATGATTTGGCAGTTAATAAAAAAGCCAGGGAGATTATCGATAGAAATTTTCTATATATTTCTCCCCGAGGGAAAAGGCTGGAAGGCTGGGCGGGATTTTCCGAGTGGTGCGCCAGACGATCATATGATCCGATAAAAAAATCCGAAGAATATCTGAAAACATACAATAAATATGAGAGTTTCAGGAAAGACGGGTATATTTCCGGAAAGAGAAAAATGAAAAGTACTTTTCCTCAAAATCTTTGCTTGGAAGATGTTTTTTATTCCGATTTCTATTCCTGGGAAATTTTCGGCAAAACCAAATTGGGACAATTGCTTTTGTATGCCAAACAAAATCAAAACAAGAGCATGATGAAGGAAATTATATCGAAGGTCGATCCGATTATCGAGAAAATCATAAAAAAATATGATATTTCAGCCATTGGATATATTCCGCCTTCCGTAAAGAGAGATGCAATTTATGAAGGTGTTTCAAAAGTTGCTTAAAATTTCCTTGCCGGTAATCAAGATTGTGAAGATCAAGACTGATGTGGTGACTCCGCAAAAGACATTGAGCAAGCTGGATTTGGACGATGCTGTCGGATCGGGCGCGACGCTCAATCAAGTGGCCTGTAAACTCAAAAAAAGCAGTATTGCGAAAAAAGTGTTCGGTTTTTCAATCACGGGAAGCGCCAAGGGTTTTGACGTGATCAGTGAGGTGTGAAAATTTCTTTGAAAAAATGGAGCCGAGAAAAATAGGGCGTATGTAATCCCTGTTTTTTATGCCCCGGATGGGAGGTTAAGACCTTTTTCATTTTTGTCTCTCATATATTGCCCCAGAGATATTTTAGTGATAAGATAAATTGTATGAAAAAATCCGAAGAAATTAAGAAAATTGTTAAGGAAAAATACGGCGAGATCGCTAAAACTGGTTCTGGCTGTGGTTGCACCTGCGGTTGCGGAAATCAATCCAATGAAGGTATTGCCAAGAGCATCGGCTATTCAAAAGAAGAAATAAATTCCGTTTCGGAAGCTAATCTGGGTTTGGGTTGCGGCAATCCAGTGGCAATGAGCAAAATCAAGGAAGGCGATATTGTTTTGGATTTGGGTTCAGGAGCGGGCTTTGATTGTTTTCTAGCAGCCCAAAAAGTTGGTAATTCTGGAAAAGTTATTGGGATTGACATGACAGAAGAAATGGTATTGAAAGCTAAGGAGAATGCGAAAAAATACAATTACAAAAATGTAGAATTTAGGTTGGGCGAAATTGAAAATTTGCCTGTGGAAGAAAATTCAATAGACGTGGCGATCAGTAATTGTGTCATCAATCTTGTCCCAAACAAAGAAAAAGCGTTTGAAGAAATTTACAAAGTTCTGAAGAAAAATGGGAGGATGTATCTTTCTGATATCGTATTGCTTGAAAATCTTTCCGAAGAACAAAAAAATGATGAAAGCTTGCTGGCGGGTTGCGTAGCTGGGGCTATGCTCAAAGATGATTATTTAGATACCATCAAAAAAGCAGGTTTTGAAGTAATAATTATTTCAGAAGACAAGGATATAAGCAAGCGGCAATATCAGGGAATTGCTTTGGAAAGCTTAAAAGTGGAAGCAGTGAAGAAATAATGCCCAACATTATAATTCACCAAACAAGTTCAACATCTTCCAGCCAGCGGAGCAGTCTATATTTTTTATCGAGGAAACCGATGCATGTCGGGATCTCTCGAAAACCGAAAGACCGTCGAAAAGGCGGTTTTTTGATTTTCCTTGAGAAATCGAGAGTTTGGTGATGGGATGGAATCAGAAAAGATAAATTTTATGTACGAATATCATCATCCGAAACCAATCGTAGTTAAACTTATCGACGAAATAGGTTTCAAACTGCGCAAAAAAGCAGCTGACTATATAGTTGCTAATCAAAACAGAACTGGAGCTGAACGAGGGAGCGCTGAAGAACAGGGATTTGGAGCGCTTGCGGAAATTGTAGTTCGCAACATATTGGGTATGCCGGATATAAATCCCGAGGATCATCCGCTTGGGTATGATTTGCTTTTGCCTTCAGGGACCAAAGTTGACGTTAAATTTAGTGATTTGTCAACTATGTATTGATAATTTCAATTTTCCAGCTCGTAGATGACCAGATCGTTGAATTTCTTTTGATTCTTGATTTTATAATGATGTCCGCCGAAATTTGTTTTCGGGTTTCGCGTTGTTGTGCTCCCGAGCAGGAACAGCGGCGCGCCCGCGGGAACATTGGTGTTCTCCTTTGTGCGCACGAGATCCACGCCTTGCCGGTTGGCGATGTAGTCCAAAGAATTGAAATATCTCCTGAATTTGGTGACGGTGGAGAGATAAACTTTCCGGGACGAGCGGCTTTTCCCGGCCATGTAGCCCATCATCTCTTCCATTTCGCCGAGATAAATTCTTCCTTCAATATGGGGATTTTTGAAAAGGGAGTTAAGGGCATAGGCATTGGTTGCCGCGATCGAAAGAAAAAGGAGGATTGCGATATAGGAATATATCTTCGGCCATTTTCGGGACAGAATTTCCAAAAGGATTCCGAGAAAGATATAAGGAAGGAAAGTAAGATGCATGAGATATCTCACTGCCGCGTCGATTATCGGAAGCACCACTAAAAAAGAAAGCAGGGAAAACAGCATGACGAGTCCGAGGAAATATTTTTTTCGCGGATTTTTTTCGCGGCGGAAACGGAAGACAAGCAGGCCGTATCCGAACGCGGAGAAAACCAGCATGGCTAGCATCCTGGATATTTGCGGCAAGGTGAAAAGTTTTTTGAAATCGCTGTCTTTCACGCTGGCTCCGACAATCCTCGCGAAGGAAAAATCGCATTCATCCGATCCGATTGCGGTGAGCATATAGAAATTTGCCTCAATGTTGCAACTTACATCGTCGGCAAAATTTTGCGGCATGGTGCCTTGTCCGCCCAGCCCGGTGCGGGAAGATTTGGAAAGGGAGTTCAGGAATATTTTTGTGTTTTTGAAATCGTTGGATATTTCTCCCCGGACTTGTCCAAGGTTCAGCACGATGACACAGAAAAAGACAGCCAGAATTTTTTTCCAGACCCGCGGGTCTTTTTTGAGCAGATACGCAAAGGCCAAAACGGCAACGGCGGGGAAGAGCACCAAGAGAATTGCATGGAGCTGGACCGCCACTCCCAGTGCGATTCCGAGCGAGATGGCCCATATCCAGCGAGTATCGTTTCTTCGCTCCAAGAATTCAAGAAGGGATAATAAATATAATAACGTGAAGAAAGGGATGGAATTCGGATTCCAAGCGGCGTGCGAAAAGAAGAGGGAGAAAAAGGAAATTGTATAAAGTCCCGTGAGCATCAAGGAAATTTGGCGGGAAAAATACCGGTTCATGAACACAAAAAAGAGCGGGATGGAAAGGATTGAAAAAAAGAGATCGGGATAGGCCATCGAATCCGGCCTGTTTCCGAATATGCCGGCCGACGCTATTTCGAAATAGTAATACATCGGACCGAGACGGAACCGCTTGCTGCGGCCTCCCGTTCCCGAGTTGCTCATCTCTGGTCCGTATTGCGGCCAGGGTTCTTTTCCTTCCAGCACGGTTTCCACCCTTTGGGCGTCTTTTACTTGGTCCAGCCCGATATTCAGCCATTGGTGGAAATGGTAAGCGCGCAAAAAAATGCCAAGGACGATGATTGCCAACAAGGCCCATCCGTATTTGGGCATGGTTTTGAGCGCGTGCGTGAAGCTGATCCAGGCCAGCTTCATTTTTTTCTGAAAAAAGCGGTTTCGCAACATAGTAAAAATTCTACATTATATCCGTGTCTTTTGCCAGGGAGGCTCCCCGGATTCAATATTTGGAGCCAGGATATTTTGAGGTTTGTGCAGGTCTTTTCGTTGTCCAGGATAAGATCCGAACCTTTTGAAAATCCAGGCATTTCCGAACTACGGAGCTATTGCGCAACGTCGTGCATTAGACAATTAGGAAAATTCATGTATAATAATTTCACCTTGGGAAAACTCAAGATGCACTTTAAATTAACAAAATAGTCGGTTTTCGGCGGGACTTGGCTGTCCCACTTCTTTTTAACCTTAAAAAGGACAGGAGATGAAAAATGAATTACGAATTTGATGATGCCAAACGTTTGCTTGATGAGATCAATGATCTTGCGGCGGTAGGAGAATTTAGGGAAGCGTCGAGAATTCTGAGTGAAATTGATGAAGCCGTCTTTTTTCACCCAAGGCTCCAAGTGGAACGCATCTTATCCGAAGCCCGGATCATGGCAGAAGCGAATGTCGAAGAAGAAATACAGATGCTTGAAGATGCCCTTGAAAAAAAATATTCCGATTTTGCCTCGAATAATCTGTTAAAGCGTCTGGCTATCATGCATTTTTATCGCCTGGGAGATAGGGGTAAGGCACGCCACTATGCGGAGCTTGTTTTGAAAAATTGTCCTGGCGATAAGAAAACTGTTAGATTGATGAAGAAGCTTGATTGCCCGGAAGAGCTTGAAGATGCCCTAAGCAAAACAAAGGCGTCTGATATTGCTCGTTGCGGACACAGGGAGCGTGCCGCTGGGAATTTCGCAGATGCATTCTTCTTTTATACAGAAGCGCTAGAATGGCATTTTTACGAAAAAAATGCTTGGCATGGCATCAGCAAGCTTGTCGATGAGGATCCCTCATATCTAGCAATCCTTTCTGAAGAAATGGTTTGCAGAGCGGCGGAAAAATTCTATCAAACAGGAGACAAAACAAGGTCGCTTATCTGCTATAGGTTGCTCTACGAAAAAACACTTTCAGAAGATGCTTCATCAGCCATTCGCAGAATTTCTGATGAAATTTCTGGTCAGGTTTCATCAAAGAAGCCGCGAAAAGAACCCAGGGAACCAAAAGAACCCGACGTGTTGCAGCTTGCCAATGGCCACCTGAAAAGCGGGAACTATAGAGAAGCCGAAGAGTTGCTTCATCAGGCGGTGCTGACCTTCCCTCATGATTCGAGATATTGGAAGAAACTGGCCAAAGTCCATGCTAAAATGAAAAACGCTTATCTGGCGGAGATTTGCGGCCTTGTGGGCAACAATCTTCCAAGCCCTGGCTTTGAGGTTATCGTCGCGCTGTTAGTAACTGTTCAATATCTTTTCTTTGATATATACTTCTTTGCAGAGCTTTGTTTAAGCCAAAAACAAACAAAACTATGCAAAGAAAAATGTATCCAAGCGACATTACTCGCGAACAATTTGAAAA
>JAQVJV010000016.1 GCA_028695025.1 Candidatus Moraniibacteriota bacterium
GGTATCGCCGATTGAGTAAAGATTATGAGTATCATCCGGAAACTGAAGAAAACATGATTTATATCGCTATGACCCATCTGATGCTTAAAAGATTAGCGAGAAATTAACTTTTTTAACAGGCTCTAAGGGAAAACATACAGAGCTGATTACCGAGAGAATCGTCGTTTCGGGCTTTGAAGTTGAGCATTACAAGTATCTGGACAAGCCTCTAATCCGCCATTACAAACGCAAGGAAAGGAAAAAGAAGAAGAGTGGTGAAAGTGAATTAAAGGAACCCAAGCAAAAAGCGGAATCTTCCCTCAAGCGGACCCGTCGGGAAATTCGCAGGCGCATCAATTCCAACCCCCAATTAACAAAGTTTTTGACCTTAACTTTTAGAGACCATATTACCGACATAGACAAAGCCAACTACAAACTGAATTTGTTTGCCCAAAGAGCCAAAGACCGCTGGAAAGAATTTCAGTACCTCGCTGTTCCCGAAGATCAAAAGTCGGGACGAGTCCATTACCATTTGCTCTGCAATCTCCGTTATGTACCGGCAAAGGAAATCGAAAAAGTCTGGAAAAATGGATTTATCAAAGTCAACAGAGTGGACAAAGTTTCCAATCTGGGGGCTTACGTCTGCAAATATTTGCAAAAAGATATGTTCGACAAAAGAATGTTTGGCAAAAAGAAATTCTTTTGCTCGCAGGATTTGAAAAAACCAACGGAGAAAACCAATTATGACGCTCAAACATATATGCAGAATAATTCCGGTAATTTGAAATTGAATTGGGAAACGACTTTCAACGATGAACACAGAGGAAATATTTTGTATAAAACATATAGCCTCAAAAAATGCACTTCTTGATTTTCCCAAATATTTTCGCTAGGTTATGAATACCATGAAATATATACTCTATGCCCGCAAATCTTCGGAAGACAAAAACAAGCAGGTTTTGTCTTTGGAATCGCAAATCTCAACCATGAAAAAAGTGGCTGAAAATTTAGAGTTAAAGATAGTCAAAATATTCTCGGAATCCAAATCGGCAAAGAAACCCGACAATCGCCCGATGTTTTCCGAAATGATAAAAATGATTGAAGCGGGAAAGGCGGACGGAATCATCTGCTGGAAGCTCGACAGATTATCCAGGAATCCTATGGACAGCGGAAAAATCCAGTGGCTTCTGCAGCAGGGAATCATAAAGGAAATTCAAACCATCGAAAAAAGATATTTGCCTGAAGACAATGCCCTCATTTTTAACGTTGAAGCCGGCATGGCAAATCAATATATTCGTGAGCTGGTCATAAATGTAAAACGAGGACAACAAACGAAACTCGACAGGGGCGGTTATCCGAATTACGCCCCGATAGGATACAAAAACAACCGCCTCGAAAAAACAATCGAGCCCGATGCAGAGAGGGCAAGGTATGTGAAACGTGCTTTTGAACTCTACGCCACAGGAAGCGTGAGCTTGAAGGCATTAGCCGACAAACTTTATCAAGAGGGCTTTCGTTCCCGCGGCGGATACAAATACAACAAAAGCAAAATCCACCGCATACTCAAAAATCCGATCTATTACGGAGTGATGTTTGTCCACGGTAAATATTATTCGGGAAATCACGAAACAATTATCTCAAAAGATTTGTTTGATAAGGTTCAAGAGGTTATCAATGGGAAAAACCGCAGCCGCTATAAAAAGCATTTCTATCCCTTGCGGGGTTTTATGACCTGCAATGTTTGCGGTTGCCTCATGACCGCACTCGAAAAGAAAGGTTTTGTGTATTACTACTGCACAAACGGAAAAGGAAAATGCGAGGAGCACAAGCATTATCTCAAAAGAGAAAAAGCAGAAAAACTGTTATCTTCCATTTTCCAGAAAATCCAATTCGACAAAGAATTTATCGAACTCTGCTACCTTGCCGACAAAGAGAAAAACAAAACCAACGAAAACTTTTTTGAAAATATGAAAGCCAATCTCGAAAAACGCCTCAAATCGCTCCAAGAGCAGGAGTTGAGGCTCCTTGATATACAAATCCTCGGAAAATATACCCAAGAGGCCACAGAAGCGAAGCTGGAAGCTCTCAATAAGGAATCTGCGGACGTTCGCCAGCAGCTCAAAGAACTTGAAAAGCAATCGCCCGAAACAGCCGAGAGAACTTTAGAACAGATCAAAAAAGTGTTTTTAGAGCCGTATTCATTGGAAAAAGATTTTCTTGAGGGAAACGATGAGAAAAAACGTCAGGCTCTTCAAAAACTACTTTTGAACGCCCAGATTGAAAACCGAAATTTAGCTTGTTTCAAACTAAAACAGCCTTACCAAGCACTTCAGAAAGTGGAAGATAAGGCTGATTTTAGACAGATGCGGAGAGGCAGGGATTCGAACCCTGGGAACCCGTGAAGGTTCAACAACTTAGCAGGTTGCTGCTTTCAGCCGCTCAGCCACCTCTCCAATGTTATACTTTCTGCGGAGGAGGAGGGATTTGAACCCCCGGTGCCGTTTCCGACACTCCAGTTTTCAAGACTGGTCCATTCAGCCGCTCTGGCACTCCTCCAGGACAGATGAAAAATAGCATGAAAAAAGCGGTTTTGCAAGTGAATATTTCTGAAAATGCCTATCTTTTCCAGCTTTGGCGGGCGATCACCGCGGCAAACACTTTTTTGGCGCCGGCGGATTTCAAGACTTTAGCGCATTCTTCTAGGGTGGCGCCGGTGGTTGCGATATCGTCGATGATCAATATCGTTTTATTTTTTATCTTGGTTTGGCCAGAATCTTTCTTGATGGCAAATATATTCTTCACGTTTTGCAAACGTTCCTGGTAGTTTTTCAGGCTCATTTGCGGCGGATTATATTTTGTCCGCTCCAAAATATCCAGAACTTCAATTTTCATGAAGGGAACAAGATTTTCGGAAATTTTTTCAGAAAGCAAAAGGCTCTGGTTGAAACCCCGCCAACGTAGCCGTTTCGGATGAAGGGGAACGGGACAAATGAAATCCGGAATGGGAAAATCGTTTTGGAGGATTGATTTTGAGAGCAAATATGTCAGTGGTTCGGAGATATCAGGGAGAAAGCGGTATTTGTAGGCATGGGCCAGTTTTTTAACAGTGGGATTATCATAGGGGACAGCCGAAACCATGGCGGTAATATCGGATGCTCCTTCTTTTTGGCATGAGATGCACAATTTTCCTTTTTCGGTAATTATTTTTTCGCAAACCGGGCAAACTTGAAAATCAAGAAGCTTTATTTCTTTCCGGCACTCCTCGCAAAGCCAAAAACCTTCTTTTTGGCAAGATAAGCAACGGATGGGGAAAAGAGCGTCTATCAACAGTTTGTTCACTATCCGGATGCAATCTGAAAGGGGTGTGGACAAGTGGGCTATTTGATTATTTATTTTTATGGTATAATCATCATAGCATAAAAATAAATTACGTTTTGCTTCAGGGAGGAAGTGTAGTAAGATGGAAAAGGTGATTCAAAGAAACAAAAATAAATGTTCGGAATATTTTCAAAAAAAGATCGATGTTTGGGAGTGGATCTTGGGACAACAGGCATAAAAATAGTCGAGTTAAAAAAAGAGAATAATTTGCCGGTATTCATAAATTATGCCATTTCGGGCGGTGCAGGAACTCTTCTGCAGTCGAATGAACTTGAGTTGTTGGATGGACAAGCGAAGGATATGCTTGGGCAGGTGTTAGTGGCCGGAAACTTCGGCACAAAAAATACGGTTCTTGGAATTCCGGGCTTCCTGTCTCTTATCTTCTTTGTGGAATTTCCTGAAATGCCGGAAACCGAAATTCAGAAGGCGGTTAAGTTTGAAGCAACGAAATATATCCCGACGCCTATTGAAGAAGTCAGTTTGGGATGGGAGATAATCGGGAATATCCAAGAAAAGTCGGTTGAAGGAGGCCAGATGGCTGCCCAAAGCCGCAAAATGCAGATCATGGTGGTTTCAGTTCCGAAGAGCACTACGGAAAAATACAGCCAGCTGATGAAAGCGACCAAGTTAGATATAAACGCGATGGAAGTGGAAAATTTTGCTACCGCGCGGGCTCTCATCGGGAATGATAAAGGAACCTTTATGATTGTTAATATGGGTTCCAAGGCTACGGATTTTACCCTAGTCAGTGATGGAGTAGTAAGGGTAACTCGTAATATCGGCGCGGGTGGCCAGGAAATAACCAGATCAATTATGACTGGGATGGGTGTTGATTATGAACGGGCTGAAAGTTTGAAAAAAGCGGATCGGGTAAACCTGCTTGACAATAGAAATGAAATAACAGGCATGATAAGACCAAGCATTGGCATGATCCTTGAGGAGATAAAAAGGCTCCAAGAGGTATATCACAAGAAAAGTCCATTGAAAAAAATTGAAAAAGTCTTCTTTACCGGGGGGGCGTCCAAAATGAAAACCCTAGTTGACTATTTTGCGAAAGAAACGGGCATGGATTGCCAGATGGGAAACTCGTTAGCCAGGATTGGCGTGGAAAAGAAGTATATAGATGTTCTGGATTCAATATCCCCGGAGCTTACGGTGGCTATCGGTCTTGCCATGAGAGGGCTTGATTCTAAGTAGTAAGTTTAGTTTTAGAAATTTTAATACACTAAAAAACAAAAATGGTAACAAATATCAATCTTTCTTCCCCGGAAAACATCGAGAAAAAAAGCATTTCCGGAAAACCGGCGCTTATTATCTCCGTCATAATTTTGGCGGTGGTTTTTGGGTTGTACCTATTTTTAAAGGGTATGGAAAGCCGGTATGTCTCTCAAAATGAGAACGTATTGAGCCAGATTGAAACAGAAAAAAGTAAAATGAATAGCCCGGAATTTGCGGAAATTATTGATTTTCAAAACCGTTTGAATTTACTAGACAAGATTATCGACGATCATGGTTATTGGGATAACATGCTGAAAAACATGAGTGGCTATATTATTCCTGAAGCAAGATTCAGTTCTATCTCTGGAAAAAAAGAAGATGGAGGAGATATAAGCATATCAATCGCCGGAATTGCTCCCAATATCGATGCGGTTTCAAGAGAATTAATCCTTTTGCAGTCATTTCCTGATTTGAGTTCATTGGAATTTGAAAATATCGGAGAGCTTCAATCTACGCCTGAAACTGGAGGGGGCGGGGGGGTTAATTTTAATGTCGATCTAAAAATCAAAGACCAAGCTTTTCAAAAATAAAAATTTAACATAACTAGGTTTGTTTTCTGTGAAAAAAATAGCCTAGGGCAAAAAAATGATTGAACAAACAATGAGATTTAAAGTCTTGATCCTTCCGTTGGCACTAACATTGACAGTTGTTTTGCTGGTTTTTTTCGTTAAGCCTGCCTTTTCCGATATGATGCAGGCCAAAAATGGTCTCGAACAAAATCAAGCCGCACTGGCCAATGTCCAGGCAAAAAATCAGAAATTGCAAAATTTGAAAAGTCAATGGTCGTCTTTGATGGAAGATAGAAGCCTGGTTGAAACAGCCCTTCCGGATTCAGAAGACGTGGACGCATTTATAGCGGAAATTGTCAGTAAGGCAAATTTGAGCGGAGTTTTAGTTTCCCAAATTGACAAGGATCAACAGATTCAGTCGACCTCATCAGCTTATATTTGCAAAGGTGGTGAAGATGCCACGGATGCATCAATGAGTGATGATGGCACTTATTCGGAAGATAATGCGCTAGCTGTCAGCAGTTCCTGCGTGGATCCGCTCCCGATAAATTTAAGTGTGAGGGGAAGCTGGGAGCAAGTCTTGGAATTATTGAAGTATGTTGAAGATATGAATCGCATAGTTAATATAAATTTAATAAATTTTGCTCTGTCGATGGATTCTGACCAAGAGCAATCATCCGACCTGCTGACTGCAAGTATTGGATTTGATGGCTTTTTGAAGAAAAAAGATGACAGTACGGGATCTGTTTCGGCTGAAAATTTGGCCAGCCAAGGAAAGTTTAATGAAAATGCGCTCAATAAATTGAAAAATTCGATCTATGCTCCTTTCTCGGCTCCTTCGGTTTCTTCTGGGGAAGTTCGGAATATCTTTAAGTAATTTTTGTTCAAGGTTAGTGCCAATATGCCAAATTCTCAAGAAATTGACAAAGAGGAAGCTATTAATTGGGAGCACATAAAAATTCCATCGGAGGTTATCAAATTAGTCCCTTATGAAGCGGCGAAGAAGTATAACTTCATTCCTTTTGAAAAAGATGGAAAGGTTCTTCGGGTTGCAGTGAATGACATGGATGATGTAGAGGTGCAAAATGCCCTCCAGTTCTTGGCGGAGAAAAATCAATTGAGCGTAGAGATGATCCCAATTTCAATTGATAATTTTCAGTCCGCGTTGGCCAATTATACTAATCCGGCTTTTACCATCGCCCAGGCCCTGGAAACGATTGGGGAGAGTGAAAAACCGGAAGAAGATCCGAAAGAGGAAAAAGAAGACGAATTCACCATCCAAGAGGCTCCAGTTGCGAAGATTGTTGAAGTGATCTTGAGAAATGCAATCGAGGGATCGGCCAGCGATATCCATATCGAGCCCCTAGAAGATAATGTGCGGGTGCGATATAGGTTGGATGGGATTCTGCACAACTCTTTAACTCTTCCTAAAAAAATTGGTCCGGCGATTGCCTCGAGAATAAAAATTTTATCCAATCTGAAAATCGATGAAAAAAGGAAGCCGCAAGACGGGCGCTTTCGTATCACTGAATCAAAAAAACAGATAGATTTTCGTGTTTCAACGTTGCCGGTATCCCTTGGAGAGAAAGTAGTGATGCGGGTGCTTGATAAAGAGAAAGGGCTTCTGGATCTGGACAAGCTTGGAGTGGTCGGCAGAAATTATGAAATTATCAAGAAAAGTATTTTCGAGCCGTACGGTATGATTCTTATCACTGGACCTACCGGTTCGGGCAAGTCGACAACATTATATTCAGTCCTTGAAATCCTTAATCGGGAAGGGGTGAACATTATTACCTTGGAAGATCCGGTTGAATATGCCATTGAAGGGATTAACCAAAGCCAGGTTAAGCCGGAGATTGGATATTCTTTTGCTTCAGGATTGCGGTCCATCTTGCGTCAGGATCCGGATATCATCATGGTTGGGGAAATCCGCGACAAAGAAACAGCCGAACTCGCAGTCCATGCCGCTCTTACCGGACACGTGGTGCTTTCTACCCTCCATACTAACGATTCGATGGGGGCTATTCCGCGGCTGATTGATATGAAAGTGGAACCCTTCTTAATTGCTTCTTCCCTCCGGGCCGTGGTAGCGCAACGCTTGGTCCGTAAGATTTGTCCAAATTGCCGGGAGGAAATAAAAATAAATGATTCGATCAGGAAAGAATTTGAGAATGTGCTCCAGCAAATTCCCGAGGCGGAGAAAAAGGCTTACGAACTCCCAAGTGAGATAAAAATGTATAAAGGAAAAGGATGTCCCAAGTGTTCGGATTTGGGAATGAAAGGAAGAATAGGCATTTTCGAGGTTTTCTATGTTGATGAGGAGGTGAGCGATATTATGGGCAAGCAGGTAGACGAAGATAAATTGCGCCAAATTGCTCAAAAGCAAGGGATGATTACTATGAAGCAAGATGGTATTCTGAAAGTAATCAAAGGGCTTACAACCCTCGAAGAAGTAGAGCGAGTCACAGAAGAAGGGTTTTTGGAAGTTGATTAGAAGAAACAAAATGGGAAATAAGAAAATACTTATTGTAGAAGATGATAATTTTGTGGCTGAAGTATATATGGCCAAATTGGCGGAGATAGGTTATTCCGCCAGCTGGGCTTGTAATGGGAAAGAAGGATTGGATTTTCTTGATCGGGATGATTTCAGCCTGATCCTGTTGGATGTCTTGATGCCGGTGATGAACGGGATGGAAATGCTGGATGAGATAAATAAAAATGAAAATTGGAAAAAGATCCCAGTTATCCTTCTCACTAATGTGGGTGAAAAAGACAATATCGAAAATGCCCGCAAGTTTGGAGCGAGGAGCTATCTCATAAAATCTCATTTTACTCCGGCGGAGGTTATTGAAAAAATAGAGTCAATACTTAGCGAACAACAAAAAATATGAGCAATACCCAATCAGAGTTGAAAATAAAAAATTTTCTCCAAATGGTTGCCCAACAGGGAGGGTCGGATCTCCATTTGAGCGTAGGCCGCCCTCCGACCATCCGTGTTGACGGAAAGTTATATCCCATCAGCGGAGAGGAGAAGCTCACTGGAGCGGAAGTAGCCGATCTTTCCAGAGCAGTTTTAAGTGATGACCAGTGGGCAAGGCTTCAGAGGGAAAAACAAATCGATTTCTCGGTTGATCTTCAAGAAAAAGCCCGTTTTCGATCTAATGTATATTTTCAGAGAGGGACGCTGGCGGCAGCTTTTCGGTTGATTCCATCGGAAATCAGGACGCTTGAAGACCTTAATATTACGCCGCTTCTTTACGAATTCGCCAAACCATCCCAAGGATTTGTGTTAGTGACCGGCCCTTGTGGCCATGGAAAATCAACAACACTGGCTGCCATCATTGATTATATAAACCATACCCGTCAAGATCACATAATCACCATCGAAGATCCGATTGAGTATTTGTTTGATCCGGACATGTGCATTATCGATCAGCGGGAGATTTTGCAGGATTCTCCCAATTTCCCCTCGGCTTTGAGGGCGGTTTTTCGGGAAGACGCGGATGTGGTTATGGTGGGAGAAATGCGCGATGTGGAGACTATCAGCACCGCCATAACCGCAGCTGAAACGGGGCACCTCATTTTTGCTACACTTCATACAAACGATGCCGCCCAAACTGTGGATCGTATCGTGGATGTCTTTCCGGCCCATCAGCAAAACCAGATCCGGATGCAACTGGCCCAGTCGCTTTTGGGGATTATTTCCCAACGGTTGGTCAATCGGATCGGCGGCGGACGGGTTCCGGCGGTGGAAATTCTGATAAACAACAATGCGGTGGCCAATCTTATTCGAGAAGGCAAATCCCATCAAATAAACCTCGTAATCGAGACGTCAAAAGAACAGGGCATGATACCTTTGAACCATTCCTTGGCAGAGCTGGTGAAGCAGGGTATAATATCGTTAGATGAGGCGGAAATATATTCGACCAATAAAGAAGAACTAAGGATAATTTTGCGATAATAGGCATGGATGGCGCATTTATACAAAATCTACTTTTTTATAAAATAAAAAAATGAAATATAAATACAAGGCTAGAAATCAAGCAGGTGCCATTCAAGAGGGTTTCATTGAAGCTACTACTCTTTCCGCCGCTTCAGCACTCCTCCAAAGGCACAATCTGGTAGTTATATCGCTTGAAAAGCAAAAAGAGGCAGATATTCTGGCTTCTGTTTCAAAATTTTGGGAAGGAGTGAGTGCCAAGGAATTTGTCATCTTTTCACGTCAGATGGCAGTGATGGTGGAAGCAAAGGTTCCTCTTCTTGCGGCGCTCAAGGGGATTATCGAGCAAACGGAAAATTCTTACTTTGCCCATGTTTTGACATTGGTAATGGCGGATATTGATGAGGGAAAGTCTCTTTCGGAAAGCTTACGGCGCTACCCGGATGTCTTTTCGGAGCTTTATGTGAATATGGTGCAATCCGGAGAAGTTTCGGGAAATCTTCAGCAGTCGCTGGAAAGCTTAGCGGATAATATTGAAAAAAACTATATTCTTTCGCAAAAAATCAAAGGGGTGCTTTATTATCCCGCTTTTATTGTCACAGCCTTTTTCGCGGTGGCGTTTCTTATGGTTACTTTTGTTATTCCTAAACTCACCGAAATGCTCAAGGAAACCAACGCCGAACTCCCGATAACAACCAGGATTCTCATTTGGTCGGGGGATTTCATGCAGCATTACTGGTGGGCTGTTTTACTTGTAATCATGGCGGGAATTGCCGGTTTGATATATTATGTGAATACAGAAGAAGGAAAAAAGGAATTTGATGTGATCAAGCTCAAAATTCCTTTGGTTGGGCGGGTGATAAAGTTCGTATATCTAGCCCGCTTTGCAGAAAATTTGAGTACGCTTGTGAAGAGCGGTATCCCGATTGTCACGGCTCTTCAAATTACGGGGCGGGTGATTGGAAATATAGTGTATGAGAATGATATCGCTGAAGCGGCCAATCGAGTGAAGACAGGAGGGTCAATGAGCGAAGTTTTAGGTAAGAAGAAAAAGAATTTTCCTTCAATTATGACGCAAATGATCAAGGTGGGGGAAGATACGGGGAAACTCGACATGACGCTTGATACGATGGCGAAATTCTATTCCCGGGAAGCCGACCAGCTGGTTTCCAACCTGTCGTCAATTATTGAGCCGGTGCTGATTGTCGTTCTTGGCCTTGCGGTTGGGACATTGGTTTTCTCAATAATCATTCCGATATATAATATAGCGCAAGGGATAAAATAAGGACGAATTTAGAAATAAAAAATTATAAACTAATCTAGATCGGAGGTGTGAAAATGAAAAAATACAAAAACAAAGGTTTTACGCTGGTTGAGCTTCTCGTTGTGATCGCGATCATCGGAATCTTGGCGGCTGTGGTGTTGGTGAGTTTGGCCAGCCAAAGAGACAAAGCTAAGTGGTCAAATGTTGTTTCGGGAGCAGCGAGCTTAGCGCCTTATGCTGCTGACTGCTTCGTGAGAGGTCAAAGTTTGCCCACCACCCCATCGACTGGAGCCAGTTTGTGCACCGGCGCAGGAATAGATTTTCCTAATCCCGCTTTCTCAACGGGATTGACATGTAAATACGCTTCCGGAACTTCCTCGAAGTTTGTCATTCAGTGTAATACTGCGGCAGCGGCAGGTAATGATCCCAGGGTAACTTGTGATGCAGCAACGGGAGCATGCACGCAAGACTCTGCAACCTACTAATCGGGAACCTCGTCCTAACGTTCCGACATCAGAAAACTAATTTTCTCAACAACCCCTCCTCTTTTCAAGAAAGGGGCGGGGGAAGGTGGGAAGATCTCTACGAATTATGAATATGTCTGAAAAAATATTAAAAAAATCAAATCGCATTGCCAGCCGAAGAGACCAATACACGGTCGTGCTTGAGCAGCTGAACAGCCAGTTCAAGGCTTTCGGCGAGAATCTTGCAGGATTAAGAGGAAAATTTGAAAAATTTGAAACAAGAACAGAGGAAAATTTCGATATCATAAAAAATTATCTTTTTGCCATCAGCGATAGGTTAGATAAAATCGAAACTGATTTGAAAAGTATTAAAGCCGAAATGAGCCAAATTGATGAAAGTGAAGTGGATAAAAAAGACTTTGAGTTTTTGAAAAATAAGGTGTTGGAACTGGAAGCGGAATTGAAAAGAGTCGCCCAATGGCAGAAGAATTATCAGAAGTCGGCACATGTGTGAAAATAATCATTCTTTTAATTCAATGAAAAAAATACAAGATACAAATAAAGCTTTCACTCTCATCGAGATCTTGGTGGCTATTGCGATCATCGGAATTTTGGCGGGGGTAGTTTTGGTTTCGATGAAAAGTTATGGCGCGAAGGCCCGGGCGTCCAAAGCCCAAGCCCAGCTTGCGAGCGCCATCCCGGCGATGATAAGCTGTTGGGGGAATAGGGGGAAGGTCTATCAGCCGGACAGTGACGGAGGAAGTGATATATGTTCTTTGGGATCAAGCTATGGGCAGTGGCCGAGTTATGTGGGAGATTTGAGCTCATATGATTATACTTCACCGAAAGAAACTGTTACGACTGATCCAGATTATTGTGCGCTTGGATGCATTGATCGCGATAATTGGTATGTTTATGTCAATAGCTCATCAAGCAATGATGACAGGAGAATTTGTTGCAACAAGAAAGCGAATGGTTGCGCTTCAACCATAAAATCTGCAGGAACCACTTGCGACAATGATGAGTGGTTGGATTGATTTTCCATGAAGTTTAAAATTTCAGAAATAAGAAAAGTCCACCGATCTTCTGGTGGACTTTTTTGTAGCGCGTGCATGTTGCGCTACATCTGGCGGCGGTTTTTTTTCCGCCCGTATGCCATAAGTTGCAGTAGTCCCGATCCCAGTAAGATGACAGCGCCAGGAAGGGGAGCTGTGCAGGAAGATGTGCTGGTGGCGGTGTCGAAAGTGAACGTGTTTCCAGCCTCAATCACGAGGCTATCTGAATTAATCGCCACCGTGAAAATTTGCGGGGTGGTTAAAAAAATGTAATTAACCCCATTAATCGTCACGGCCTGGTCTCCTTGAGGAGATCCAACGAGGAACGAGACCGTAGCCATGGGAGCAGGGAAAGTAATTTCAAAATTCGTGAACCCGGCAACCAGGAATAACCCAGCCGAACCCTCGATTCCTTGCCAGGTAAGAGCATTGGCGGTTGTAGCGTCAATAATGCCAACGCCGTTACCGAATGTCAATCCCTCGTAATTAGGAGCGACGTTGTTCATTAAGTCTGCTCCTCCGGGGACTGCCATGTCGAAGGTGATAGTGTCTGCCATCGCCGGAACAGCGGCGAAGGCGGCCAATGCCAGAATGCAAAACAGAACCAAAAATTTTTTCATGTTTCCTCCATTGATTTCCCCACAGAGGGGGAATCTGAAAAAAGTTTATTGATTGCGAAAATGTTTCTACACAGGTCGATATCCAATCTATATTTCCATGAGAAAATCTGATTTTGGATGCCAACTTGTGCAGAAAACATTTCATATAAGCCAAAAGAGCTTTATATATTTTAAAAAAACAAAGGGCTATTGCCCTCCTTTTGCTTGACTATTCTTAATAAAGCACTTTTCAAAATGTTTGTCAAGCGCCGGAAAAAAGCGGCCTGTGGATATTGGCTTGGCATGATTTTTTCTTTTATGGTAGAATGGAGACACTTACGGGAAATCATGAAAAGTGAAAAATAAAAACAGAAATCTAGAAAGGTGGTGAGAAAATGAAAACAAACAAAAAAGGTTTTACGCTGGTCGAACTTCTCGTCGTGATCGCGATCATCGGTATTTTGGCGGCTATCGTGATGGTGAGCCTCAACAGCGCCAAGAATAAAGCGAAACTCGCTTCTTTCAAGGCGACCACGTCTTCGACTCAAGCGGCGGCTATCCAGTGCGATGATTCAACTGGAAACTTGCAGTCAGGAGCTTCTGAAACCGCGATGTGTGATAATGCTGATCCAAACACTGTTTGGCCGTCAGTCGCAGCAAACACCTGCACAGAGGGAACTGCTCTAACCTACACGGTAACAACAGCTGGTGGCGGCTCGGGAACTTTTGAATATTCAGTTCCTTGCACTATCGCCGGAACATCTTACACAACTACTTGCAATGAAACAAGTTGTGTTACGGATTTAACCGCAGGTCCGTAATTTTTTTTGCTATACCCGGCCTCAATTCGAGCGCTCTTCTTTTTTCGTGAGTGTTGAGAGCGTTTGGATTGGGGCTGGGAAACAGCAAAGAAATCCCTGCGAACTACGAATTTATTACGAATATACGAATCAATTAAGATGATCATCATATTTTTTGTTGCTGGGCTCATTATCGGTTCTTTTCTTGGCGCCGTGAATTATCGCCTCAAAATCGACGAGGATATTGTCTGGAAAAGGTCGCATTGTCCGCACTGCAAAAAAACGATCCGCTGGTATGACAATATTCCTCTTTTGAGTTTCATTTTGCTTTTTGGGAGGTGCCGGAATTGCCGGAAATATATTTCCTGGGAATACCCCCTGATTGAGCTGATGACCGGTGTTTTGTTTGCGGCGGTGGCGATCCGGTTTTTCGGCATCCAATGGTTCGGGATATCGGGAATAGCTTCCGGGGGATTGGGTGCGGATGCGATAATCAAAATGAGTTTCCTGCTTTTTACGGTTTGCTATTTAGTGCTTATTTTTTGGCATGACTATGATTATATGCTTATTCCCGACGCGGTGGTTTATCCGGCGATTCTCATCACGTTTTTTTACAAAGTTTACGAATATGTCCAGAGCCCTTTAACCATAACCAGTCTGCGATCTCCCCTTACTAGCGCGTTTTTTGCGGCTCTTGGAACGGCGGTTTTCTTTTTCTTTTTGATTTGGATTTCGAAAGGTAAATGGATCGGGGGTGGAGATGTAAAGCTGGGTTTCTTGGCTGGACTTATGGTCGGTTATCCGAAGATATTATTCGTGATGTTTTTTACCTATTTTATTGGAGCGGTTGTAAGCTTAACTTTTATTATTCTCAAAAAGAAAACCTGGAAAAGCCAGATACCATTTGGCCCATTCATGGTGACGGCACTGCTCATAGTCATGTTTTTCGGCAACCATATCCAAATGTGGGCCAACCGATATTTGGATATAGGCTACTAGCGAAAATTTAAAATTTGAAATTTGAAATTTGAAATACAATCAAAATTTCTGGTCTTGTCAGGTCTGGCATAGCCATATAAAATTAAAAATTAAGAATCCGTCTTCTGGTTTTACTCTGATTGAAGTCATGGTGGTTATGGCTATTATTGGCGTCTTGGCGGCGACGGCGGTAGTGAATATCGGCCAAAACGTTGATCGGGATGTGCGGCAGGAAAGAGACAAGTTGACCACTTTCTTGCGGGAAGTCCAAAGCAAGGCTCTGGCTGGAGATGTTTCCGGAATTTCTTTTAGCGGGAAAATATGCGGTTTTGGAGTCACTGACGCCGGAGTATCTGGCTCAGACAACGTTGTTTCCTATTTCGTTTCCATGAGCAACCTTGATGCGGATTGCTCGGATGGCTCTATCTCCAAGGCTTATTCATCTTCCAGCCAAAAAATAGATCAGTTTTATTTGGATAACGGTGTTCAGATAAACGGCGAGTTTGATGATTTGTTCTTTCTGATTCCTGATGGTGCGGTTTATAGCGGCGGAAGCGAGTTGTCCGGGACAAAAACCATAGAACTGGAAAAGGATGGAAAAACCGCGGCAGTTTCCATAAACGAATCGGGTAATATCCTTGAGCTATAATAATTTTATGAAAAAAGAGGGAAACCAAAAAAAGGGTTTTACTTTGATTGAGATGTTAGTGGTTATTTTTATTGTGGGGATTGGATTGATTGGCGCATTGTCTTTTTTTAATATCAACCTGAATAACCAATTTGAGGCAAAAAATGAGCTCATTGCGGCACAATTAGCGCAGGAAAGCGTTGAATTGTTGAGAAATATTGTGGATTATAACGCATTGGCGGGAAATGATTGGTATAGTAATATTACCAACCAGACTGCCGGGTCGAATGATTGCAAAAATATAGATTATAGGTCTCTTTCCTCGCATAATTGCGTATCTTCGGCCAACTTGGATGATATCTACCTTGATTCAAGCGGACGTTATAGGCAATATAGCGATAATAGTCAGTTATTCCATAGGAAAATAGAATCAATAGACCCAATAGACAGAGATAGCAGTGATGGAAGCATCAATCTTCGCGATAAAGGAGATTGTTTCCGGGTTACAGTGGCGGTGACTTGGAATAGCCGTGTCACGAAGGCCTCGGATGTTATTTGTAAGCCAAGATAAATGCTTTTTCTTCGATCTAAGGCGAAAAGTAAAAAAAATTCTCTGAAAGGTTTTTCCCTTATTGAGCTTTTAGTGGCTATGTTTATCTTTTCTCTTGTTATGATGGCAATGGTTGCTGTTTCAGTTGCTGTTTTCCAGTCATATCAAAAATCAAAAGCTATTAAGAAAATAGCGGAGGATGTTGGTTTCGCCATGAATTCGATCGCTAAAGATGTAAGAATGGGGAAAATAGAAACAGGGCCAAGCTCAAGTTGTGTTGGAGATCAAAAGAGGTGTTTAGCGGTGACAAGAAATCATAGCGCGGAAACGGTTTGCTATAAGATTACATCTGATGAAGCAATTATGGTATATAGCAATGATAACTGTACTGCAGGTGGAAGGGTTATTGTTGATTTAAGCGGAACAGGGATGAAATTTGATTTAGCAAAATCCTATTTCTATAGCCGACAAACCGATACAGATGCTCCTCTTCGCGGTTGGGCGGAGCTGAATCTCGACGTGGAAAGTCCTTCGGCGACAACTGACGCTATCAAAGTTCAGGCGATTGTATCCTCGCGGGATTATGGCTGGGAAGATGTACCATAAAATTAAAAATGAAAAATTAAAAATGAAAAAATTTGGGTGTCGCTTCGCGGCATTTTTTGTTGTTGCGCTTTATTTTTTATTTTATATATGCTAATATTTTTTTATGGAGAACTTGATAAAAATCAAAAAAAGGGTCGAAAGATTGCGGCGGGAGATAGATAAGTTTCGCTATGAATATCACGTATTGGACAAGCCAGATGTGTCGGATGAGGTATATGATTCTTTGATGCGAGAACTTCGCGAGTATGAAAAAAATTATCCCGATTTACGAAGTTCCGATTCTCCTTCGCAAAGAGTTGGGGGCGAACCGCTTAAGAAATTTGAAAAAGTGCGCCACAAGTATCGCCAATGGTCGCTTGATGACGCTTTTTCTTTTAGTGAGGTGAAAAAATGGGAAGAGAAGATCCTGCGGATTCTTAGCAAAAAAAATCCCAATATCCAATATTCAACCTTGCCTACCGGCAGGCAGGTATCTAAAAATTATCTCGAATACTGCTGTGAAGTCAAAATAGACGGCCTGAAAATAATTTTGACTTATGAAAACGGTTTGCTGGTTCGGGCGGCGACAAGGGGAGACGGGGTGATTGGCGAGAATGTGACAGAACAAGTGAAGACTATCCAAAGTATCCCATTGAAGTTGAACAGGCCGGTTGATATAACTGTGGTCGGCGAGGCCTGGATGAGAAAAAGTTATCTTGAAGGCCTGAACAGGGAGCGGGAAAAAGAGAATTTGCCGCCTTTTGCCAATTCCCGGAATGCGGCGGCGGGATCAATCCGGCAATTGGATCCAAAAATAACCGCAAAAAGAAGGCTGGATTCTTTTATTTATGATATTGATGAAATAGAGATCAAAAGCGCCAATCAAAATTTAAAAGTGCCGGAAACACAAGTCGAGGAGCTGGAATTATTGGAAAATTTGGGATTTAAGGTCAATAAAAATCATAAACTTTGCAAAAATTTGGAAGAAGCGGAGGCTTTTTTCATATCTTGGTCGGACAAAAAAGACAAGCAGGAATATGGGATCGACGGTTTAGTGATCAAAATAAACAATAATAAATTGCAACGTGAATTAGGATATACCGGAAAATCTCCCCGCTGGGCGCTGGCCTATAAATTCGTTCCGGAAAAAGTGACAACGATCGTCGAGGATATAAAAGTTCAAGTCGGACGGACGGGAGCCCTCACGCCCGTGGCCCATTTGCGTCCGATCCAGGTGGCAGGTTCGACGGTTTCACGGGCGACGCTCCATAATGAAGACGAAATAAAAAGACTTGATATTAGGATCGGCGACACGGTAGTGATCCATAAGGCAGGGGATGTCATCCCGGAAGTGGTCGAGGTGCTCAAAAATTTGCGGACCGGAAAGGAAAAAAAATTCCGTATGCCGGCCAAATGTCCGATTTGCGGAGGAGAAGTGAAAAAAGAAACAATACACAAAGACACAAAAAAACAAAACACAAAAAATATACAAGATACTAAATACCAAATACCGGATACTAAATTAAGCGCGGCGCATTATTGCCAGAACAAGAAATGTTTTGCGGTTGAAAAAGAAAATATCATCCACTTTGTTTCTCGGAAAGGTTTTGATATCGAGGGCCTAGGTGAAAAAATCGTGGAGCAACTCATGAACGAAGGGCTTGTTTCCAACGTAGCGGATATATTTGAGCTCAAAAAGGGCGATCTTGAGCCGCTTGAGAGATTCGCGGAAAAGTCGGCGGAAAATCTTGTGAATTCCATCGATAATTCAAAAAAAATCGATTTTACGAAGTTTTTATATGCGCTTGGCATCCGGCATGTTGGCGAAGAAACAGCGGTTCTTGTAACGCGAAACGCGAAACGCGTAACGCAAAACGAAATTTCGGATTTAGCGGATATAATAAAAGTGTTTCCCAAAATTTCGGCTGAAGGCTGGTTAAAGATAAAAGGCATTGGAGAAAAGTCTGCCAAAAGTTTAAGTGGATGGTTTAATAGCGAAGAAAATATTAAATTAATTAAGAAAATGAGAGACTTGGGTGTTGAGGTCATTTTTCCAAAATTTCAAATTTCAAATTTCAAATTTCAAAACTTATCGTTTGTTCTCACGGGAGAAATGGAGTCAATGACTCGCGACGAGGCCAAAGAAAAGATTCGGGCATTGGGCGGGGACGTGTCGGGTTCGGTGAGCCGGAGTACGGATTTCGTGGTAGTTGGCAAAAATCCAGGATCGAAGTATGATAAGGCAAGAGAATTGGGAGTGAAAATCATTGAAGAAAATGAATTTATTAGGATGATAAAATAGCGTGTTATCAAAAGACGAAGTGAAAAGGATCGCGCAGTTGGCGCGGATGGAAATAACTGAAAAAGAAGCCGAAAAATATTCGCGCGAGCTTTCGGATATTTTGGGTTTTGTGGAAAAATTGAACGAGGCGGATACGGAGGGAATCGAGCCGATTGCCCATATCACTGGGGCAAAGAATGTTCTGCGCGAAGATAAAGTGGTCGAATATGGCGAAGAAACAAAGAAGGGGATAATCGAAAATTTCCCGGAGAAGAAAGACCGGTTCAACAAGGTAAAGGCGGTTTTCTAATATCCAGTATTTTGTATGATTAGGGATTTGCACAATAAACTGATAAACGGCGAAATCACTTCAGAAAAACTCACTGAAGAGTATTTTGATAAGATAGAAAAAAAAGATCCGGAAATTCAGGCTTTTCTCTCGCTCAACAAGGAATTTGCGCTTGACAAAGCTCGCGCGGTGGACAAGAAAATCAAAAACGGGGAGAAAGTCGATCTTCTTGCGGGAATCCCGTGCGGAGTCAAGGATAATATTTGCATTAGTGGATTACCAGTAACAGCTGCTTCAAAAGTGCTTGAAAATTATACTGCGCCCTATGATGCTGCGGTCATAAAACAACTTAAAAGATTTGATATGGTTATTCTGGGAAAAAATAATCTTGATGAGTTTGCGATGGGATCCTCCACGGAGAATAGCGCCTATCAGACAACAAAAAATCCGCACGATATTTCCAGGGTTCCTGGCGGTACTTCAGGAGGGGGGGCGGCAGCTGTGGCTGCTCACGAGTGTGTCTGGGCTTTGGGTTCTGATACCGGCGGATCAATTCGTCAACCGGCCGCGCTCTGCGGAGTTGTAGGCTTGAAGCCAACGTACGGCATGGTTTCGCGCTACGGACTTATCGCTATGGCTTCAAGCTTTGATCAAATTGGCCCTTTGGCTAAAAGTGTTGATGATGCGGCGATTGTCCTTTCCAGGATCTCCGGGAAAGATAGGAAAGATTCGACTTCCATGCCGACTGCTGATAAAAACTATGAAGATATGTTGGGGGGAGCGGATATTTCCGGTCTGCGTATCGGTGTCCCAAGAGAATATTTTGCCAGAGACGGACTAGATAAGGGTGTTGAACAAAAGATTAAGGCGGCTATCGAAAAATATGAAAATCTCGGGGCAAAAATAATCGATATCAATCTCCCAAAACCTGATTTAGCTTTGGCAACGTATTATGTGATTATGCCTTCCGAAGTGAGTTCGAACATGGCACGTTTCGACGGGATCCGTTTCGGCCAATCGGTGGGGGCGGAAAGCGAGAAAACCGGAGCGGATTATACGCTTTGGGATATCTATTTCAAATCACGGGCGAAATATATCGGTCCGGAGGTGAAGAGGCGCATCATGCTAGGGACTTACGCGCTTTCGGCGGGGTATTATGACCAATACTATAAAAAAGCCCAAAAAGTGCGCTCTCTCATCAAGCGTGAATTCGAAGAGGCTTTTCAAAAGGTGGATTTGATCCTGGGGCCGACTTCGCCGACGCCGGCTTTCAAAATCGGCGAGAAATCGGAAGATCCGCTTGAGATGTATTTGTCGGATATATACACGGTAACAGCAAACATCGTTGGCATTCCGGCAATATCCATTCCTTGCGGGACAACTTCCGTCGACGGGAAAGACTTGCCAGCGGGGATGCAACTCATGGGAAAGTGGTTTGACGAGGAAACATTGCTGAATGCGGCGTATGTTTTTGAGAAAAGTTAGGAAATTATTTTTTAATTTATAGTTTTATAATTTTTAAATAATGTCAAAATTCTTAATGTTTGAAATTAGAACATTAGGAAATTATTTAAAAATTGGAAATTAAAAATTTCGTTGTGGACATAAATATTTTCGCCATTATCCAGTCTCTATATGAATCGTTTGTCGCTTCCGTTTTTTTTCATTTTCTGAAAAATCTTTCGGCATTCGTGATTGCGGTCCTTCTTATTGCCGACATCCTGCTTCTTTCCAAAAGAGCCCGGGGGGACTGGAAAATTGCGGTCTATGGCGCCAAGATTCCCGACCTCAAAAAATCAAAGTATGCCCAAAAATGGATAGATATAAACAAAAAAATAGAAAGCGGGGATCTTTCTCAAGCCAAAGTCGCCCTCATCGAAGCCGACCAGATGTTTTCCGAAGCTTTGGACAAGATCGGATATGAGGGGAAGGATACGGGGGAACGGATCGCCCAAGTGCGTTCAGGCCAGCTGATCGGCCTCGAGGAGGCGGTCCAGTCACATGAAATTTTCAAAAAAGTGGTGCATGATTCAGGATACGGAATCAATCTTGAGGAAATAAAGACGGCTCTCGCGGGATACGAGCGGGTTTTTATGGGGCTGGAGCTGTTAGGTTAGTTAAAAATTTAAAGTGCAAAGTGAAAAATCAAGGAGTCGCTTCGCGACAATTATTCAAAAATAAATTACGAGTATGGCGAGTTCAAAAAAATTAAATTTTCATTTTTTAATTGATTTATAAAATAAATATGTCGAAGACAAAAATCGCCATCAACGGCTTCGGCCGCATCGGCCGGCCGGCGCTCAAAATAGCGCTTGAGAAAGATGATCTCGAGATGATTGCCATCAACGATCTCACCGATGAAAAAACTCTCGCGCATCTCTTGAAGCATGACAGTTCCTATGGAACCTATTTCAAAGAAGTCAAGGCTTCGGAGGGGAAATTGGTTGTCGACGGAAAAGAAATCCAAATTTTTCGTGAACCGGACCCGACGAGACTTCCCTGGAAAGATTTGGGGGTGGATGTCGTGCTTGAGTGCAGCGGCATTTTCACGGATCGGGAAGGGGCAGGGAAACACATCGAAGCGGGCGCCAGAAAAGTGGTCCTCTCTGCTCCGCCGAAGGGGGATGATATTCCGGTTTATCTCATCGGAGTGAATGAAGACGAACTGAACCCGGGAGACGACATCATTTCCAACGGATCTTGCACAACGAATTGTCTCGCGCCGATGATAAAAGTTCTTGATGACAAGTTCGGAGTGGAGAAGGGATTCATGACAACGGTGCACTCATACACCAATGACCAGCGTATCCTTGACCTTCCGCACAAGGATTTGCGCCGGGCGCGCTCGGCCGGCCAGAATATAATCCCGACAACGACCGGCGCGGCCAAAACGGTCGGAAAAGTGATCAAGAATTTGGCGGGCAATCTCAATGGTATCGCGATGCGTGTTCCCACGCCGGTGGTTTCGGCGACGGATTTTGTCTGTACGCTCAAAAAAGAAACAACAGCTGAAGAAATAAACGCGGCTTATCGCGAAGCGGCGGAGAGTTATCTTAAAAATATCCTGACCGTTTCAGATGATGAACTTGTTTCGATGGATTTCAAAGGCAATCCTTCGAGCGCGATTGTGGACCTCCCCCTCACGATGGCGCAGGGGAATTTAGCTAAAGTGGTCGGTTGGTATGACAATGAATGGGGATATGCGAATAGATTAGTCGAAATGGTTCAGCTGGCCAGCAATAAAATGTTGTAAACAAAATATTGAATATTGATGTTTGGCTATTGGAATTTAGGCACTTGCTGTTTTTTTGAAATATTATATAATAATCTTAGCTAACCCTTAAAATAAAAACTTATGAAGAAAACAAAAGCCTGCTCGCCGATGAGGCGGGGTTCCGGCCTTGTCTTCGCCATCATCCTCCTTTTCGTCATTCTTGGTATAGTGGTGACTCTTTCCAGCATCACCATCCTTGAAACCAAGATGGGTCAAAAGACCAAAAGCTCTGTCGGAGCTTTCTATAACTCTGAATCCGGAATAGAATGGGCTCTCAATAAAATTTCCAATAGCGGGAATAACGAAGCGATAAAAGATGTGTTTACAATGATAAATGCCAGTACCGGAGAAATAGCATGCCCAAACTTCGGAGATGGCAGTCCTTGCAATCTCTATCTTCTGGATAAGGACGGAAAAGTCATCAACAGCCATAATGCCAATGGCATAAAATCAGTAGATGAGATATCTAATGTAAAAGCTGTTCGCTCAGTTGGCTCCAATGAAGTTGGTGAAGCCACTCAAAGATCCATTGAGGCGGCGGTGGCGGATACGGGAAGTGGGGCAGGGTCTTATACGGCTTATGGAACAACAAGTTGTGTGTCGGGATAGACAAAAGCCAATGAAGGGAAGGCTATTTTCCCAATAACATTGGGTTCTGGTGGTGCTATAGGCAGCGTATTCTGTAGTTCTACAACTTTGCCCAACAACTCTGTAGGAGGATACTACTCGGATTCTGTTAAGAGTGGGACTGCGCAGATTCCTTGCGTTGTCTGTGTGAAATAAAGTACTAGAGCTTTTTTAAAATCGCACCAGACGCACAGAATTGAGCCAAGAGCCTCGTGAACGTCAAAGACAGGTAAAACTTTATGGAGATTTTGTTTTAAAAATAAAGGGCTCTAGACTAGCACTTTTCTAAAAAATTAATAATACTTGGTAACGATTTTCATCAATTCTTTCTCCAAATCAGCATCGTTTCTTTTCCATCTCCATTCGCATTCCTTGAGGCGCATGTAAAAATA
>JAQVJV010000017.1 GCA_028695025.1 Candidatus Moraniibacteriota bacterium
AGGGGTTTGGCACCTCGATGTCGGCTCATCGCATCCTGGGGCTGGAGAAGGTCCCAAGGGTTTGGCTGTTCGCCAATTAAAGCGGTACGCGAGCTGGGTTCAAACCGTCGTGAGACAGGTTGGTCTCTATCTGCTGTAGGCGCCGTTGCTTGAGAGGAGTCTTTCCTAGTACGAGAGGACCGGAAAGAACGAACCTCTGGTGTACGAGTTGTTCCTGCCAAGGGCACTGCTCGGTAGCTAAGTTCGGAAGGGATAACCGCTGAAAGCATCTAAGCGGGAAGCCCACCTCAAGATTAGGCAACATAGATTCCTGGAAGAAGACCAGGTCGATAGGCTCCAGGTGTAAGCGCAGCAATGTGTTCAGCCAAGGAGTACTAATAATCTTATTTACCCTTTATCCAATTTCACCCCAGTTGAATCCTCGCCTTGCGAGGCCTGGCTTCGCCAGAATTCAACGGGGTAAAGCCAGCAATTAGGAGTCACTAAATTGAAAATTATGCGAGAATATAAACAAAGTTTCATATTCGCGTTTACGATTTTGGCCTTTGCGGTTTTGTCGATAGTGTTTTTCATCTTTACCGCGCCGGTAATCAAAGCGTTCTAGTTATTTTCAGAGCAGTTGGCGCTTCCAGCGAAGCGGGTACACCCGATCCCATCCCGAACTCGGCAGTTAAGCGCTTCAGCGTCGATGGTAGCCGCAAGGCAAGAGTAGATCAGTGCCAACTACTTTGAGAATAACAACAAGCCCGAAAATCCCTTGAGAAAGGGATTTTTGTGTTTTTTGACGGTTTCTTGTATAATAGTCACATGGAAATAAACGAGAAAACATTCAAGAAGGAAATATTAGAAGGAGTAGATGAGATATTTAAGCAGCGCACTGAAGTAGTTTTGATCGAACAAAGAAAAGAATTCGAAAGGCACATCGGTGCTTTGAAAGAGGATTTTTCTTCCCAGCTTCAAGGTGTTGCTGATAGCGTGACTGGTATTCGCGAATCATTAGGTAATGTCCAGGAAATGGTAGCCAAGAATACAGAGGATATTGAAGTGATGAAGGGGGATATAAATTTAATGCGAGGAGATATCAAGGAATTAAAAGAAGATGTTAGTGTGTTGAAAGAAGATGTTAGTGTGTTGAAAGAAGATATGGTTGTGGTCAAATCCGATGTCAGCACAATCAAACATGATCTCAAGCAAAAAGTGGATACGAAAGAATTCGAGCCACTCAAAGAGTTGGTTTCATTGAAGATGAGTCAAAAACCCGCTTGAGAAAATTGCCCTTATATAAGCCAAAAAATCCCTTGAGAAAGGGATTTTTGCGTTTTAACACTAAAAATTATTCTATTTTTTCACCAAATTCATTCTCCAGCCTTTGGGATAGATCTTGAATTCGAAATTTGTTCCCGAAGGAACCTTTTCAAATTCAGAAACCTGTTGCCGAAATTTGAAATCTTTGAATTTTTCATTGAAAAAATCACGGGGAGATCCGACGAAAAGAAAAATGAGAAGAAGCGCCAAGCTGAAATATTTGATTATCTTGTTATTTGCCTTGAAAAGCAAATATCCCAGTGAGACTATCCAAGCAAGGCTGGGAAGAAGGTAATATCTTCCTCCGGCGCCTTTTATCATCAAATCCCATTGAGGTTTCTTGGCGCTCACTTGAGGGGTTATCAGCGCAACTGTGAAGATAGTCAAGGAAAAAACAAGAAAAAGACGCATTTCTTTTGATGATTTCCAAAAAACAAGTGCGAAAATAGTAATTCCCAATACTCCGATAAAAATCGGCAAAAATCCATTTTCCCAAAGTGGAAGATGACGGACTGATCCGAAAAAATCTGACCCAATCAGGCTGGCGATAAAAATATTTCCGGAAGCAATTTTGAAAAAAGAGGGAAGACTGGCTCCGAGAAGGACTTGAGACCTTTGTCCTTTCAGGGTAAGAACGGAACTCGTGATTTGAATGGCCGCTGTTCCAAAAATAATCAATAGATAAAAATATCGCTTTTTTTTAGAAAAATATTCATAAACGGCAAAAATTGGCAGCATCAAAATGCTGAAAGGCCCGCTCAATCCGGAAATCAAGAGAGAAATTGCATCAAAAAATTTCCAAGCGAGAGTTTTTGGATTTTCGGCGATAATCACCAAAAGCATCAGTATGGCCAGTCTCCATTGGGCATTTGTCAGGTTCGCATGTGTTTCTCCGGCATGGGGGAGAAGAAGATAGGCGATGATGATCAATAAGCGGATCGGGTATCTAGGAATAACCTTATTAAACCGCGAGGAGAGGAGAAAAATAATTGGCAAAAGCTGGATAAAAATGGCAATCAGGTTCATGACAAGCGGAGCATTCGCCAGGCCTACGAATTGGCTGGCGATCGCACCGAGGCGGGAGATGGTTTGAAAGTATCCCTGTTTGGGAATCAGGAGGGAGTTTGCTGGACCCAGGTTATAGGCTTCGGAATACCAAAAAGTTCCGTCTTCAGCGTAAAATTGGGGATTGGTAACTACATCCATTCTTTTGCCTATGACCACTAAAGCGCTCAAAAGTGAGATAGCCAGAAAAAAAGCAATCCGACGTTTTTTAGTTGAAGTTAAACCTCTGAAAATAGATTCCAGTTTTAATTTTATTTTTTCCATTTTTAATTTTCCAATTAAAACACCCTCACGCTTATCCCATCAACGATTCCTTGCAATTTTCCTGAAAAGTTGGCGTCGCAATCGATGCGGTACGGCGTTTCGAGGCGGCCTTGGGCGAGTTCAAGGAAGACTTTGCAATATCCAGCCGGAGCGGCGCTCAAAACGCCCGAAATTTGGCGGAGAAGTTCAGAAGAGGCGTTCGGCGGGAGGGTGATATATAGTTTCTTTTCATTCGCGCGCAATTCCATCTCTTTCGCGCGCTGGACTTCAAGGGTTTTGAAGCGGTCGATTTCATCCTGATTCACGAGACGCGCTTCGTCAGCAATGATTTTCAGCGTTCCGTCCTTGTCGGAAATTTTCCCAGTGATGAGGACGATTTTCCCTTCCTCGAAAAGTGTTCCGAATTGATCGAGCGTTTTCGGAAAAACAATGGCTTCCATTTTTTGCCCGCCGGCATCCTCAAATTGGGCGAAGGCCATTGTTTTCTGATTCTTGAGAAATATCCTTTTTACTTTGTCGATGATTCCTCCGATCGTTACCGTATTATTCACGTGAGTTGAATCAATGTCCGCCACCGGAGTTGAAAACTGGCGGAAGAAATCCAAAAATTCGGCGAGAGGATGGTCGGAGATATAAAGGCCCAAAAGTTCTTTTTCCCAAGCAAGGCGGGTCATTTTGGGGGCAGGTTCGGCTGCGTCAAGGCTGATTTCCGGCATTTTGATTTCGACATTTGTTTCGCCGAAAAGGCTTGCCTGGTTTGAATTTTGATTTTTTTGGAAATCTTTGGAAAAATTGAGGATTTTTTCCATATTTTCGAGAAGCTGATTGCGCTCTCCAAGTTCGTCAAGCGCGCCGCATTTCGCAAGCGCTTCAAGCGATTTTTTGTTGAGGTCCTTCGTCTGGATGCGTTCGATGAAATTGGTGAGGCTTGTATACTTCCCGTTGCGTTTCCGCTCCTCGACAATTTCATTGGCCACGTTTTTCCCGACGTTTTTCACGGCGCCAAGCCCGAAACGGATTTGTTCTTTTTTCCCAGGTTTCACGATTGCTGCAAAAGTGACAAAACTTTCGTTCACGTCCGGCGGAAGAACCTCGATTCCCATAATGCGGCATTCCTCAATTTCAATTGCCACGCGATCAATATCGTTTTGGTCGGAGGTGAGAAGGGCGGCCATGAATTCGGTCGGATAGTGGGCTTTCAGGTAGGCCGTTTGATATCCGATGAGGCCGTAGCAGGCGGCGTGAGAGCGGTTGAAGCCATATCCAGCAAATGGCTCAATGAAAGCGAAGACTTTTTCGCCGATTTTCTTGTCTATTCCATTGGCGACGCATCCCTCGATGAATTTTATTTTTTCTTTTGCGACCAGTTCCGGAATCTTTTTCCCCATTGCCTTTCGGAGAATATCGGCTTCAGAGAGGGAAAATCCGGCGAGTGCCTGGGAAATCTGCATGACTTGCTCCTGGTAGACCGCCACGCCATAGGTATTTTTGAGAACCGGCTCGAGTTTGGGATGGACGTATTCGATTTTTTTGCGGCCGTGTTTTCTCGCGATGAAGTCGGGGATCCAGTCCATCGGCCCCGGGCGGTATAGCGCGACCATGGCGATGACATCTTCAAGCGTGGTCGGTTTCAATTGTTTCAAATATCTTTTCATTCCTCCGGATTCAAGTTGGAAGACTCCGGTCGTGAGGGCGTTTTGAAGGAGCTCGTAGGCTTTTTTGTCGTCGAGCGGAATATCGTCGATTTCAATTTTCACGCCCTTGGTCTTTTCGATGATTTTGAGGGCGTGCTGGATGATAGTGAGGTTTTTGAGTCCCAGGAAGTCCATCTTGAGCAGGCCGATTTTTTCGATGTAGCTCGATTTGGTGGAAGAGGAATATTGCGTCACGCGGTTCACGGTGTCGCCGGAGACGTATTGAAGGGGGGTGTAATTCACGACCGGATCGGGCGTGATGACCACTCCGCAGGCGTGCATCGAAGCGTGGCGGCAGACGCCTTCAAGGCGGTTGGCGCTGTCGAGAAGTTTTTTGGCGGCCGGGTCGGATTTATAGAGGCTCGAAACCTCCGGAACGCCGGCGATGCAATCCTTGATCGACATCCCCATTGGGATGAGTTTTGCGGTCTGGTCGCAAAAGCCATAAGGATATCCAAGCGCCCGACCCGCGTCACGGATGGCGGCGCGGGCGGCCATAGTTCCGAAAGTGATGATTTGCGCGACGTGATCATGTCCGTATTTTTCCCTTACATAAGCCAAAACTTCATCGCGGCGGTCGTCAGCAAAATCCATATCAATATCAGGCATGGAGATCCTCTCCGGATTCAAGAAGCGTTCAAAAATCAGATCATATTTGATCGGATCGATATTCGTAATGCCGGTGAGATATGATATGAAGCTCCCGGCAGCTGATCCGCGGCCCGGACCCACGACGATGCCTTGATCTTTGGCCCAGTTCACGAAATCCTGCACGATGAGGAAATATGAAGCGAATCCGGTTTTTTGGATGACGGAAAATTCATATTCCAGCCGGTCGCGGTGCTCTTGCGTTATATTTTCCCCGAATCGCTCCTTGAGCCCCTCTTCGCACAATTTCCGGAGATACGTTTCCGGAGTGAATCCGTCCGGGACATCATAGCGGGGAAGTTTGAGTTTTCCGAGTTCGATTTCGAGATTGCACATTTCGACCACGCGCTGGGTATTGGAAATAGCTTCCGGAATATCCTTGAAGTCCTCGGCCATCTGTTCGGGACTGCGCATGAAAAGATCAAAGTCCATCAGGTTCATGCGGTTCTGCTCGCTCACTTTGCGGTTGGTTTGGACGCAAAGAAGAATATCCTGGATGGCGGCATCATCGGGCCGGACATAGTGCATATCAGTTGTCGCGACCACCGGAAGGCCGGTTTTTTTGGAGATATCAATGATTCCGTCATTGGCGATTTTTTGGTTCGGGTATTTCGGATGATGCTGGATTTCGAGAAAAAAGTTGCCTTTTCCGAGAATTTCTTCGTATTCCCGCGCCATTTTTTCCGCCTCTTCCATTTTTCCGGAAAGGACGAGCGATGGCACTTCGCCTTCGACACAAGCGGAAAGCCCGACAAGGCCTTCGGAATATTTGCGAAGAGTATCCCTGTCGATGCGGGGCTTGTAATAAAACCCTTCCAAATGGGCGATCGAAACAAGTTGCATCAAGTTTTTGTAGCCTTTTTCGTTTTTGGCAAGAAGGATCAAGTGGTGCCGCGCGTCGTCGATTTTGGCGCGCTTGTTATCGAGGCCGTTTGGGGCGACGTACATCTCACAGCCGATAATTGGTTTGATGTCTCTTTCCTTCGCTTTTTGGTAGAATTCGATGGCGCCATAAAGCACCCCATGGTCGGTGAGGGCGAGCGAATCCATCCCCAGCTCTTTCGCACGGTCAAGTAGCTCGTCTATTTTGGCGAGACCGTCGAGGAGGGAGTAGTGTGAATGAACGTGGAGGTGGGTGAATTTTGGTTTATTTTGAATATTTTTTTGCATATACAAAAAATCTCCAATTCCCCTTGAAGCTTATTGTTTGTACTATTTTAATTATATACCAAGAGACCAATTTCATAAAGATCTTTACAAAAATATCGCAGAATGTTATATAAATATGTCAGCTCTTTAATTAAAAATAGCCTACGGTCGAAAGACTAGGGTAAAACAAAAAGGAGGCTGGTATCATGAATATTAGCTCGGAAGAAAAATTGTTATCTCGTATAACGGGTTATCAAATGGTAGCCACAATTGAGGCTCTGGAGAATGCAGGTGCATCAGAAAAGCTCTTGAGACTAATCAGGAGTGATCGTGATGTGGCAACTGCCATGGTTTCGCTTGGCAATGAGCTACTGAGAAAGCGGGGCATTTTTTCTGATTATGAGTTAGCGAGGGCAATTCTTGGAAAAGATTTTATAGCTCCGGATGAAATTTCAAATGTCCTTGATTTGCAGTATAGTAATAAGGTTTTTGGGAGATATACTAAATCAATTCCCTCGGAAGATCTTTTGCTTTGGCTTAAAAAAAATAATTTTTCGCTAATTGCTGGGCCGCCTTGCGAATTAGAAGCATCAGAAATTGTTAATCTCAATTACAAACTTTTCAATCGTGGTGATAATTTTTTTTGGCAATGGGAGGGATATCGTGCTGATTTGGTAAGGGAAGAAAAACTTCAAGTGCGCTGGCTGATGATTCGAAAGAAGCATATTTCTAGGTCGTTAGGCTGTTCTTATAAGAATATGCCAAAGTTAATCTCTGACCTTGAATATATACCAAGTGTAGCCGAGGTGATTTGGGAGCTTTTCATCTATAAGGTGATACGCAACGTTTGGTTACGGAGGAATCTTCGAACGGCGGTTAGGATTAACGGAAGCGACATATTATATGGTGACCCCTGTACTAATATTCGCTCATCAAATGAAAATGGAATTGAATTAGATCACCCGAGCCAACCCGATGGGTATTCTGATGATCTCGGAATTTCGCCAGCAAGAAAGCAGTAATAAAATTTATCCGGATTGATTCAAAATTAAGGAGAAACATTTAACAAAAAAAGGCCCCGCAGTGACGAGGCCTTTTTTATTTTCTGGATCCCGGCTCGGAGGCCGGGATGACAAAAAAATACTAGATACTAGATACAAAATACATTATACTAAATCCATGATTCTTCCTCATCTCGACCGGGAAATTTTTCATTGGGCGGAAGGGCGGCAAGTTGTGGTTGGCATTGACGAAGCCGGCCGCGGGCCGCTCGCCGGTCCGGTGGTGGCCGCCGCGGTGGTCGTCCGGCCGGAAATTATCGACAGAATGAAGATAACTTCCGAATGGAAACTGGTCCGCGACTCAAAAATGCTTTCTCCGAAGCAACGTGAAAAAGCGTACGGTTTTGTCACGCAAAATTTCGAGTGGGGGATTGGGATATCCGACGAAAAGACGATCGATCGGGTGAATATCCTTCAGGCGACGTTTCTCGCCATGAAAAAAGCAATGAGCGGCTTGAAGCGGAAAAACGGCCGGGAAATCGAGTTTATCCTGATTGATGGCAACAGCCTGATCCCAAACATGACTATCGCGCAGGAAAGCATCGTAAACGGCGACCGGCATATTTTTTCCATCGCGGCGGCGTCGATTGTTGCCAAAGTGGCGCGGGATCGGATGATGCTCGAATTTCACCAGAAATACCCGCAGTACGGATTTGACAGGCACAAGGGATATGGGACGAGGGAACATAGAGATGCGATAAAGAAATATGGATTATGTTCTATCCATAGAAATTCTTTCAAATTAATTTGAGTTCAAAATTCAAAGTGCAAAGTGAAAAGTTGCAGTGAAAAGTTATAAATTTTTTTTAAATAACTTTGAATTTTGCATTTTTAACTTTGCACTTTTTTCTCCTATTGACAAATGTCCAAAAAAATATAGAATACAATTTAGGTTTAATTCTTGAAACGAAAATATCATGTCCGTACCAAAACAACATCATACGAAAGGAAGGCGGGATCGCCGGCGGGTTCGGTTTGCCATTGGCTCCAAAGGTTTGGTTGCCTGCTCGCAGTGCAAAAAGCAAGTGAAGCCGCATGAGGCGTGTCCATATTGCGGATTTTATAAAGGAAAATCGGCTGTTTCCGTGAAAGCGAAAAAAGCCAAAAAAAAGAAATAATAGAGAAAAATAACAAGTAATAATAAATAAAATCTAATAAAATAATCCTGCCTGATTGCGACAGCCCCGCACCAGCTCTGTCCCCGATATAATTTACCAGGAGACAAGGGCGTGAATGGAATTGGTGCGGGGTGAACGCAACTCCGATGAAACTTCGGGGGATCCGGCAGAGACAAAAAATGAAAAACGAGACTATGGGGAAGGATGATGCCTGCACCTTCGGAGTGCACCTCACTCTTGATGGTTATGGAGGCAATCCGGAAAAGCTCAATGACCCCAATTTGATGGAGAAATTCCTCAATGAGCTTCCGGAACTAATGGGAATGGAAAAGCTGACGGAACCGGTGGTGAAATATGCCGAGCCGCGTAACATGAAAGACAGCGGCGGATACTCCGGGTTCGTGATGATCGTAGAGTCCCACATCAGCATCCACACTTTCCCCAAGAAAAAGTTCGTGAGCATCGATGCTTATACATGCAAGGACGATATGGACAGGGAAAAAGTTGAGAAATATTTCCGCGATGCCTACGATTTGCAAGAACTGGAAGTCCAATTTTTCAAGCGGGGACTGAAGTTTCCCAAAGAAGATTTGGTTTAGTTGCTCAAACAAAATTTTTAAAATATCAGAGATAAGAACTCGGAAGGTTTTCTTTCGAGTTTTTTTCTTTACCCCCGCACCAAATTATAGTTTATGTATTTTTAATGAAAAAATTTTTCCATGCTTGATTGATGAAATTTGGTGCGGGGGTTTACTTAGAGCCAATAAGGGATTAAGATTATATCAATGGCCAAAAAGCACGAAAATTATTGGGAGCTGGTTTGGGCGCTTGCCCGCACCGATTTCAAACTGCGATACCACGGTTCCGTTTTGGGCTATGTCTGGGCGCTTTTGAAGCCCCTCCTCACGTTTCTCATACTCAATTTTGTTTTCTCTTCCATATTCAATCCGAAAAATTCCGGAATCCAGTATTTTTCCCTCCAACTTCTCACCTCGATCATGCTTTTCAACTTTTTTTCCGAAGGGACGCTGGCGGGGCTGAACTCGCTTTTGAGCAAATCCGCCCTTGTCACTAAAATATATGTTCCCCGCTGGACGATTGTAATCGCTTCCACCATCAACGCGACGCTCATTTTTTGCATGAATCTCATCGTCATCGCTTTCTTTTTCGCCTGGTACGGGTTTTGGCCCGGAATTCCGGCGATTCTCACTTTTTTGTTCTACATCATTCTCACTTTTATTTTGATTCTTTCTTTTTCTTTCATCGCCGCACCGCTCTATGTCAAATTCCGCGACCTGTCGCAGATCTGGGAAGTGGCGATCCAGGCCCTTTTCTATGGCTCGCCGATTGTCTATCCGCTTCAAATCATTCCGGCAAAATACCACACAATCATCCTTGCCAACCCGATCGGTTTTATCATACACTTCAACAAGGAGGCGCTTACTGAAAATCATTACGCCACCCTCGCCCAAATTTCCGTTTTCACCTCGACAATCATCATCGTTTTCTTCGCGAGCATTTTCATATTCCGCAAAATGGAGCCGCGCGTGGCGGAAAACATATAATCGCGTAACGCATAACGCGAAACGCATGATAAAAAACAAATACAAACTGTCCGCAATCCTCATCTGCCTCGCCTTTTTTTCGCTGGCGCTTTTTTCGAGCGCCGGTTTTCATTGGAACGATTTGAAATATTCCGGAAACGGCATCATCGCCGATGAAATTCCGCATATCGCGAGCGGGTATTATTATCTCAAAACGCACCGCTATTTCCTGAATCCGGAACACCCGCCGCTGGTGAAAGATGTTGCGGGTCTCGGCGAGTCAATTGCGCGGCCGTCTTTTCCAGACATCACTGACGTTTCCGAGGAACCGGAAGGATTCCAGCGCTACGGCTATCCTTTCGCCGGGACGGATTTTCCATCATTCCTCGAAAGAAAAAACACCCAGGCCTATTTCGGCCAAATGTATCTTTTTGACGCGCGCAACAATCCCGATCGGATTGCTTTTTTTGGGCGTCTTACCGTGATTTTTGTAAACACTCTTCTTCTGTTTGGCCTCTACTATATCGTTTCTAAGCTCTGGAATCCGCGCGCGGCGCTTCTCGGCCTTTTTTTCATCGCCACTTCCCAGTTCAGTATTGCCCATGGATCTTTCGTGGTGATTGATTTCATGTCGGGACTGCTTGCCATCATCGCAACGGCCGGTTTTGCCCTTTTTTGGAAAAAATATGCTGAAAAAAAAGCGAATGTTTGGTATTTTTTTCTGGCTTCATTTCTTCTCGCGCTTGCCGAAGTGTCAAAATTTTCTTCCGTCATTTTGCCGCCGGCCCTTTTCGTCGGCGGGTTGATTTTCGTTTTGACGGTTCGCCGCACCTGGAAAGATTTTTTCAAATATATCGGAATATATGCGGCAATGATGGTTGTCATGTTTTTCTTGATCACGCTTTTCTATATTCCCCATGTCATCGGAATGGGAAACGCGGAAATGGTCCAGCAGTTGTGGGACAATTTTCCCTATGACAGCCTCCCGCAGTCGCTTATGGCATACTTGGCACCGATGGTATCGATGAATATTTTCACCAAAGCCCTGGTTGAATATATAAACGGCGTTCTCATGGTGATGGGCCGGATGTCAGGATCTTTCCAGCTCACGTATTTTATGGGGCATCTTTACCACAGCGAGGGAGCGGGGGCTTGGTATTTTCCCGTGCTTTATTTCACAAAACTGTCGCTCGGATTCCTGTTTTTCAACCTGGCCGCCCTGTTTTTTCTTGCGCGAAAATCTTTCAAAGACCGGGGAGGGATATCCCCTCGCTTTAAAAAATTCGCCGCCAATCCTTTCGGGATGTTTCTTTTTTTGTTCGCCTATTTCTATATGGTTATCACCCTTTCTTCGACTTTTCAAATCGGATTACGCCACATCATGCCGGTGATCATTGGCGCGGCCGTCCTAACGGGAAGGGGAGTGGATCTTTTTTGGGAGCAAAAAATTTGGAGAAAAATCCGCCTGAAGCACGCGTTCATGGCTGTCGGCGCCATGATGCTGGTTTCGCTTTTCGCGTCTTTTCCGTATTATTTGAGTCATTATAACCTGCTTGCCGGAGGAACATGGAGCGGCTACAAAGTTGCCACCGATTCAAACTACGATTGGGGCGGATCGGACGTGCGGCGGCTCGCGGATTGGATGCGCGACAACAATGTCCGCGAAATATACACCGATTTTTTCGCGGATGTGGAATTGCCTTATTATCTCGGCGAGGGACAGCACAATTTCAACATTGAAGACGGTTGGATGCCGCCTTCCGGATCATATATCGCCGTTTCCAACTACAAATACATGAACAACACTTCCAGTTTCTGGTTGCCAGCCGAGAAAAAATATTCCATACTGATGAAAAATTTGGCGGCGCGGGTCGGGCCGACTATCTTTGTTTTCAAGGTGCCGTAAAAAATTATGGAGAAAATCAAGAAAATATACGCAAAACACGAGGGCCGTTTGATATGGCTCATTTTGATTTTGGCGGCCGGTTTGCGTTTCTGGCAAATCGACAGTCGGGATTTTTGGTACGATGAGGCTTTCACCGGCATTGCCGTAAAAGAGAAATTTCACGATATGATGGTGATGATCGTGAACGATGTCCATCCGCCGCTCTATTATTGGACCGTCAAAATTTTCGCCTCTTTTTTCAACTACAGCGTTTTTGGCATCCGGTTGTTTTCGGCCATTTTCGGGGTGTTCGCCGTTTGGGCGGTCTATCTTTTCGCACGCGAACTTTTCGACCGGAGGACAGCCTTGTGGGCGGCACTCATAGCGGCCATTTCGCCGTTTGCCATCCAATATTCCCAGGAAGCGCGCATGTATGTCATGCTTGTTTTTTTCATCCTCATCGCCGCCTATTTCTTCGTCCGGGGATTGAAAACCGGCAAAACCAAATATTTCCTTTGGTGGGGATTTTTCACCGCTCTTGCAGCGCTCACGCACTATATGGGAATCATTTTCGCGGTGGTTTATTATCCCGTCTATGTTGCTTGGCACATTATCTCCGAGAAAATATACGAGCAAAAATTGAGCTGGAAAATGGCAGCTGAATTTCTGCCCAGCCGCCAAATTCTTGCCGGATATGCCGTCGCTTTCTTGATATTCTTTCCTTGGGTTCCGACCTTCCTCCATCATCTTCTCAATCAGGGGAACAATCTTGAATGGGTGGTTCCGGCGAGCCTCGGCGACATTTTTTGGAATATCCAGATGTTCATTTTCGGGACGCCCAAGGGAGAAATGTCTTCCGGAATGGCCAATCCGAATGAATTTTGGGGAGTTGCCAACAATACGGCGGTGGGAATCATCACCATATTCTTTGTCGCCATCACTTTCTATCTCTACAAAAAGCGAAAAGATAAGGAAAAAATAACAGCTATCCTCATGCTTTCGATCGGATTTTTGTTTGTGGTGTATATTCTTTCTCTTCTTGGAAAAAGATTTTTTGTCGCGCGCTATCTCATGCCGGGAGCGTACTTTCTTTTTGTCTATCTCGGGCTTTGGCTTGCGAACGTGCGGCTCCGGACGGCTATGTACGCGCTCGTCATTTATGTCACTCTTATGCTTTCCTTCCAGCCGTACTATTATTCCCAAGGCTGGAACTTGCTTCAGAAAGATCTGCCGAAATACGAGGGTGACCATTTCTATATTCTGAACTCTTTCGATTATGTCATTGGGAAATATTATCTCGGCGCTGGCCGCCTGACGCTCTACAACATTGATTGGCCGCAATACGATCCTTCCTATTGGGCGGCGATCGGCCCGACCCTCAAAAAAACGGAAGATATCAACGACATCAGAAACGATCCGAAGGCGCTGATCATCTTCAACGGCCAGCCGAATCTCAAAAGACGGGACGACGCGGATTTCGACCCGACGAAATTCACAAACGTCGCGCAGTACAAAAACATCGGGCTTTATCGGTTCGGGAGGTGAAAGGGTTGAAAATAATATGCTTAGGCTTATTGAAAATCAAGAGATATTGCATAGATTGTAGCAGTCATTTTTTTGACTGTTTTTTCGTAAAATTGTCCCTAAAAACTTTCATGAGTAAAAAAATTACCGTAATACGGGTTTATTACGGTCAAAAAGCATAATATTATTAATGTCTCCCTCTGGGAATAGGAAAAAATCCCTCGCCTTCAGGCGAAGACTTTAGTTTGATATTTCTCCATACTATGCCTAGAATGCATAATATGCAGAATTATCGAACCACAAGCCATTCTAAATACGATTTGAAAGTCCATCTGGTGTGGATACCTAAATACCGAAAAAAGGTGCTATACGGAGAAACAGCGAAAAGGGCCAGAAATCTCATCCGCCAAATATGCCATGCCAATGATATCCGGATAATTGAAGGCAAAGTGGCCTCGGATCATATCCACATATTCATTTCCTATCCGCCCTATTTTTCCATCTCCAGGATAGTCCAGCTCCTGAAAGGTAAAACCTCCCACAAACTGCTTAGTGAGAACAAACTTCTGAAAAAGCAGTTCTGGGGCCGCCATCTGTGGGCGAGAGGCTACTTTGCTGTTTCCTCCGGGAACATCACCGACGAAATGATAAAGGAATACATAAGAGAGCAAGAGGGGGAAAACATCCAAGCGGAAAGCAATTTTCAAATAACTAACAACTAAGGGGACTTTCAGTCCTGCCTCAACCCACCAGCTTTAGCTGGTGGTGGGGTGAGTAAATATTAATTAATGCTTTTAATCAGAGCCAGGCCCCTGGTTAAAACTTCCGAAATAAAAAAAATGAAAAAAGAGAGTTCAGCCTTCATTTTTTCCGTGGCAGGAGTTTTTTTCATGTCCGTTTTTTTCGTTTGTCTCGTCGGTAGCCCAGCGCGTGCCGAAGGCCCGACAATCGTCCCGCAATATATCACTTCAGCAACAACCTGGATCAAAGAAGGGAGTCCGTATATTGTGAAGTCCAATGTATACATTCAAGCTCCGCTCAAGATTGAGCTGGGAGTAGTGGTGAAATTCTATGCTCCGTCCTATCAAATTCATATCAACGCTGAATTCTCCGCTCGAGGAACGAAGAGCGAAAAAGTTGTTTTCACTTCGATTCATGATGATTCGGACGGAGTGGATAGTGATGCAGAAATGGCAACGCCTCGTGATCCAAAAAAACAAGATTGGGGGACAATCAATATCAACCCAAGCAAAAAGGTTGAATTCAACAATGTCGCAATTCGCTATGGCAATGTGGCTCTCAAAGCCCTCTCCAGCGGCAGTGAACATGAAAATCTCACCATCCTCAATTCAGAGATTTCTGATAATGTCACCGGAATATACATGGAAAACGTCGAGCCAAAACTGGAATTCAACACGTTTTCAGGAAACAATTCCGCGGTTAGTTTTTTTAACAACCGCGGCCTTGAACGGGAACTCACTCTTTCGCGCAACTCTTTTTCCGGAAACGGATACGGGGTATATGCCTACAATACTGATCATCTCGGTGTTCCTTGTGCGCATGCTGAACATAATTGGTGGGGTGATGCAAGTGGACCGTATGATCCGAATGATAATCCTGACGGAAAAGGTGATGCGGTGCAAGTTAAATACGTTCTTTATGACCCTTGGCTTCAATCGGATCCGAACACTGGTCCCGATCCCGTGATCATCATCCCGGGGATTATGGGATCGGCCACAAAGTATCCGGGCGGAATAGGGGAGCTCGAGATCGATCCAATCCTTCATACCTATGACAATTTGATCGCTACCTTGGAGAAAAACGGTTATGAAGAGCAAAAAAATCTTTTTGAATTTCCGTATGAATGGCGGGACAGCAATGTCCAAACCGCGCAAAAATTGAAAGAAAAAATCGACGAGGTGAAAGATCAGACAGGCCGCCCGAGGGTTGATCTGGTCGCGCATTCAATGGGCGGGCTGGTGGCGCGATACTACATAGAAGGGGATGGATATGAAGATGACGTTGATCAGCTTATCACGCTCGGAACGCCGCATAAAGGATCGCCAAAGAGTTATTTGACATGGGAGGCTGGAGAGGGATTTTTTACAATTTTAGATAAGTTGGCAAAAAAATTTTTTGAAATGGAAGCGAAGCATTCAGGATTTGATAATTTGAAAGAATATATCCAGGGTCGCGTGTTTTCCGTGAAAGAACTTCTTCCTGATTATAGCTATTTGAAAGAAGTTTCAGATAACACAACAAGGAATTATTCAGAAAATTATCCAAGAAATAATTTTTTGGAATTGTTGAATACTTCAGATAGACTGGGTAAATTAGAAGAAATTGCTTTTACTAATATTATATCCGACACGGAAAGGAACAATACAATAGGAGGGTTTAGGGTTGTCGAAAGCGAAAAAGGAGATATGTGGGAACATGGAATGCCGGAGAATTACTACGATGACAGCACAGACCAGGGAATTGAATATGGATCCGGAGATGAAACAGTGCCGTTTTCTAGCGCTGATGGGATTGAAAATGACAAAAAAATCGTTTTGAATTCTTCCCATGGCGATATCCCAACAGCCGCTCAATGCGAAGTATTCAGGGAATTGACTGGAGTTCAGGATTGTTCTGACGCAAATGTTTTTGACAAAGTTTCTGACATATTAACATTTGACGTTTTTTCACCAGTCGACATACAAGTCGAATCTCCAAGTGGTGAAAAAATAGGGAAAGATTTCGAGACAGGGGAGGATATAAATGAAATAGAAGGTGCATTTTATACGGGGCATGATACCGAGAATGAATTCATCACCATTCCCAGCCCAGAAAACGGAGAGTATAAAGTGACGGCTCAAGGGACAGATAAAGGCGGGGAATACAAAATTGATGTTGTGAGAATTGAGAGCAATGAAGATGATTTTGAAAACGCAAAAGAATCCAAAGAAACAATCAACGGATTCACAAAACCAGGTGAAATCAGAGAAATGAGTGTTGATATCAAGTTAGGAGAAGTGGACGCGGTCAACATTGAAACCATTCGCGAAAGTGTTGAACATTACTTTGAATTCGGGTATATTATAAACAAGGGGGAAATCAACTATTGTTTTGCGAGGATTGACTTTTTAGAGAAATTATTCGATCAGATGGATAGCGAAAGAAAAAACAAAAAACCGGTTGAAAATATTGAAAAAGAAATAAATCTCCAGATTGATCATCTGATTGAGCATATTCAGAAGAATCAATCTTCAAAGATAGATCCACATATAGCGGAGATTATTATAAATGATCTTAATTTTATAAAAATAAACAATTAATCAAAAGCAATTTTTGCGAAATGCAAGTTTCGCGGGGGTCATTGGAAAATTGCTATATTTTTGACTAAAAGTTTGTGAACTAATAAGAGTTTCTAAAAATTAAAAGAAAATATATGAGTGACATTGGACTTGGCGAGCACGCAGCAATGCAAATTATTATTGCGCTAACGATAATATTTTTTATATCGCTGATCATTTACTGGAAAAGTAGAAAAATATTATCTTCAATCTTTATATTTTCTTTAATTGGCAATCTAATAGTTTACTATAATATAAATTTACATTTTGCTATTTTATATAACGCAATGTGGCTATTTTCATTTGCTAGAAACGTCTGGCCGTATATAAACTTAGCGCTTGCGATTATACTGGCTTTCGGTTTTCTGAAAAATAAGTACATCCGGAAGAAATAGTTGTTAAAATGTCTCAAAACCCAGCCGAAGAAGTGAGCTTATGCGAAAAATAAACTTTTGCTAAAATGAAAAACTCCCGGCCTACTAATTAAGTAGCGCCGGGAGCTTTTTTAGGGCTATTTCAGTCCATAATTTTTTCCCTTGCTGCTTTTTTACAATTTTCGCAGCAGAATATTTTTTTCAAGCAGAAGGTTGCGATTAGGGTCGCCATCCTTCCGCAGATATCACATTTTACGTCAAAGTCGGTGTCGATTGGCAGATACCTAACTTCCAGAAAGTCAAACAGGCAACCTTTTTCCTTCTGCCGGGTCTTTTTTCCCGGCGTTCTTATGAACCCTCCGCATAATCCCCTTACCCTAGCGTCTGGTTTAGCAATTTTCATCGGGTCGCTCCTTCCTCTTCTGCCAGCATCACCATCTGACGGCCGAGTGGCCCGTTGCTTGGACCGAGAACACGCTCGGAATCCCAGATTTCCGGTTGAAATATACGGCTCTCTGATTTTTCTTTACTGGAAATTGTTATGTCAAAATGGCTTGGTCGGTTTGGGATAATGCTAATGCCGGTGCATTTTCCCTTGATAATTAATGAATTGCCAAAACAACAAGCAATTCGTGAGATAGAAATCTCTCTATTTAAGAATAGGATGCCTAATTTCAAAATGGTTTTCATAAAAGACCTCCTCCTTCAGGGGTATTGTTAATAGTGCTTTCTTGCATAGTTTCTATGCGACGATTAAGGATAGCATAAAATATATTTATGTCAATGTCCAGCTTGAAAATCCCCCTGATTTTTGCTATTATTGATTTGTTATCAACTCACGAAAATCAAAAATATGAAAAAGAAGCCCGAAAAAGTGCTGATCACCGGAGGCGCCGGTTTTATCGGTTCGAATATCGCCAAAAAGCTGATGGACCGGGGCGACCGGGTGGTCATCATCGACAATTTCAACGGCTACTACGACCCGCAATTGAAACGCGACCGGATCAAAAAATTTCTCAAAGGATATAAATTAAAGTTGTACAAAGGCGATATCCGCGATGAAAAGCTGGTCGGGCGGATTTTCAAGACTGAAAAAATTGACAAAGTGATCCACCTCGCGGCGATGGCCGGGGTGAGGAATTCGCTTCTTGACCCGAAACTGTATTTCGACGTGAATGTCATGGGGAGCCTCAATCTTCTTGAAGCGGCGGTGAAGCACAAAATCAAAAATTTCGTTTTTGCGTCGTCCTCTTCGGTCTATGGCAACAACAAAAAACTGCCCTTTTCCGAAGCCGATCCGGTGGATACCCCCATTTCGCCCTACGCCGCTTCCAAAAAAACGGACGAGCTCATCGCGCATACATACCACCATATTTACGGCCTCAATGTGACAGCCCTTCGCTATTTCACCGTTTACGGCCCGTGGGGACGTCCCGACATGGCGCTTTTTCTTTTCGCCGATGCGATCACCAAAGGCCGTCCGATCAACGTGTTCAACCGCGGAAAGATGAGCCGCAATTTCACCTATGTCGATGATATCGCGACGGGAACCATCGCCGTGCTTGATAAAGCAAAAGGTTACGGCGTCATGAACATCGGCGGCGACCGGGAGGATACGCTCATGCGATATATAGAAGTGCTCGAGGAAAATCTTGGCAAAAAAGCGAAGAAAAAAATGCTCCCGATGCAACCCGGGGACGTGCCGAAAACCGTCGCTGACATCCGCAAACTCCGGCGTTTGGGCTGGAAGCCAACGACGCGGATAGAAGAAGGGATCAAGAATTTTGTGGAATGGTACAAAGAATATTATCGGGTTTAAAATTCATAATTCATAATCAAAAATTATCATGCGTTTAGCTATTTTTGGCACGGGTTATGTCGGACTTGTCTCCGGCGCGTGCCTCGCCCAATCGGGAAATACGGTCACTTGCGTTGATATTGACCATAAAAAGATCGAGTATATCAAAAAAGGCCACTGTCCGATATATGAGCCGGGGCTCGAGGATCTCATCAAAAAAAACGTCGAAGCAAGGCGCCTCTTTTTCACGAGTGATGCCAAAAAAGCCATTTTGGAAAACGACATCCTGGTGAGCGCGGTCGGAACGCCGCCGCTCCCGAGCGGGGACGCGGATCTCTCCTATGTTTTTGATGTGGCGCGTGCGATCGGCGAAACGATGGATCGGCCGAAAATCGTGGTGCAAAAATCGACGGTGCCGGTGGGTACGGGGAAAAGGGTGGAAAAAATCATCGCCGAGGAGCTCAAGAAGCGCAAGAAGAAAATCCGCTTCAGCGTGGCATCGAATCCGGAATTTTTGAAAGAGGGGAGCGCGGTGGACGACTTCATGAAGCCGGACCGGGTGATCATCGGGGCGGATGACAAGAAAACGATTAATGAATTGGAAAAAATGTATCTTCCTTTCATGCGAAAAGGTTATCAAGTTATTATGATGGATCGAGCGAGCGCCGAACTAACGAAATATGCCGCGAATTCAATGCTTGCGACGCGGATTTCCTTCATCAACGCGATGGCACGGCTTGCGGAAGAAGTTGGCGCGGATATCCAAAAAATTCGGGAGGGAATCGGGAGTGACAGCCGAATTGGAAAAGCTTTTCTTTATGCGAGCATCGGTTACGGCGGGTCGTGCTTTCCAAAAGACGTGAAAGCGCTCATTGCCACGATGAATGAAAACAATATTGACGCCGGAATTTTCGAAAGCGTCGAAAAGGTGAACAAGGAACAAAAAGAGTGGTTCCTGGAAAAAATATTGAAGCAATATAAAAACGATGTTTCCGGCAAAAAAATCGCCGTTTGGGGCCTTGCTTTCAAAGCAGAAACAGACGATGTGCGCGATGCGGCGGCACTGTTTTTCGCGGAAGAACTGGCGAAGCGCGGCGCAAGTCTCCAGCTTTTCGATCCGGAAGCCATGAAAACGTTTGAGAAATCGTTTGGAAAGAACAACGCGGTGAAATACGCCGGGAATGAATATGAAGCCGCGCGCGACGCGGATATGCTCGTTATCCTCACCGAGTGGATGCAGTTCCGCGATCCGGACTTCCTTCGCCTCAAAAAAGCCATGAAGCACCCGGTCATTTTCGACGGGCGGAACCTCTATGACCCGCGCGAGCTGAAAGACGCCGGGTTCAAATATTTTTCGATCGGGAGAGCTGCTTGACAACACGTTTCTTTTGGTAATAATATATATTAACCAGAAGAAACGTAATTATCAGTATTTTGCTTTATATATGCAATTTTTTGAATTTGAGCAAAAAATGAAAAACTATCCAATTTTCAACGCTTCGGAGGTGAAAGCGGTTTTTTTTGATGAAAAAAATATTTTGGTGCAGGTCGCGTTCTGGGTAAAAAAAGGATATTTGTTGAAAATAAAAAAAGGATTGTATGTCCTTTCCAGCGCCGAATCAAACATTGACCCGATGCTCTTGGCCGGAAAAATTTATGCCCCGTCATACTTGAGCCTTGAATTTGCTTTGAACTACCACGGCATTATTCCCGATATTCCGGGCACATATACTTCAGTGACGTCCCGAAAAACGGCGTATTTCAAAAATAATTTTGGAAATTTCTCTTATCAAAAAATCAAACCCGATTTGTTTTCCGGTTATGAACCGGTCCAAAAGGGGGATATTTTCTTCGATATCGCCACTCCGGAAAAGGCGATTTTGGATTATATCTATCTCAACAAAAACAGGCTGGTTGCCAAGGGTGATTTTTGGAAAGAGATGAGGATCAATGAGGAGTTCAAATTCAGCAAAAAAGCGCTGGCGCTGTATGAAAAATTATATGATGACAAGAAAATCGGCAAGCTTGTCGAAAGCTTGTTGAGCTATCAAAAAAATGCTCGATAAATTTTTTCTCGAAGACTATATCAAAAGAAACAATATTCCGAATGTCCCGCGGAGAATCTTGACCGAATATCTGCAAGCGGAAATTTTGGATATCCTTTATGCTTCAAAATTTGCAAGCTATTTGTCCTTTTTAGGGGGAACTTGTTTGAGATTTGTCTATAAGATCGGCCGTTTTTCGGAGGATTTGGACTTTGATCTGATCAAGTCGGGTCTTGATTATAAAGAATTGGCTACCTACATCGGAAAAAGGCTGCGGGAACTCGGCTTCAATGCGGAAACAAAAACCAAGGAAACCGAAAATATTTTTATTATTTCCATTAAATTTTCCGAAGTGATGGAAGAAATGGGAATTGGCGCCATGGAAAACCAAAAATTGACGGTCAAATTCGAAATCGACCCGAAGCCTTTCAAGAGCATCCGTTTCGAATCGAGACAAATCTCAACTTATGGAAAAAGCTTCAATGTGGTTGCCAATACCCTTGAAACCATTTTCGCCCAAAAGATCATCGCTTTGAAATCCAGGCCGTACCAGAAGGGGCGGGATTTCTTCGACCTCATCTGGTTCCTCGCGCAGAAAAATATCGAGCCGAATTATGCCTTACTCAAAGAAAAGGGGATCAAGGTCAAAAACCGCGAAGATCTCAAGAAAGAATTGAAAAATATCATTGCCGCGTCGGACCTCAAGCAGGCCGCCCGCGACGTGGAAAGGTTCTTATTCCATCCGGAAAAAGCCAAGTGGATCGGAGATTTGGGAAGCTATATCGACCAGTTTTGAATTTGGCGGGCAAAACTTCCTCGATCGGCCGCTAAAATCAAAAATATAAAAAACTCCTGAAAATTAATTCAAGAGTTTTTTGATATGCAAATCTGATTCATTCTTCTTCCGCCGGGCCGCCACCGCCGCCCATCTGTTCCTCAATCTGCATTTGCGTAAGCCAGTTCCGGCAGGTCGCGCGGACGTTCACATCGTCGATTTTTTCGCAAATCGAGGAATCCTTTTTGTTTATGGCCAGATCTTTCAGGCAATAGTCTTTTTCGAGATCTTTTTTCCCGTCGCAGTCGTCGACATCTTTCACGGGTGTGATTCCGCAGACTTGCTCGCAATATTCAAAATAATCCAACTTATTGGCAAAAGCCTCGCAATCGGTGTTGCAGTGCTCGGTCGTGATATGGGCGAACTCGTCCCCGTCATCCGACGAACGGAGGTTTCCCGGATCGAGGTTGCCCTTTTTGACAGTGATTGTTTCTCCTTCGTCGTCAGTGACTTCTTCAGAGGCGTCAGCGCTGTTGCCGCTGTTTTCTTGTCCGAAATTGGTATTATTCTCCGAACTGCCATCCGCATTGCCATTGCTGTTTTGGCTTTCTGAACTTGGATCAAGCGCAGTTTTTTTCGATGTTTTTTTTGCCGCAAAAAAACCCGCCGCGACAATGACTATTGCGGCTGTTGCAAAAATAATCCATTTTTTGCGGAGAAAATTTAATTTCATAGCGATAAGAGCCTGTTAAAAAAGCCTGCTTTTGGTGTAAAATAGGAACATAAGCCATAAACTTGTGATCCTATGCGACATCAAAAACAAAAACGAAAAAAGTATGATACTGATCTGACGGATACTCAATG
>JAQVJV010000034.1 GCA_028695025.1 Candidatus Moraniibacteriota bacterium
TGATCGGCAGAAACATCGACTACAAAATGATGAATAATTTTTTTCAGTTGATAACTGCTGATTTTTGCCCATTTAATCATATTTCTAGACTATCGAAGAAAAATCTTCTAGTCTAGAGCCTTATTTTAATCCAATTCGATACTTCAACACTTCTCATGATTTCGCTCATTTCGTATTTCGTAAAACATTCAAAAATTAATCATAATCGCGCTTGCCACTCCAACGGCCATCAAAAGCTGTGAAACAAGAGCCGCGCCGGAAAAAAGATAAGAAACTGTCCTTTCTTTATAGTAAAAAAACCGGGAAAGGATCAAATTTAGAAGCAGAAGGATCGCCGCAAGCGCCGGCATGGAATAAAGGCTCCGCCAGTTTCCCACCGCGTCAACGCCGAAATAGATGTTGTAATGAAGAATGATCGGCGAATCGCTGCGGATCACTGTTGAGTATAGCGCTCCCCAGAGGCTCAAGTTGGCAAGGATGGCGAGGATTATTGTGAAAAAAATGATCGGATCCGTCCAAAACCCATGCCAAAAAAAACGCTTCGTCCGTGATTTCAGGTTGGAGAAAAAATTTTTGATCATGCTTAAAATATATTATTTTATCAAATTGTTACTTTCCGCTTCCAGCTCCTTCACTCCCGATTTTTCGAGGCGACTATCGAAACGGTCAATTCGCTTTTCTGTGTCATCATATTTTTTCTTTGCATTATTCAAATGAGTTCCGATGAGGATGAAATCGCTCCGCACCTTTCCGAAATCAATCTCCAGCCGCTTGAGGTTTTCCAAGATCAATTTGGCATTCTCCTCAATTTTCATACCTTTGAGCCCCATGATGATTGTCGAGAGATAGGCATAAAGCGTGTTCGGCGAAACCGGGATCACCCGCTTTCCGGTGGCATAATCAAACAGTTTCATCCCGCCGAATTCGTTGCTCAAAATTTCGTGATAGACATTTTCGGCCGGAATATACATAAGCGCGAAATCAACCGTCCCCTCGTCCGGCAGGATATATTTCTTGGCAATCGAATCGACGTGTTTTTTGACATCTTGATAAAAAAGCTTGGAATACTGCTCTTTTTCCGCCTCGTTCTCCGAATCGGACCCCTTCCGGAAATTTTCGAGCGGAAATTTGGAATCGATCGGGATGAAATAGTCTTTGAGTTGCACCGCCGCGTCCACCTTTTCCCCGCTCTTGAAAGCGTGTTGGAGGGTGTAGTACTCGTGGCTGAAAATCTGGGAAAGAAGGTTTTCGAGCAAAAATTCCCCCATCACTCCCCGCAATTTCGGCGCCTTGAGGATATCCTGGAGGCTCGAAATATTTTTTCCGACTTCATGCACCCGCTTCACTTCCTCCTGCAAATGAACAATTTGCTTTTGCACCTCGCCGTATGAACGCGCCGCATTGTCCAATCGCCCTGTATTTTCTCCTAGTCGTTGATCAACGCTTTTTTGAAGATTATTTAAGCTTGCATTGAAATTATTAGCCAGAAGCTGAATTTGATTGGTAAAATTGCTCACAATCTTGTCGTCTTTTTCTTCCAAGTTCTCTTTTTCCGAACTTCTGATTTTCCTTTGCAAAGAAAAAACATACGCCGCCAAACCGACAGCAATAAGGACAAAAAATATTATAATCAAATAATTCAAAGGCATAAAAAAACAGGATTATAAAAACCGAGAATATCTTGAGATTTAGTCTTTTAGATTATCGGTGTCTCCGGTTTGCGATTTCTTTCAAATTCGGCACTTTGCAGATGATTTCCTCATAAGGCCCTTCCAAAAATTCCATCACGAACTTGTCGAGCATATCGGTGCGATATTTGAATTCTTCCGAAGTCATGATGGAATAGTTTATCTCCCGCCCCACTTCCGCTTCCATGTTCTCAAGCATATGTTTCATTTTAGCGCGGCTCATTTCATCTCCGACAATGAGCAAATCCGCCCGGCCCTTGGGATAATTCAAAAAAACGCCCGAAATGAGGGCCAGCTTCACTTTTCCCAAGGTTTTAATCTGGCTCAAGCTGCGGCATTCCGGCAAAGTATTCGATTTCACCACCAAATTCTTGAGCTCTGGATAGAAAATAAAATCCGTGTTGGTCTGATAATATTTTTTTCCTTTCCGGCTCCGGCTCACGATCATCTTCATTTTCTCAAACCGGTGCAATTCGCGCGAAATTTGGACCGAGCTCATTTTGTTTTTTTGCACCACTTCCTGGGCGCTGAATTCCTGCTTGTCGTTCAGCATGAAGAATTTCATCAGCCGGGCCTTGACCCTGGATTCAAAAAGTTGGGAAAAAATTTCCGTCATATTGTGAAAATTTTTAGATTGTTAGACACTAGCCATTATAAACGAAAATCTTGAAAAAGTCCATTTTTTACTTCAGATGAAAAATTTGTGTTTTTTTGCCTTATTTCCTATAATAAGCTCAATTATCATGCCTCTTCATACCAGAAAAAAGAAAATTCACGGACTCAAAGGCCTTTTCCGTCCGATTTCCATCGCCGCAAACCGCGAGCTGGAGCCTTTCATCCTTGTTTTTGTTTATCCTCCCGAAAACTTTGAGCAGTGCCCATTGGGAACCGTTTTCGGGATCATCAAGATCGAGGGATCCCCGAAAGATTCTTCGTTTGTTGTCAACCTGCTTGCTTCCGTCATCAAAAAAGAGTTTTTCGCCCGTCCAGACCGGCCGGCCTATGAAAGTTTCGAAGCCAGCCTCCAAAAAGCCAACCTAGCCCTCGCCGAACTTGCCCGCCAGGGAAGCGTCCATTGGATCGGAAAAATCAGCTTCGCCGGAGGAGCACTTGAAAAAAACAACCTCCACTTTTCCAAAATCGGGCATGCTTCCATCCTCCTCTCAAGAAACGGGCTGATCGCCGATATCGGACAGGGAATCGGCGAGGATAACTTTGAAAGCGAATCGAACCCGATCAAGACTTTTTCCGATATTTCAAGCGGGAAATTGGAAAAAGGCGACCGGCTTATTTTCACGACATCCGACCTTTTGGATATCTTCTCCCTCGAAGAACTTCGGCAAAACTTTTCCCGCTTCGGCCGGGATGAATTTCCCAATATCGTATCCGCGTCCCTCAAGGCCAATTCCGAACTTTCCGGATCCGTCATTATTGATATAGTTCCCGAAGAAGAAACCGAACCGGCTATTTCTCATACCGAAATCAAGAAAATCATCCCTGAAATCAAAGAAAAACTTATTCCGGAACCGCTTCCCCAAGTGCCCACTGCCAGACAAAAGCCGCCGCTCGATATCCCGCCTGCCGAGAAAAAATCATTCCTTCCAAACAGCTTATATATTTCCGAAGCGGAAGAAATCATCCCGAAAGAATCATTTTTCAAAAAATCGGGCAAATATTTGGTAAATTTATATGACCGGGCGAAACCAGCCACATTTTCCGCCGAAAAATATTTCTCCGCTTTCTTTCAACTTGTTTCCAAATGGAAAGAGAAGCGGCCGGCTTTCCGCCTGCCGTCAGTCCCCGCCATCCCGAAACCGCCCATTCCTGAAAAGTTCAGGAGCATCAAAGATATCAACTGGCGCCGTCCTCTTTCGGGCCGCTGGAAAATAACTTCCGGAGCAATCGCGGCTTTGATCCTTGTCATCTTGATTGCCGCTTATCTTGCCCGCCAAAGAAGCACCCAGCCGGCCGGCACTGAAACGCCGACCGAAAACTCGGCACCGACAACCGCTTTCGATGATATAAAAGTGAAAAATATTGAAGAAATCAGCCAGGTCGCCCCGCTTCCGGACGACAGCCGCCAAATCATCCTTTTGGACGGCACGCTCTACACCCTCGTCTCCGAAAAATCCCTCATTGAAATCCATCCGCAAAACGGCGAAGAAAAAACAAGCGACAGTCAAATCGACAGTGGTAAGTTCACTCTTGCCACAGCCATGCCTGATCTCAATACTATCTTCATATTTACTGAAGATAAAAAAATTATCGCTTTTACTCCTATAAACAGCCGTTTTACAGAAAACAACATTTCTCTTCCGGGAAATTTTAAAGCCGCAGATATGAAAACTTATCTTACTTATCTTTATTTTCTCGATACCAACGCAAATCAAATCTATCGCTTCCCTCGGGCAGAAGGCGGTTTTGGCGAAGGAAAAAGTTGGCTAAATTCAGGAGCCGACATCAAAAACGCCAACAGTTTTGCCATCAATGAAGATGTTTTTGTTGCCGATCAAAACAAAATTTCCAGCTATCTTCAAGGTAAAATCGATGACAAAATCAACTTTGAATCCCCAGAAACGCCTCTCTCAATCGACGAAATATATTCCAATCCTGATCTTGAAAATGTCTACGCGCTCGACAACTCCAACCACCGGATTGTCCAATTTTCAAAAGACGGAAAAATCCAGAATCAATATTTCAACGAATCAATTTCAGGAATCGGCAGTTTCACCGCCGACGAAAAAAATAAAGTGATCTATCTCCAACAACCCGGGTCTCTTTCCAAATTTTCAATCGAGTAAAATTTTGGCAATTTTAAAAGGCGGGAGATTCTCCGCCTTTTGCTTAGATGAACTGTCCGGTCAGTTTCCTCGCCCACCGCTCCCGTCATTATTTTCGACTGGGGTAAAAATATTGCAATACACTATTTGTTGAGCAAGGCAAACTTTTTCCTCTGGAGAGAAAAACATACATTTAACAGCCAATTTTCTACAAGAATTTGGCCTGTTCTCCCTCCACCACTTTGGCGTTCCGATATAAGAGCCTGTTAAAAAAGCCTGCTTTTGGTGTAAAATAGGAACATAAGCCATAAACTTGTGATCCTATGCGACATCAAAAACAAAAACGAAAAAAGTATGATACTGATCTGACGGATACTCAATG
>JAQVJV010000035.1 GCA_028695025.1 Candidatus Moraniibacteriota bacterium
TTTTACATGCACCTCAAGGAATGCGAATGGAGATGGAAAAGAAACGATGCTGATTTGGAGAAAGAATTGATGAAAATCGTTACCAAGTATTATTAATTTTTTAGAAAAGTGCTAGTCTAGAGCCATAAAAATTATACCAGATGCCACGTTAAGTGCGTCTTTCACAGCCATTCTCCTTTTTAAAGAGCAGATTTTTATTTTAACTCTCAATTTTAGCTTAAAAATAGAAAAAAGTCAATAGCTGGTATATATTGCGATATAATTAATATATTTTGCTTTATATAAGATGAAATATCGGATTAATTTAGTAAATATAGTCTTGATAATATTAAATCACAATAGGGTCGCATATATATGGCCCCTGCCCAATTCCTAAAGGTTGAAATATTCTGCTTAGCATGCTATTATTCTATTGTTATAAAAGAAAAAACTATGACTATTCAATGGTACGGACATTCATGTTTCAAGATCTCAACCAAGCCGGAAGGGCGCGGGTCGGGCGAGGATATCGTGATTTTCACCGACCCTTTTGACAAATCGATCGGGTTGCGTCCCCCGCAAGGGAAAGCGGATATTATCACGATCAGCCATCCCCACTCGGACCATAACAATCCCGGCGCTTTGCGGGGCGAGCCGACAGTTGTGGATCTTCCGGGGGAATATTCTGTGAAGGGTATTTCGATCACGGGTATCAACTCTTTTCATGACAAAGCGCAAGGCGCGGAGCGGGGGCTTAATACTATCTTCATCTTGGAAAGTGAAGGGATCCGTATCTGCCATTTGGGCGATCTTGGGACAGCGCTCGACAAAAAACAGCTTGAGGAAATCAACGGCGTGGATGTTTTGATGGTTCCGGTCGGAGGCCCGTTTTCCCTCAAAGGAAAAGAGGCGGAAGCGGTGGTGGAAGCGATTGATCCGAAGGTTGTGCTTCCGATGCATTATAAAATCGCCGGAATCAAAATCAAAAATATCGAAGACGAAAAAGCTTTTTGCAAAGAAATTGGCACTTGCCCCAAGGAAAAACAGGCAAAATTAGTCCTCAAGAAAAAAGATTTGGAGGATATGGAAAGAAAAGTGGTGCTAATGGAAGCGCTTAGTTCATAAAAATTGTTGCATGAGCATCAATAATTTCATCCACAAGCTTCAACAAAAGCCGGTGCGCGAGCGGGAGAGGATTGCGGTGGCAGTGACCATTGTCGGTTTTTTCATTTTTGCCGGAATTTGGGTGCTTTCGCTTCGGGAAATGGGCCAATCGGCTGATCAAAATGCTGATCAAGGTGCGGCCAGCCTTGAAGATCTCAAAAATAATCTTGAAACTGGAAAAGATTCAATTCAAAATATGATGCAAAATGTGCCAAGTGGAACGGGGGCGACCAATTCGGAAAATGTCTACAATACTTCTTCGGATTTGAATAGTTTAAATATGGATGTGAGTAATCCGAGCATGAGCGAAGAAAGCGATTTAATGAACAGCCTTCCGGATTCATCGAATATGCCAAGCGGCAATGGCCAAAGAACAACGAACGATGAACAATAATTTTTTTGAGCATATTGGTCTTTGTTCTTTGATCATTGATCACTGAAAAATATGGAAATAGGTTACATCAAACCAAGGGAAATTACTTCAGAAATGAAAGAGTCCTATCTCGCCTACGCGATGAGTGTCATTGTGGCGCGGGCCCTGCCAGACGTGCGGGACGGGATGAAGCCGGTGCATCGCCGGATCCTTTATGCTATGCGGGGGCTCGGTCTCACCCATGCGGCGAAATACCGCAAGTCGGCAACGGTGGTCGGAGAAGTGCTGGGAAAATATCATCCGCACGGAGACTCGGCAGTGTATGATTCGATGGTGCGTCTCGCCCAGAATTTTTCCGTGCGCTATCCCCTCGTCGACGGTCAGGGAAACTTCGGTTCGATGGACGGCGACAACGCGGCGGCGATGCGGTACACTGAAGCCCGGCTCACCTCGATTGCTGAAGAAATGATGGTGGATATTGAAAAAGAAACGGTGGATTTCATCCCGAACTATGACGCTTCCCGCCAGGAGCCGTCGGTCCTTCCCGCCAAAGTCCCCCAGCTTCTTCTCAATGGAACAATGGGAATTGCTGTTGGGATGGCGACCAACATCCCTCCGCACAATCTCGGAGAACTGGTGGACGGGATCAACCACCTCATTGAAAATCCGGATTGCGAAGTGAAAGAATTGGTGCAATTTGTGAAAGGCCCGGATTTTCCGACCGGCGGAACGATATACAACCAGGCGGATATTATGCAGGCCTATCTCACTGGACGCGGGAGCATCGTGAGCCGCGCCGAAGCGGAGATCGTGGAAACCAAGAACGGACAATTCCAAATCGTGGTGACGGAAATGACGTACGCTTCCAACAAAGCGGCGATGATCGAGAAAATTGCCGACCTTGTGAAAACGGGAAAATTGGAAGGGATCCGCGACATTCGCGACGAGTCCGACAAAGACGGAGTGCGGGTGGTGATCGAGCTCAAAAAAGAAGCTTTTCCGAAGAAAATATTGAACAAGCTCTATACCCTCACGGACCTTCAAAAGTCTTTCCATGTGAATATGCTCGCGCTTGTGGACGGGATCGAGCCGCGCGTGCTCAATTTGAAAGCAATGCTCGAGCATTTCGTGGAGCATCGCCGGGCAGTAGTCATCCGCCGGACCCAATTCGATCTGCGGGTGGCGAAAGAACGGGCGCATATTCTCGAGGGCCTCAAAAAAGCGCTTGATCATATCGACGCGATCATCAGCACGATCCGGAAGTCGGCGACGAAAGAAATTGCCCACGCGAACCTTATGAAAAAATTCAAGCTCTCCGACAAGCAGGCGACGGCTATCCTTGAAATGAGACTCCAAACTCTCGCCGGGCTTGAGCGCAAGAAAATCGAGGACGAACTCAAAGAAAAGAGACAGCTTATCAAAGAACTTGAAGATCTCCTCAAGAGTCCGAAGAAAATTTCGGGCGTGATCAAGAAAGAACTTTCCGAACTCAAGGAAAAATATGCCGACGAACGCCGGACGCGGGTGGTGAAATCGGCGGTGGGAGATTTCAAGCAGGAAGATCTCATTCCAAATGAAGATGCGATTATTGTCCTCACCGAAGACAATTACATCAAACGGATGAACCCCTCCCTCTATCGCGTACAGCGCCGGGGCGGAAAAGGCGTGATCGGCGCTACGACCAAGGAGGACGACAAAATCGATATGGTGGTGAGCGCGATGACGCATGACGATCTTTTCTTTTTCACCAATACCGGAAAAGTTTTTCAGTCGAAAGCCTATGAAATTCCGGCGACGTCACGGACCGCCAAAGGTCAGGCGATCGTGAATTTCCTCCAGATCGCTCCGGAAGAAAAAATCACGGCGATTATTTCCGTTGGAAAAGACTCGGACGCAAAATACTTGTTCATGGCAACCAAATCCGGAACGGTGAAAAAGACAGCCATTGACGATTTCGCGAAAGTCCGCCGTTCGGGACTCATTGCCCTTAATTTGGCCAAGGATGACGAATTGCGCTGGATTGCACCGACGACTGGGAAAGACGAGATTATCGTCACGACGGCTGGCGGCCAAGCCATCCATTTCAAGGAATCGGATGTGCGGGCGATGGGACGCACTGCGGCCGGAGTGCGCGGCGTCCGGCTCGGGAAGAACGACGAGGTGGTCGGGATGGACGTAGTGCTTAAGAACCAGAAAGGCAACCAGCTCCTCGTCCTCACAGAAAACGGATTTGGAAAACGATCTGATCTCAAATCATACAAAATTCAGAAGCGCGGCGGATCGGGCATCAAGACGGCAAAAATCACGCCGAAGACCGGAAGGCTGGTTTCCGCCCATGTGGTGAATACAGACAGCCTCGAAGCGGATCTCATTGCCACTTCCGACAATGGCCAGATCATCCGTGTTCCGCTCAAGAGCATATCTTCTCTCGGGCGGGCGACGCAGGGAGTGCGGGTCATGCGCCTCAATGCCTCGGACAAAATCGCGGCGACAACGGTGCTGTAGGATTCGCAAATATTTCTACAAAAGTTAGAGCCGCATTTAATGATTCAATGCGGCTCTTTTTAACATATCATCCCTTTCTCTTTCGGCTTCTCTTTCGGCGCGGGGTACAATCAATCTTCCCGATTTTTGCGCCGGCTTTTACGCCGACCAGTCTTGTGGTCCCAAGCTGGCGTTCATATGTTATGTTAGAGCCTGTTAAAAAAGTTAATTTCTCGCTAATCTTTTAAGCATCAGATGGGTCATAGCGATATAAATCATGTTTTCTTCAGTTTCCGGATGATACTCATAATCTTTACTCAATCGGCGATACCG
>JAQVJV010000036.1 GCA_028695025.1 Candidatus Moraniibacteriota bacterium
TTGATCGGCAGAAACATCGACTACAAAATGATGAATAATTTTTTTCAGTTGATAACTGCTGATTTTTGCCCATTTAATCATATTTCTAGACTATCGAAGAAAAATCTTCTAGTCTAGAGCCTTTATTATTATGAAAAAATATTATAAACAAATACTATTGATTGCGGCTACGCACGGGGATGAGCGTATAGGTATTGAGGTTGTCAATAAACTTGTCGAGCAAAAACTGGATGCTTATTTTGATTTTCTGATTGCGAACCCTAAGGCACTTGAAAAAAATGTTCGATACATTGATTCCGATTTGAATCGTTCTTATCCCGGAGACATCAAATCTGACTTATACGAGAAAAAAAATGCGGTAAACAACATAAAAATTGCAAAAAAATACAAATACGTTATCGACCTGCATGAAGCAAAATTTGGAACAAAAAATTTCATCATTATTCCGCGAAATAAATTAGATATCGATCTCCCATTACATTTCATAAAGCTGGATGATATCCTTCTTTGGCCCGATCCAAAAGGACCGTTGGGATCATGCCTCAAAAATACAATCGAATTGGAGTTTGGCATGAAAGACAAGGAAAGGCCAATTGTTATAAATAAGGCCGTTGATATCGTTAAAGTATTTATACATTCACTTTACACTCAGCAAAATATTGAAAAATCAGAAAGCAATAAAAAAAGAGTGTTCATGGTCTATGGGAAAGCGAGTGTGCAGGAAGCAGAAAAATATAAGATGAAATTTAAAGATTTTCAAGAAATAAAAATTGGCACTGAAGATTTTATTCCGCTCTTGGTGGATCAATATAGGGATATTGGAATAGCGTTTTATAAAATGAGAAAAATTTCTAGTGGTAAATAGCTTTGACTTTTTTACATATGTCTGTTAGCTTTTTGCTTAACAGGCGGTCATTAAAAATCCGTAAATAATTCAAAAAAAGGGGTTATAGACATGTCACAAAAAAATCGGAGAGTAAAACCTCAGTTGCTAGGTGGTTTCCGTGATTACGTTCCGGAAATAATGATTTCACGCCAGAGAATCATTGATGATATCCGATGCACATTTGAACGTTTTGGTTTTACGCCGCTGGATACGCCCTGCCTTGAACGCTCGTCGGTTCTTGGAACCGACCAAGATGAATTCAAGATGGAAGTTTATCGCTTTATGGCTGGCGATCAAGACATATCTCTTCGCTTTGATCTTACTGTTCCTCTTTCTCGTGTCATTGCGGCTTATCCTGAAATTCCCAAACCTTTTAAGCGGTATCAGTTCGGCAATGTTTGGCGCAAAGAAAGGCCGCAGGCAGGCCGTTTTCGTGAATTTGCGCAGTTTGATGCTGATATTGTCGGCAGTTCATCAATTCTTGCAGATACCGAGGTTATTGTTTTGATGTATGAGACCTTGCGCAGCCTTGGGTTGGATAATTTTCTGATTCGGTTTAATAACAGGAAAATTCTCAATGGTTTGCCCGTAGTATGCGATTTTCCATCCGAAAAAATCAATGACGTTCTTCGAATTCTCGACAAACTGGAAAAAATTGGCATCGAGGATGTGTTTCAAGAGTTGCGTCAAATTAGCGATTTATCTGACAAAAGCGTCACGAAAATCGAAGAGTTTCTTCAGATCAATGGTGATGATGAAAAACTCCTAGCAAGACTGAAAGTTTTTTTTGCAGGCGTTGAGATTGCTGAAGAGGGAATATCTGAATGCAATCAAATCATCAAAAACCTAAATGATCTAAATGTGGATTCTTCCTTTCGCAAATTCGACTTGTCGATTGCCCGCGGGCTAGGTTATTATACTGGACCTGTATTTGAGACCACTCTCACCGATCTTCCCGAAATCGGATCCGTTTTTTCCGGTGGAAGGTATGACGAGTTGGTGATGCGTTTTACTGGAGAGAAAATTCCATCAGTTGGAGCTTCGGTTGGTGTTGACCGATTGATTGCCGCTCTTGAAAGACTTGGTAAGATTGAACACAGAAATTCAACGTCGCGTGTTCTTCTGACCATAATTGATGAAAAATTTTCCTCAAATATCCAATCCCTTGCCAAGGAGTTGCGGTCAGCTGGTATAAATACTGAAATTTATCTTGGTGATAGCCTGGGAGTAAAGAATCAGCTTATCTATGCGGCTAAACGCGATATTCCTTTTGTAGTTTTCTGGGGTGAGGAAGAAAATAAAGCTGGGAAGATAAAATTGAAGGATATGACCAGAAGAACGGAGGAGCTGTTGACAAGAGACGGGCTTCTTGCTAAGTTTTTACAAGTATAGATCTTTTCGAGGATTTGTGGGGAATGTAGCTCAGAGGCTAGAGCAGCGGGTTGTGGCCCCGCGGGTCGAGAGTTCGAATCTCTTCATTCCCCCCACCTCCAATATTTTTCAAAGGAACACATTGATGTTTCTTTTTTCTTTTTTTAATTTCTCATTGACAAAAATCATTCGCCATGCTACGCTAAGCTGTTATGGAATTTTCCCGAAAAAACTGATCTTCTTCGGCTTCCTCTTGGTTGATTTCTTTGCTTCCATGGAAACAGCGGCCCTTACCGTTGCGGCGCCCAAAATCGGCGCTTTTTTTGAACTTTCCGGGAAAATGTGTTAGTGTATTGATATAAAACCAGTGAATAGGTTTGAGTTGGGGGATGGAATGAAAAAACAAAATGGATATGGAGCAAATACCAGCACAAAACGCTGAAATCAACATAGACCGAAAATCGAAAGTATTGTTTGTTTTTCTCGGGATTCTTATCATTGGATCAATTGCAGGAACTTACTGGAAAATCGTTGTGAAACGCGATTACATGATCCAGGCCCAGATTGACTGCGACCCGGCTGAAGAAAAATGTTTTGTTTGGGAATGCGATCCGAATTCAACGGAGGAAGGCGAAGCTTGCACGGGTGATCCGGAAAGTGATATCTGGTACTATAAGATATTGAACCGCAATGCCAAAAACATACCCCTTTGCGATCCGGACACCGACGAAAACTGCACAGCCTATGAGTGCAACCCGGGTGAAAAAGATTGCTCGGAAGAATTCTGCGACGAGGAAAATGTTCCGGATGGAGAGTCTTGCAACGATCCGGAGCAATATTTGATCGAGAATCCCCAAGAGGAATGCGCCGAAGACGATAAAGAGTGTTTGGGGGAAGAAACCGAAGAAGCATGCGCGCCGGACGGCCAGGAATGCTTGGGGGCCCAAGACGAAGAGGAAAATGTTTCAGGCGACGAGGACTATCTCCAAGGTCAAGACGGAAATGAGGCTTCAGATACTTATGCCAACGACACGGAAGGGGAATAATTACATTTTTTGTGTAAATCATAACAATAATCACCTTATTGTTTTCTTTATCCATAACCATGTTCAAATCCTTGACTTTTTTATACCTAGAGATATAATAGAAGGCTGGTAAAGTAAATTAAAAAATAATCCAGCAAAAGTTCTTTAAATAAATATAGGGGGTGTCGCGATGAAAAAAATCGCGGAAGTTTTGAAAAAAGCTGCCGCGAAGATCGCGGCGCTTGGAAACTTTTTTCGGAGACAGTGGAAAAAAATCGCCACTGTCATCGCGGGTCATGGCATCTACAGCCTGATCGGATGGGTTTATGACAATCCGCTCTATATCGCTGTTGTTGCCTATTTCGGTCCTTTGCGGGGCGGAATTCTCATGACCATCGGATCGCTGACGATCTGCTTCGGTTTTCTCTTTTACTACAGAGAGAAGCAGGTCAACTGGCTGGGATATGACGCGCTGGACGACCTCAAGGAAAGAGGCATTGGGTACGCCGAGAAGCTGAAGGGATGGAGAGAGGGAAAGAAAATCCTCGTTGCTGTCATCTTTTTCTTGCCCGCGATGATCTTTCGGATCTTCATGTGGTGCATGAAAGTCGGCGGCGATGTGATCGCCTTCTTTGTCCTCTGTATCCTCGAGGATCCGTTCATTACCACGGCCTATCTGCGCCATGGCGTCTGCAACGGATTGCGGAAAAAAGACCTGGTCATTTTCATTCTGAGCGTTCTGGTCAGCAACGGCTACTGGATTGCCAGAACCACTGCAATTGTCGAAGTGGCGAGACTCACCATCAAAGCGATTGCATCCTAAGGGCGGAGTTGTGCACAGCACGACCCCGCCTTTTTTCATCCCATACTTTAACTAAAAAAGATTAGCTAAGATCTCGATTTATCGACGCTCAGAATATGATCATAGACATCAACGACCCATTCGTCGATGTCTTTTTTTTCTTTCCATTTCTTTCTGGAAAAGGCCAGATATTTTTTGTGGCCAGGGTAAAAGAAGTTGCTGGGTTTTCCGTGAAGCT
>JAQVJV010000018.1 GCA_028695025.1 Candidatus Moraniibacteriota bacterium
TTCTCTTGGCTCGAAAAATGCCGAAGGCTTTGGAAGAACTGTGAACGAAAACTCAATTCAAGTTTGCAAATGATAGTTTTGTGTTTCGTGAGAGTATTGTTAAAAAGATATTGAACAGTTACTAAGAGTAAGGCAACACCAATTAATCTTTTCATTTCTCTTCTCCTCTAGCCAATTTGGTTGGTCAGTGTATCATTGCATTTAGTTGCGGGGAAAATAGCCAGAGCCACAGGACGAAGGAAAATATCGCCTGGAAGCAAACTCCAACCATAGCCAATACAAAGTAAAGAAATACCTGTTTTGGTTTGATTGAGCCAGCTACTTTCCACAACCAGCCGACTCCAATTATCCCTTGGGCGAGAAAGATAATTATTCCAACTAAGATAAGCCACATAATTATTTTCCTTTCGCTATTTGTTTATCATCCGTCGTATTTTCCTATCCTGCCACCAGCAATCAAAAAGAAAAATTGCTTGCCAGAGCAAGATAACCAAGGCAATATCTACCCAATAGTTTATTATTGGGTAGTAATGTTGAAGGGCTATCCGAAAATCATTAACTCGGAGCCACTTGATAAAGATGCCTGTGACGGCATAAATACTAGTGGCAATGAAAAACGCCACGACATAGGCCGGTGTACACATCCATAGTTCAAAAGATTTTTTCCCTCCCATTTCTCCTCTTCCTCCTTTTTTCTGTCGCTTCTTTGAAATTTTGTGCTAGAATAAAAAAAATGGGAACAAAGTCTCAAAGAAGCGACAGTTTCGGTTTTCAAGGGACTGACTTTTGATTATATCAATTTTTGGGAAAAATGTCAATGGAGACGTCAAAAAAGGCCAATGCAAGCTATTATCTAGGCATAGATTTTGGAGCGGCCAAAGCGGGGATTGCTATTGCCGATTCGGAAACGCGGATCGCTTTTTCCTATGGAGTTTTGAAAAACGACAAGGATATTTTCCGAAAAATCAGGGAAATTGTGGAGAAAGAAGGGATTGGGACGATTATAATCGGCAATTCCTATAACTTGGAAACTAAGCTTCCAAGTGGAAACTTAGTTTCCAAGTTTGGAAAATTACTTCAGCAAAAATTAAATATTCCAATCGAATTTCAGTCTGAAATATATTCCACGAAACTGGCCGAGAGGCAGCTCAAGGAAAAAGGAGTGAAAGGCGTCAAGCGGTTCGACGACCAGGAAGCGGCAAGGATTATTTTGCAATCGTGGTTGGATAAAAAGCAATAGTGTGATAAAATGAAGCTATAATTATTGTAGATTATTATTTTCAAAAACATGCCTGAAACAAAAACAAAGCCCTACCTTTCCGTCATTATCCCGGCCTATAACGAGGGCGGGCGCAAGGGAAAAGAGCTTAGGGAAAATCTGAATGACATTGCCAAATATCTTGGCAAAAAGGGAATCGAATATGAAGTGGTGGCAGTGAGTGACGGCTCCAAGGATAATACTGTCGAGGTTTTTCAGGAATTTTCCAAGGTAATCAAGAATCTGGTGATTGTTGATCGAAAAAAGAACCGCGGAAAATGGTATACGGTTCGCGAGGGTTTCATGAAAGCCAAAGGTGCATATCGGCTACTCACTGACGCGGACGGGGCGACGGCGATCGATAATCTCAAAGATTTTTGGTCTTATATGGAAAAGGGTGAAGACGTAATCATTGGTTCACGCGATCTCAAGGCGGCAAAAATTTTGAAACACCAGCCAAAATGGAAGGAATTGATGGGAGACGCCGGAAATTTGCTCATTCAGGTGATGATGGGCCTTCGCGGAATTGAAGACACCCAGTGCGGTTTCAAGGTTTTTTCGGAAAAGGCGGTGAAAGAAATTGTGCCTATGCTCAAGGTTGACCGGTGGGGCGGTGATTTTGAAATGCTGATGTTGGCGAAGAAAAAAGGATATGAGATAGCTGAAGTTCCGGTGGTTTGGGTGGACGCCGGCCAGAGTTTGGTCGGACTCAAAGGATATTTTTTGACGTTCAAGGAATTGTTTCAGGTAAAGTGGCGGATGATCACGGGACAGTATAAAGTTTAGTATTGAGTATAGTGTATAGAGCATTGTGTATGCGAAATAAAAATACACAATGCAAAATGCGTGATATGCTATACAAAAACAAGTGGAGGAAAATAAATCCAAAAAAACAATTGAAAAAACTTCTCAGTTGCGCCAAGACTTGGTGACAGGTGACTGGGTGGTGATTGCGCTCGGACGAGGAAAGCGTCCGGGAGAATTTGCCAAAAAAAGACAACCTTACTCTGCGCTTCAAAGCCAATGCCCTTTTTGTTTTCCGGAAGAAACCGAGCAGGAAAAAGATGTTTTGATATATCGCCGCGAAGATGGGGATTGGAGTTTGCGCGTTTTTCCCAACAAATTTCCGGCTTTTTCGCGAGGGAAGGCAATTAAGCATTTCGAAGAAGGCCCCTATTTTGCGATGGACGGCGTCGGATATCACGAGGTGGTGGTGACCCGCGATCACATGCGCCAAATTGCCCTTCTCGACCCGGTGGAAGTGGCGGAGATCATTGATGCCTATCAGAGCCGCTACATCGACCTTATGAGCAAGAAATCGGTGAACCATATCGAGATTTTCCACAATCATGGGAACGAAGCCGGAGCCTCGATCGAGCATCCCCATTCGCAATTGATGGCTGTCCCGGTGATTTCTCCTGGGATCCAGCTTGAGCTTGACGGAGCGGAGCAGTATCACAGAACCAATCGCAAATGTGTTTTTTGCACGATGGCGGCTTGGGAAACGCAAGAACGGAAAAGGTTGATTTTTGAAAATGACAATTTTCTGGCCTTCTGCCCTTTCTCGTCGCGAGGCGCGTTTGAAGTCTGGGTAATGCCGAAAGCTCACAAGCCCTATTTCGAACGGATCAATAATGAGGAAAAAGTGGATCTCGGGGAAGCGCTCCAGAAATCGATCGGAGCGATCTATAAAACTCTCGATGATCCGGCCTACAATTTCTATATCCATACCTCTCCCTGTGATGGGAAAGATTATCCGCACTATCACTGGCATATCGAAATTCTGCCGCATACGGCTACTTGGGCGGGATTCGAGCTTTCGACCGGAATCGAAATTTCCACGATCGAACCGGAAGCGGCGGCGGAAGCGTTGAGAGCGAATGTATGATGTATTACGTATAATGTATAATGTATTTTGTATTTGAGTTATCGATACATTATACATGATACATTATACATGATACATATTGATTATTCCCATATTTTTCAAAATATTCCGCCGGAACTCGCGACGTTTCTCATCGCAATGGTTCCGGTGAGCGAGCTTCGGGCGGCGCTTCCGATCGGTATCAAGCTATATCACCTGTCGGCATATTCTGCCTGGTTTTGGGCGGTGCTTGGAAATTTGGTGCCGATGCTCCTGATCTTATTGATTTTGCAACCCGTTGCCGATTTTCTGTCGCGCCATTTCAAAATATTTCACAAATTTTTTGAGTGGTTGTTCGAGCATACCCGGAAGCGCGGCCGGGCCAAGTTTGAAAAATGGGGGGAATTTGCGGTTTTTGTCCTCACGGCTACGCCTATCCCGCTTCTCGGCGGGTGGACGGGCCCGTTAGCGGCATTTGTTTTTGGGGTGAAACTCAAAAAATCCATCCCGCTGGTCACTTTGGGATGCATGACGGCGGGAGTGATCGTGGCGGTTATAACCATTTGGATGTGAAATATATGACTCAAAAAAAAATCGTCATTGGAAATATGAAGATGAATCCGGTTTCGGTTGTGGAATTCGAACGGTATTTGGATATGCTCGGAAAAGAGATGAAAAAAAACGATTTTGAAAAAACGGAATTGGTCATTTGTCCGCCGGAGGTTTATCTCACAAAACTGGTCGATGAGAAAATAAGCGGCGTGAAATCAGGCGTGCAAGACATTTTTTGGGAACATCAGGGGGCGTTCACCGGCGAGGTTTCGGCGGCGATGGTGAAGAGTTTGGGGGCGGGTTTTTGTATCGTCGGGCATAGCGAGCGCCGGAAATATTTCGGAGAAAACGGCGAAATAATCAGCTTGAAACTGAAAGCGATCCTCAAAAGCGGGCTGACAGCCGTGCTGTGCATCGGTGAAAGTATGGAAGAAAGAAAGAGGGAGCAGACATCGGGCGTAATCAAAAAACAGTTGAAAGAGGCGTTTGATGGAATTGCGCCGGGAAGATTGGAGCACATCGTTGTTGCCTATGAGCCCATTTGGGCGGTGGGGACGGATAAATTGCCGACATCTGACGAAATTCTCGAAGTGAAAATCATCATCAAAAAAAGTCTCGCCGAAATGTATCCAGCGAAAAGCATTGAAAAAGTGCGGTTGCTCTATGGCGGTTCGGTGAAATCAAATTTGGTGGAGCAAACGTGCCTTGATCCGGCGATGGACGGCGTTCTGGTCGGGCGGGAAAGCCTTATGCCGTATGAAATCGTGAAAATAGCGAAAATAATAGACGGAAATTAATTTGAAATTTTCAATTTGAAATTTGAAGTGAATTTTAAATTTAAAACTTAAAATTTTAAATTTTAGTCTATGCTTGCCAGTGTCAAAAACATTCTCGAGGAGGCGAAAAACAACGGCTATGCCGTAGGAGCGTTCAACGCTTTCAATATGGAGGAAGCCCAGGCGATTGTGCGCGCTTGCGTCAAGAAAAACACGCCTGCAATCATTCAGGTTAGCGAAAAAACGCTCAATTATGCCGGTGACGGACTCATTTACGACGTAGTAAAAGCCGTTGTGGATCGCGAGTCGGCTTCTATTCCGATTGGGTTTCATCTGGATCACGGACACAGTTATGATTCGGTCATTCGAGCCGTTGAAGTCGGCCTTGATTCGGTGATGATTGATGCGGCGGAACTGGGTTTCCATGAAAATATTGCCGCAACCAAAAGAGTAGTTGAATACGCTCATCCCAAAGGCGTATCCGTCCAAGCGGAGCTGGGAATTGTGCCTTATCTTGGCGAAGTTGACCAAAATCCAAACTGGGAAGAGTTCATGACCAATCCGCTCGATGCCAAGTGTTTTGTTGAAGAAACAGGAGTCGACTCTTTGGCGGTTTCCATCGGGAACGCCCATGGTTTTTTCCGGGAAAGGAACGAACCGGACTGGTCGCGTCTCGAAGAAATTCACAAATTGATTCCTGATACTTATCTTGTCATTCATGGCGGTTCTGATTGGGTGAACCATAAAGTGGCGGAAGCGGTGAAGCGGGGGGTGGTTTGTTTCAATGTGGACACGGATTTGCGGATCGCCTTCAATACGGTTTTGTGCCAATTCACGCATGATAAATGTACGATCATTGATCCTCGAACAGTGATGTCCGATGCGCGCTCGGCAGTACAAGAAGTGGTCGAGAAAAAAATTGAAATGTTTCGCCATCCGGAAAAATAAAAAATGGAAAAACAAATAAATCCACAGATTGCCAATCGGCTGAAAAATGCTTCCCAGTTTTTGGGCGCCTTTGTCTTTTTCATCGGTTTTTTCGCTTTGGTCGGCTGGCAGTTTGACTGGGTTTTATTCAAAAATATTTTTCCCGGTCTGCCGACTATCGCCCCCAACACGGCTTTTGCCCTGTTTTTGAGCGGCTTGGTCCTTTTTCTTGATGCCAGAGGAGTGACGGACAAAAAAGAATATATACGGCATCTTGGCTATATATTTTCCGCCGTAATTTTTTTTCTGGGATTGGCGACATTGGTTGAGTATCTTTTCGGAGCGAGCTTTGGCGTCGACCGGATTCTTTTCGCCGCGTCCCAAGGCGGATCGGTGAGGATGTCGCCGCAGAGCGCCTTCAATTTTCTCATGCTCGGCCTTTCCCTTTTCTTTGTTTTGGGAAAAAGCAAAGAAGCGGTCAGGGAAGGCCAAGCGGTTATCCTCATCACCGGCGTCGTTTCCCTGATATCGCTTTTCGGCTTCATATATAACATCACCAGTTTTTATACGCTGGCTTCTTTCAAGGGGATGGCGGCACATACGGCGGCCGCGTTTGTCATGATGTTTTTCGGGGTGCTCCTGTCCCATCCCGATGTGGGGTTCGTGCGGATATTCTCCAGCCGCAACCCGTCAGGAATCACGGCCCGCCGGCTTTTTGGAACATTGATGTTTGTCCTGGCGATGGAGGTTTTCATCGCTGTCGGGAACCGGCAGGGGTTTTTCGGGGCCGACACTGATGCGCTTTTCCAGCTCATCGTCATCGGCGGTTCGTTTGTTTACTTGATATTTTTCGCCTTCCGCTCGCTTGATGAACTCGGAAAAATGGAGAAAAATCTGGCCCGGTCCAGGGAACTGGATCAGGCCAAAACGGAATTTGTGGGCTTGGCTTCCCATCAGCTCCGCACGCCGCTCACTGCCGTTTCCTGGTACACGGAAATGCTCCTTGGAAAAGATTTTGGAAAACTCAATCCCAAGCAAGAAGAATATCTCAAGGAAATATATGCCGGAAACCGGCGCATGATCGATTTGGTGGACGACCTGCTCAACACATCGCGGATCGATATGGGAACGCTCAAAGTGAAATTGGAAAATGTCGATCTCACAAAAACGATGGATATCACCCTTGATGAATTGGCGCCTCAAACCGAGAAAAAGAACCTTTCGATCCGGAAAAAATACGGCGAAAATTTGCCCGAACTCAAGCTTGATCCGGAACTTCTGGGAATCGTTTTTCAAAATATCGTTTCAAACGCGGTGAAATATACCCCCGCGCGCGGGAGTATTTCAGTCGGAATAAAAAAAATAAACTCCCACATCCAGGTCAAAATTGCCGACAACGGGTGGGGAATCCCCAAAAACCAGCAGAAAAAGATATTTACAAAATTGTTCCGGGCTGATAATGTAAGGAAAATGGATACGGAGGGGACAGGGCTGGGGCTGTATATCGCCCGGGCCATTGTCAAAAAATTCAAGGGAAAGTTGTGGTTTGAATCCAAAGAGGGTGAAGGCACGACTTTCTATATAACTTTTAAGCCATAAAAAAAATGAAAAAAACAATTCTCATCGTCGAAGACGAGCTGCCGATGCTCAAAGCTCTCGCGGACAAGTTCACCTTGGAGGGATTCGAAATATTGGAAGCGCGGGACGGGGCGGAGGGCCTCAAAACGGCCACCGAAAAAAAACCGGATCTCATCATCCTTGACATTTTCATGCCGGTGATGGACGGAAAGGCGATGCTTGAAAAACTCCGCGCGGACGAGTGGGGAAAAACCGTTCCGGTGATCATCCTCACCAACCTCAATCCGGATGACAAAACTTTGGACGAGCTCATGAAAAACGGGCCGTCGTACTATTTCATCAAATCGAAGTGGAAGCTGGAAGAGCTGGTGGCGAAAGTGAAGAAAGAATTGGGAGCATAGCGGACATATAGAAATAAAAACTTTTCCAATTTTTGGGAAAGTTTTTTTATCGGCTGAATTATGCTAAAATAATATTATGAATATCCAGAAAATTCTTCTTCGTTTTGGGCCGAAGGCGGAAAATTTGCTGGCGGCATTGAGAGAAATACAAAAAGAAAACGGCTATATAGGAGAAAAAGAAAGCAAGCAAGTGGCGGAATATTTTGGCATAAGCGAGGCGCAGGCATATTCTGCGGCCAGTTTCTACGACCTTCTTGAGACCGGGAAGCCGGTGAAAAAAATCATCCGGGTTTGTTCGGGCGGAGTTTGCGTTTCCGAGCGGTCGCTGGAGATCATCCGGCAGGTCGAAAGGATGCTCCATATCGAACTTGACAATGACGCCCATCCGAAATACAAGCTGGAAACCATGAGTTGCGTCGGCCGTTGCGACCGGGGGCCGGTGATGGAAATTGACGGAAAAATTTTTGAGGGAGTGAGGGTGGAAATGGTGGGGGAAATATTGAAGGATTATATTTAGGGAAATTATGAAAATCATCACCCGTCATTGGGGAAAAATAAATCCGCTCAAGATTGATTCGTATATCCGCCAGCGCGGCTATGAGGCGCTTCAAAAAGCGGTTCGGGAAATGGATCCGAAAAGCGTGATCGACGAAGTGAAAAAATCGGGACTTCGCGGGCGGGGCGGAGCTGGTTTTCCGACGGGAGAAAAGTGGGAAATTGCCGCTCGGGAAAAATCTCCGGAGAAATATTTCATCTGCAATTTGGATGAATCGGAGCCGGGAACCTACAAAGACCGCTTGATCGCCGAAAAAAATCCGCATCAAGTCATTGAAGGCCTTTTGATCGGAGCCTATGCGGTGGGCGCGAAAAAGGCGTATATATACATAAACGGACGCTATGCCGAGCAAGCCGAAGTTCTCCAGATCGCTCTCGACCAGGCCCGGGAAAAGGAGTTTGTCGGAAGCGGAATTTTGGGAAGCGCGGCGGATGTGGAGATCAGCATCCATCAGGGGGCAGGAGCCTATATCTGCGGGGAAGAAACGGCGCTTTTGAATTCCATCGAAGGCAAGCGGGGAGAGCCGCGGCTGAAGCCGCTTTTTCCACCGGTCTCGGGCCTTTTTGGGAAGCCGACGATCGTGAACAATGCCGAGACTCTTGCCAACTTGCCCTACATTATCCGGCATGGAGCCCAAAATTATGCAGAAATAGGATCAAAAACATCGCCGGGAACCAAACTGTTTTTGCTTCATGGGGCGGTGAAGAATCCCGGATTTTTTGAGGCGCCGCTCGGCATCGGCCTTCGGGAATTGATTTTCGCGAAAGAATACGGCGGCGGGATGAAAAGCGGGAAGGAATTTTGGTTCGCCCAAGCGGGTGGCGCGTCGGGCCGGTTGGTCCCGTCAGGAAAATTGGATCAGGTTCTGACGTATGACAACTGCGAATACCCGCTTGGATCCGGTTCGGTTTTGGTTGTTGATAAAACCGAGGATATCAAAGATTACCTTTTCTCCTGGGCGGATTTTTTTCATCGGGAGTCTTGCGGGAAATGCGTGCCGTGCCGCGAAGGGACGTATCGGCTTTGGGAAATTGCGAAGCGCATACGGAACGGCGATATCCGCGAGCGCGACCGGGAAAATGTGGAGGATATTCTTTGGACATTGGGAAATACGACATTTTGTCCGCTTGGAAAATTTGCAAGCGTGGCTTGGAGCGACGCAATGAAGATGTTTCCCGATAAAATTTTCAAATAAATTCATGCAGATAAAAATAAACAATCAATCTTTCGAATGCCAAGAAGAGGAAACCATACTCGCTGTTTGCAAGCGCAACGGAATCCGCATCCCGACACTTTGCGCGCATCCGGATCTTTTGCCGTCGGAAGGAGTTTGTCGGATGTGTCTCGTTGAAACGAATCAAGCCAAAGGTCTTGTTTCGTCATGTACCCAAAAAATTTGCGAAGGTTTGGAGGTGCGAACCGAAACAGAAAAAGTGAACAAAGCGCGAAAAATAAACCTTGAATTACTCTGGGCCGATCACGCCGGTAAATGCGCCTTTTGCGAAAAAAACGGCCGTTGCGAACTTCAAAACCTGGCCAAAGAGTATGGTCCCGACGAATTCAAATTTGTTCCGCGGAGAAAAGAACTAAAACCAAATGACGAGCTCGACCTTCTCAAAGACAATTGGTCGCACGCCGTTTTTGACGACGCCAATCCCTGCCTCGCGCGCGACAGCCAATATTGCGTCGAATGCCGCCGGTGCGTCAGAGTTTGCAAAAATATCCAAACCGTGGAAGCTTATGGCTTGAACAAGCGCAGCTCGAAAACCAACGTCGGTACGCCGTACGAAATGCCGCTCGATTGCATTTTTTGCGGCCAGTGCAGCGTAGTATGCCCCACGGCGGCCATCACCGAAAAAGATGAAACGCACAAATTTGAAGAAGCTGTTGCCGATCCAAAAAAAATGGTCGTGGTCCAATTCGCCCCTTCGGTCCGTTTTGCCTTCGGGGAAGAATTCGGGCAACCCCCGGGAACTTTTTGGGAGGGAAAATTGGTGGCTTCGCTCAAAGAGCTGGGCGCGGACAAAGTTTTTGACACGACATTCGCGGCGGATCTCACCATCGTGGAGGAAGCGACGGAGCTTTTGCTCAAAATAAAGTCCGGAAAAGCGCCGAGGCCGATGTTTACCAGCTGCTGCCCCTCCTGGATTCTTTTCATTGAAAAATATTTTCCGGAATTCATTCCCGATATTTCGACCAGCAAATCACCCCAGCAGATGCTGGGCGCGCTTTTGAAAACATACTGGGCTGAAAAAGAGAAAATCCATCCTGAAAATATCTTTTCCGTTTCAGTGATGCCCTGCATATCAAAAAAATATGAAGCGCAGAGAGAGGAAATGAAGGCGAGTGGAACAAGAGATGTAGATCTGGTGCTGACGGTGCGGGAGCTCGCGCGCCTTTTGCGGAAGAAAAAGATTGACCCGTCGCAACTCAAGGATCAGAATTTCGACCCGGCCCTTGGCATTTCAACCGGAGCGGGAATTTTGTTTGGCCAAAGCGGAGGAGTGATGGAGGCGGCGCTCCGCACGGCGGTGGAAAAAATATCCGGAAAAGAATTGGGGAAATTGGAATTCGAGGTTATTCGAGGGGACGCTGAATATCGGACCGCGGAGATTGAAATAGGAAGTATGAAGCTCAAAGTCGCCATCGTCCATGAAATCCGAAACGCCAGAAAATTGCTGGAAGATTTGAAAGCAGGGAGAGCCGATTATGATTTCGTCGAAGTCATGTCTTGCCCGAACGGATGCATCGGAGGAGGCGGAATGCCTCAGCCAACGAGTCCAACTGCGCGAAAGGCCCGCATCCAAGCGATTTTCACGCGCGACAAGAATATGCCGCTTCGCAAATCCCACGAAAATCCGGCGGTGAAAAAGATATACAAAGAATTCCTGGGCGCGCCGGGAAGCGAAAAAGCGGAGGAGTTGCTGCACACGGGTTATGTGAATCGGAAGAAATAGTGGCCGGAAATTGACAAAACAACGATTTTCTGATAGATTTAGAACTAGCTTCCGAGATAGCGGGGTAGAGCCACGTAAAATAAAACTTCGTTTTATCACGTGGCAAGCAGAGGTTAAATTATTTTCCTAAGCTTGCTGCGTGGTCAAATGAAATTTGACTTTACTCAGCGGGGTAGAGCAGTCCGGTAGCTCGGGTGGCTCATAACCACCAGGTCGCGGGTTCAAATCCCGCCCCCGCAACCGCGAAAAATCACGAGCTTTGCGAGTGATTTTGAGCGAGCCCCGTGATGATTGCGCCAGCAAGCATTTTACGGGGCCGCTCGATAGGCGCTCGTGATCTCGCGGCAGGCACGCGAAAAATGCAATGATATATTTTGTCTATGTTTTGGAAAATAGCAATGACAAAAGCTGGTATATTGGATTCACATCGGACCTGAAGGGCAGGGTGCATGATCATAACAATGGCAAAGGCTCCAGAACAACAAAGAAAAACAAAATTGGAAGTTGATATATTTCGAAGGTTATATAGGAAAGAGTGATGCTTTGGGAAGAGAAAAATTTCTGAAAAGTGGTTCAGGAAGAAGATATCTAAAAAAGCAGTTGAAAAATTATCTGGAGAAAAATATTTGAGAATGTTTGCGCTTTGAATAAAATTTATTCCAATTGCAGACGTCCGCAAAAAATACGAAAGGCCCAAAACGGCGCCAATCTTTTTATTGCTTATTGATGCGAAATAGAATATCATATTTCTACCGCCGGGGTAGCTCACCTGGTTAGAGCGCGGGACTCATAAGCCCGAGGTAAAGAGTTCGAGTCTCTTCCCCGGTACAAAATTGAATATAGAATGGAGCTGTAGCTCAGCTGGTTAGAGCGATTGCCTGTCACGCAATAGGTCGCGGGTTCGAGTCCCGTCAGCTCCGATGACGAAAGGAAGCAGTCTCGCAAGGGGCTGTTTTCTGTTTATGAAAGGCAAAATAAAGATGTTCGAGGCTTCCAATTTTCTTGTTTCGGGCTTTCAAGGATTTCATATCTTCCAGGAGAAGATTGAAAGGAAAATTCACAATGAATTCCTTTATTTTCTTATCCTTTATGACAATGTTCGAGGACAGAAGGGCGACGACCTCTTTTTTCACGTCATCGTCGCCGTCATTGAAAATTTCCTTGGCAAGAAGCGTGAATTGGGCAATCTTCTCAATCTGCTCGAAAACATCCCTATAATTTTCTTTGGCGCTTTGGATATTCTCTTCAAGCCGGGCTTCTTCGTTTCTGTACTCTGCCAGCATCCGGTTGTAGATGTTTTCCGGAATGGAATTCTGAATGAATTTTTCAACAAGCGCATTTTGTGATTGGCGGTTCTTATCAAGCAGCATTTGATTTTTCTTTTCCGTGTCCTCGTGGCGTTGCAGCTGCTCCCGTCGTTCTTCCTGGGTTGCTTTGATCGTGAGCTTGAGAATATCATCCTCGATGTTCAATTTCTTGATTTGCTTGTCTATTTCCTTGATCAATTCCTCCTCGCGGATGTATTTCTGCGAACATTTGTCGGTGCCGTATGTTTTCGTACAGCGATAATAGGTATGGTCTCTTTGGACTTCGGCGGTGATCTTGAGTCCGCACTCTCCGCAAGTCATGAAACCGCGAAAAGTGAAGTTTCGGATATCTTCGCGTTTTTGATGTTTTCTCGGAAACATTATCTCATTTGCCTTGTCGAAAAGGTCTTTTGATATGATTGGCGGGTGATTTCCCTTATGAAGTTGGCCGTTCCAAAGAAACCAGCCGTAGTACAGCGGATTTTTGAGCATATTGCCGATGACGGACGGTTTGAGGAGTTTTCCCGTTTTCGAGCGGAAGCCGTCTTTGTTGAGAATGTTTACCAGCTTGTCAATCGAATAAAGTCCGGTTGAATAGAGCCGAAACGCTTTTTTGATGAAATGCCATTTCTCCGGATCAATGAGAATCGACTTTGTTTTCCAATCTCGCAGATATCCTACCGGAACGCATCCGGGATATTCTCCGCGCCGGCATTTTTCCGCAAACCCCCTTTTCACATTCTTCGACAAATCAAGGACATATTGATTCGACATTCCGAATTCAACGCTGGCAATGAGCACATTGTCCTCCGGATTATATCTCCGATCGCTTGTGATTATCTGTTTGATTAAATATTTTTGCAAAAGCCATTGAATCGCTCCGGCGTCGACCGGATTTCTGGCCAAGCGGTCTATTTTCCAGCAGAGTATGCCGTCGTACTTTCCGCGCTTGAATTTCGTGATCATCTTATTGAAAACCGGCCGGCCCGGATCCTTGGCGGATTTTGATTCCTGAAATATTTCGACAATGATTATATTTTCATGCTTGGCGATTTCTTTCATCACGAAAATTTGCGCGTCAATGGAATGCACCTGCTTGTTGTTGTCTTCCGAAGATTTTCGGGCGTAAATGACAAATTTCTTTTTACTTGTCTTTGTCTTTTCCATGATCAAGCCAAAGCAAAAATATTATCGTGCCGAAAAACATCGCGAGAAGCGGCCAGTCGGCTGGGGAATCGGAGAGCAAATAATTTTGATAGTCCATAATTTTTGGATAACAAAAGGACGACCCTGCTGGACTCAGCTCCTTGCGGAAACTGTGCAAAGGTCGCCCTTTACTTGAAACGATGAAAAAGCATCGTTTCAAAATTTCCGCAATATTAAGCTGAGTCCACTTATATTTTATCATACTCCTGATTTTTTGGTAAATTTCGATAGTTATGTGCCATATTTTGCTTTATATAAAGGATTATTTTATGAAACTATTGACAAGTTACTAATTTTCGTATATAATGTAGTATCAAAACAAAAAGCAGCACATTTACATCAAATATCAGAGCCTTCGGGCGATTGCCCTTTCCGGTGCAACCCGGACCGAGCTATCTCACAATCAGTCTTTGGCTGATGAGGCTGCCGGTGGGCTAATTTTGGAGGAAAGATCATGAAGATTGTTGCGAAAGTGAGTGGAGAGAAACCGGAATTGGTGAAGGTTCTGGGTCAGCATGAAATCAAGGCCAAGTTGGTAAAGGGCGGCGTGGTTGTTGAGCTGCCGGAGAGGGATAGGGAAAATTGGAACGATCCTCAAACTTTCGACGTTCCGGCCGAAGTCAACGGCGCAACCCTGTTCATCGATGTCGCCGAAGAGGGCGGCGGCATGACCAATACCGGCTCCGGCACCGTTGTCTGCGGTTTGTCCGGCAAAGCTCTACGGCCTTATTATGTGCCCAAGGGCTACTGCAATGCCGACCATGCGTATTTTTCTGTCCCCGGCTCCGTGATCACTATCACCGGTTATCGCCGGGATGACAATGTGACGATTCGGGAACACAAAATTGTCCGCGAGGGCAACATGGCCCGGATTGACACTGAAGTTCTCTGGGAAGGCGAATTGGAATTTCTGCCCAACCTTTACGGCCGGTATCGGGAAGCCGCGGAAGCCGCGCACCGTAAAGGCAATTGTTATCACTGCCGGTGCGTTCACTACGCCGCTAACTAGGAGACCGATATGGGCGCAGAACAGTTTTACACCATTGTTTCAGGCAAAACTCCGCAGGAAGCTTTCGACAAGGCGATTCAGGAAGCGCACCATGAGTATGGTCACGAGGGCTACACCGGGACCATCGCAGAGAAAGATGGCTTTGGTTTCGTTATGATCCCCATGTTGCAAGTTCCGGAAGGCGAAGAACCCCTCACGGCGGAGGAGTATGCCGTGCATCTCATCAAGAAATGCGACAAGCGCGTTGACGATGTTGGAGGGCCGGCTGGGTGCATCCAGGTCGGAGAAGAGGAGTTTCTCTTCTTTGGCTGGGCACTCTGCTAATTCTCCAAGGCTTTAGCGTAAGCTTCATTTAACAGAGGTCCCTCGTGGATACGTTCCACTTGGGGCCTCTTTTTATTTCAAAGAACCATATTGCATTGCCCGGGGCGGCGGCCGGTAAAGGGGGTGCGCCAGCTCAAGACTGCACTTTGATACGGCGCACTTCATTTCATATTCCGGCCGCTCGCCCCTCCGTTCGCATATTTCGGAAAGCGGCGCGTTCGAGTTCTCGTCTTCGTGGCGAATATATCCCGCGCCGCGTTCTTTGTAATGAAAACCGTTCGGTTTTCAAACTTTCCCGAAAGGAAGCGAAAAAGAAACGGCCGTCAGCGTAAAGGGGCAAGCCCTCGCACAACTTTGTTTTTGCGACAATTTTTTTCATTTGAAAAAAACATCAGGGAATGATTGTCGCAAGAAACGGAAGTTGTGCGACGCGCCGGCCTGGCTTTTTCGCCGTTATTCTGTCCTCACGGGTGCTGGGCGCGCGCTTTTCTGTCTTGCCGCAATCGTCGGGCTATCGCCCTCCGCTTTCGGCAATCCAGCCCCGCCGTTCGGCGGGGGCGCACCGGAGGGGTCAACTGCCACGCTTGTCTCGTATTGCATCGCGTATTTTGTCGGCACGGCCGCAGGCACATTCAATTCAATCGTTTTTATGCCTCGAATCGTGAATTTTGAATGAGCGATTTTCGATTCGACCTTGTCGCGTTTGTTGTGCGAATTCCGTAATTTTAACGACAGTTATATTTTTTCAATTCTCATAACTACTCTACACTCGTTCGGTATTGTAGATATACACTAAAATATACTCTACGGGGCGGGAAGGTATTGTAGGTATACAATAAAATATACTCTACGTTTCTCTTTTTGCTTCTTTTTCTCTTTTTGGCTCGCCCTTGCCAAGCTCTTTTGCGATCGCTTTCGTGACCAGCCAATAAAACCATTTCAGATAGCGAGGGCAACTTGTATAACCGGATATACTGTTGCAACATGGCTCGTTGCCTTTGTCTTTTGGTCGGCAATTCCATTTTTCATTCAATATGAGCGGGCATTTTTCGCTTACTGGAGCATTTTTAAATGCTTTGGCTAACGCACTCGCCATTTTATCTTTGATTCCTTTCATTTTTTTGAAAATTAACAATTATTTTGCAGATTTTTGATTCTGCTTTTTTGATGGCTACGACTATCCCATCAAGGCTCTTTATTGCGTTTTCATCGCGTCGTGGCGCCGAGTTCAGGTATTCTGTGGCCAAAGACGTCAAATCGGGAAAATTTCCGGTCTTGCGCCACGATATTCGTTTTTTCGATTTTCGCCGATATTGGAGAATATAATTCTCTGAATCGATCACAATTTGAGTATACTCATCAATCGGAATTGTTATTTTCATAAGATTTTTTATTTAACTTATTTTTTCCAAAAGTTTTGACGGCCAGCGCCGCAAGTCGTGCCAGTCGGTCAAGGCACATTTCGGCCTCATCGTCGGAAATTTCAACCCCGGCTCGTTTCAAAACCAGCCTTTTACATTTGATAATTAGCGATGGGGAAAATTGATGGGACATTTGCTTACTTAATAGGTCTATCCCCATTATCTCGCAAAACAAATACATCACCTTTCGGGTGATGTTTAACGTGACGAAATTCAATTTTTGGCTTATTTCCGTTTCTTTATTTTTGACTTATCCACATACTGCTTGTTTTTTCGGTATTTTTTGCTTTTTGCTGCTTGTTGATCAAGCCAACAATTTCTATTTTCGCTTTCGTTGCACATCGTTCTGTCAGAATGGTCGGCGGCATAATTATATTGACTGCAATTATCACAAGAAAAAATCTTTTTGTCTCTCAAAATATCGAGATAAAATTCTAAACAACAGTAGGTAAAATGGCCATATATCCGGTAAGAATTAACAAGTAAAAGATTTTTGATGTTTTTCATTCCAACCACTTCATCCAGTTCTCGATCATCTTTGACTGTTTCCATGGATTGTCCGGCCTCGATTTTTTTCCAAAGAAAATTTCTCGGATCAATTATTGAATCGGAAACATTTTCGAGCTACTTGTTCAGCCAAAGTAATTTGTGGTATTTCAATTTTCCATCGGTATAATTTTTGACTATATCTTTTAATTCTTTCCTTTTTTTCCAAATAAAATCAAGGTTGATTGAGTGAATTGCCGCCTGAATTTTTTTGTCGCTTTCGGAAATTTTTTTGGGGATTTTATATCCGAGGGCGGCCGCGAATTCAGCCTCCTTTATTTTTGCTTTTTCGTATTTATTTAAAAGCTTCTTTGCTTCTGATTCATCAGGGAAGACGCAGAAATGAGGAATTTTCAAAATCTCCCGTTTGGATTTCAGGTTTATGAATTGGAGATAAAGCTTGTTAGGAAAATCAAAATTCCAATAGTGGCAATGGCCTTTTTTGTTTATGAAGATGGAGCGGGTTTTTTGAACATAGAGTATTTTCAATTTTCTGTCTTTGCCGAGATCAGACTGAATCGAGCCGTCATTGCGTATGAAAACCTCCTTGGTTGGATGTTTTGAGTGCTCCCAAAGGGAAAAAGCGGTGGAAATAGATTCTCGCAGTTTTCGGCCGGGAAAGAGAAAACAGTCATTCGATATGGTGATTAATTGGACGCACTTTTTTATGGATTTCGGGTATTTGTCCATATTCTTGAATAAACGCTTACTTAATGATACCATAAAGTCATCTAAAAGCTTTATTTTAAGAGGAAAATTTGACTTTTAATTTACTGGATTTATGGACATTTCGGTATTGCCAATTCAGATTAAAACCCTAAAAAAGGCGTCAAGTCCTGATGTTTATAATTTATATCGTGCGGCTCTTGAGTGGGATCTTACGGAACCAATCGTTATCGAAGATCGGGAAGATATAAGATCAGAGAGTAGGTGGCGAGATCGTGTCGAGCCATATCATCACCAAGTGACAAATCTTATTTCTTTTTGCCGAAGACTCCCAGTTACATTGCTGGCTGACGATGTTGGATTAGGGAAAACAATTAGTGCGGGACTTGTTATGAGCGAACTTGTTTCGCGTGGCAGGATATCAAAAGTTTTAATTATTTGCCCGAAAATACTAAGGGAACAATGGAAAGAAGAATTGGATATTAAGTTTAATATACCGTCCATTATAGTTACCGGAAAAGAACTTATAAATGCTCAACCTCCCGAAGAAGCTGGCGCAGTTATAACAACTTATAATACAGCTAGATTATATTTAGATCGAGTTAAACATGATGGTTTTGATATGCTCATACTCGATGAAGCTCATAAGTTACGCAATCTTTATGGTGTCGATCCTACCCCACAAGTTGCTTTAAGGTTTCGTAAAGCATTAGTAGATCGATTGTTTAAGTATGTTCTTATGCTTACAGCAACCCCTATACAGAATCGACTATGGGATCTGTATTCATTGGTGGATTTATTAACAGTAGCTCGAGGACATGAAAATCCCTTCGGCAATCCAGGATTGTTTGCTAGAAAATATATTGCTGATAGTCGAGAAAAGGCGCGTCAATTAAAGCCAGAAATGCGCGACGAATTTCGTTCTATAGTTTATAGCTATATGTCTCGTATTCGGCGCAGTGATGCTAAATTGCATTTTCCTGACCGTGTGGTTCGGCTTCACACAGTTGATCCAACCCCAGAGGAGCTTAATCTTATTGAAGTAATAGCAAAGCCAATTCAAGATCTTAATTTCCTTGCTCAAATTGTTATTTTACAGGCGCTGGTTAGTAGTCCAGAAGCTCTAGTGAAATTGTTGAACGGTATGGCTGCTAAAAAAACAGCACCAAAATCTTTAGCAGTTGCAGTAAAAGCAGCTGCAAAAAATATTCATATAACTACTAAACTAAAAGGACTTGAAGCTTTGACTGAAAAACTTAGAATTGATAAACCTGATACATGGCGCGTTGTAGTTTTTACGAGGTGGAGAGAGACGCAAACATCTATCCGATGTTTCCTATTGACTCTTAACAATTAACTTAATACGCATGCTTTTCTAAGAAATCCTTTTAACAGCCGCTTGTCCGTTCTGATTCTCTTGACCGACTTCCTAACCAACCGCTTGAGATGCTTCAGCCCCTT
>JAQVJV010000037.1 GCA_028695025.1 Candidatus Moraniibacteriota bacterium
GAAACGGAAATCGCCAAAAGAAACGAACTGCACAAATTCAAAGTCATTCCAAAAAGATGGGTGGTGGAAAGAAGTTTCTCTTGGCTCGAAAAATGCCGAAGGCTTTGGAAGAACTGTGAACGAAAACCCAATTCAAGTTTGCAAATGATAGTTTTGTGTTTCGTGAGAGTATTGTTAAAAAGATATTGAACAGTTACTTACGACTCACCAAAAAAGCAGGGAGAATGAAAGTTAAGGCGGATGGAGCCAAAAAACTTGTTACAGCTCTTATCGGTGCTATTGGCGCGGATGGCATAAAGCTTGTGATGAAGGCAAGGAAGGCCGCTTATCAGGAAAAAGAATTATTTTTGGCAAATCTTCTCGATACCTATGTCTTTCAAGAATTCTCCGGGAGCCCGCATCTTCTTGATGAGCTGATGGAAAATGATTTCATGGCCGAGCAAAGTATCCAATTTACTCAAAAATCTTTCGATTATCTTAATGCAAAAAGAAGGTCGATCCCTATTATCTTCAAATTGATAGAGATTGCGCTTCGGCTGGAAGATTATCCGGTTGTCCAAAAATTGTCCGCTGATCTGCTGGAGCACCGCAATTTCGGCCCAGTGCAAATGCGGAAGAAAATCGGGAGATTAATTTCCCGGAAGGACTATGCCTTGGCCAGGGTGTTCACCGAAGCGCTTCTCAGCCAGGATAGCAATAATATGGAACTTTTGAAATTATCCTGTCTCATAAACTATCAACTTGGCGATTATTTTAAATTCAAATCCGCGTTTTTCAAGGTTCAAGATCGTCTCTCGCAGACAAAGATCCGGCAAATGACAGCACAGCTCAATGAATTGAAAAAGATATCAAGCTTGCCGGAACAGGAAGTCCGGCTTAGGATGCGTACGGGCACTTTTTGGAATAATGTCGGATCACTGGTGCCGGCTGACCGCCAAGCGGCCATTGTCGCCGGCTATAAACCAATTAAATAATAACGGATTTCAAACGGGCGGATCACGATGTGTTCGCCCGTTTTGTTAAGCTGTTTCATTTCTCGCGGTTTCAAATCCGGAATATATGGATGCTTTTTTTGCCGCCCTGCCGCCCACGATCCAGATCCGACAAAAACGGGGCTTGTATAAGCCTTATTTTACAACTGGATGGAATATTCGGGATTTCCATCAAATAATTGACAAATACATAATTTTCTTGCTAGCATTTTACGTTCGTTAACAATTGAATTTGAACCACTGAAAATAATTTTCCATCCAAATATATAGGGGAGCGAATATGAAAAAAATACTGGAAACTCGTAAAAAAATCGATAATGGTATAGGGATTGTATTTGATCCCATAGCAAGATCGGTTTCCCTGTTTGGCGCCGACCAGGAGCCTATCAAGAGAGCCGAATTTAATGAATGGGTTCTTGGGCTTCCAATGCGAGTGGTTCTAGACATTACGTCGATCTGTAATTTCAATTGTCGGTATTGTTCTTACGGGATCAATTCAGGCATGAAAGGCCGCGTGAATATTCTCAAGGAAATCATCTTTGCTTTGATCGATGAGTTGGAAGCAATGAAAGTTTTTGAGCTGTCTCTTCGGGGAGGGGAGCCGACGATACACCCAGATTTCAATGAAATTTGGCAGTATGCTCAAAAGCAGAATTTTCTAACCACTAACGTCATTACCAACGGATTTATTCTTGATTACGAGAAGGCGGCATCGATGTTGTCCGTCAATCCCACGGCGCGCATCGTTGCCAGTCTCGATGGTCTTGCCGAAACAAATGATGTCTATCGGGATCCGTGCCAATATGCGCGAGTTATGTCATGGCTGCCGGACATCATCCGAGATTTTCCCTATCAAGTCGTGGTGCTGACTTGTCTTTACAGGGATAGTCGGAAAAGAGTGGTGGAGTTTTCTCGCTATTTGGCAAGCCTCGGGCTGAAATTTCATGACTTTTCTCCGCTCAAAAGATTGGGAGATGCTTCTTCGTCAGCGGTCGAGAATTTCCTGTCCTTGGCTGAAACCAAAGCGGTTCAGGCGGAGTTAGATGAAATCAAAAAAGATTTTCCTAACTTCCGTCCGATCATTACGGCCAGCCAGATACACGAAGCCAGATATCCCGCACTGTTTAATTTTCCAGTACCTCTCTTCAATGAGATATACAGAGGGACACTTGCTCGCATAAACGAGCGCGGAGATATTTGGGTTAGCGCTAGGAAAACTCTAACAGATCAATTCTCTCCATTTGGAAATATTTCCAACCAAACTCTAATGGAGATCTGGCAGTCTTCTTGCGGTAACCGCAAGCAACAAGCGGAGCGGTATTATCAAGATGTACCCGCCGCTCTTCGCTGGAATGGAAAAGTTATCCAAAAGGAGTTGCCAATGAGCAAAAAATGATAGTAAATAAACGGTGCTTCAAGAAAGCTGAAAGAGACCCGCCGAAGAGGTCTCTTTTTCTTTTCCGAAAAAATTGAATTATAGAGAGGGGTAAGTCGTTTCATTTCTCGCGGTTTCAAATCCGGAATATATGGATGCTTTTTTTGCCGCCCGGCCGCCCACGATCCGGATCCGACAAAAACGGGGCATTATCCGCCAGCCGGCGGAAGGCCTTGTTTTTTATGCCTCAAGCCGGGATGTTGCGTGGCAAAAATTATTGATATAGAATGGAAATAAAGCTGAAAAATATGCCAAAAACAATCCTCAAGGTTGAAAGTTTGAAAGTGAAGCTGGAAAAAGAAGATATTCTCGAGAACCTTTCTTTTGAGGTGAAAGAAGGGGATATTTTCACCATCCTGGGGCCGAACGGGGCGGGGAAGACGGTGCTTCTCAAAACCTTGCTTGGAATTTTGCCGCACGAGGGGAAAATCAAGTGGGAAAAAGGGATCAAAATCGGCTACGTTCCCCAGAGGTTGCCTTTTATGAAAGACGTTCCGGTGAGCGTGGAGGAATTTTTCGAACTCAAAAAAATTGCCAGGGAAAAAACAAAAGAAATTTTGGACCTGGTGGGTTTCAGCGGCAATTTTTCAGAAAAGAAAATGGGGGATCTTTCTTCCGGCCAGTTCCAGCGGGTGCTCATCGGCTGGGCCCTTGCCGGGAATCCGGAAGTTCTGCTTTTCGACGAGCCAACCACCGGGATTGATATCGGCGGGGAAGAAACCATTTATACTCTTCTTTCTAAACTGAAAGAAGAAAAAAATTTGACGATTCTTCTGGTCACGCACGATTTGAGCGTCGTTTCCAAATTTTCCAATTTTGTGGTTTGTCTCAATAAATGCCCAATTTGCCAGGGAGTTCCCCAAGAGGTTTTGACTTTGAAAAAGTTGCACGAACTTTATGGGGAAGAAATAAAATTCTATGGACATCACAAACACTGAAATCATATGAACAGCGGCGCGGAACAACTCATTTTCAGCCTCATAGCCGGGGTTTTCATCGGAGGAGCGGCCGGATATTTGGGGACCCTCATGCTTTCCAAAAGGATGGCTTTAGTGGCCGGCCCGCTGGGGCATCTCACTTTGCCGGGAATCGCCATCGCGCTTGTCTGGGGATTCGATGTTTCTTTGGGAGCTTTTCCTTTCGTCGTTTTGGGGATCATTGCCATTTGGCTCCTTGAAATGCGGACGAAATTGCCGATGGAGGCCTTGACGGCAATTGTCTTTGCTTCCGGAGTGGCGATCGCTTTCCTGTTTTTGCCGATCGAGCAGGCGGAAACCGCTTTGGTGGGCGATATTTCAGAGACGAGTTTCGGAAATATGCTTTTGGTGGGCGTCTTGTGCCTTGCTCTTCTTTGGACGGTGAAAAATATCTATTCCAAAATGACCCTCATCAACATTTCTGAAGATCTGGCGAAATCCGAAGGAATCGATGTCAGGAAATACAATCTTATCTATCTGGGAGCGATTGCCGTGATCGTGGCGCTCGGAGTGAAAGTCGTGGGCAGCCTTTTGACGGCCGCTTTGGTGGCGATTCCGGCTGCCACGGCCAGGAATTTGAGCAAAAATTTGTTCCAGTTTTCGCTTTTCGGGTTGATCCTGGGCGCAGTGAGCTCGCTTTTGGGAATTTTGGTTTTCAAGGTGACCGGCCTTCCGGCCGGACCCATGATCATCATTGTTGCCACTTTCTTCTTCTTGGTTTCTCTCGCTTTCAAAAAGTATTAATCATGGCTCTAGACTAGAAGATTTTTCTTCGATAGTCTAGAAATATGATTAAATGGGCAAAAATCAGCAGTTATCAACTGAAAAAAATTATTCATCATTTTGTAGTCGATGTTTCTGCCGATCAAGCCA
>JAQVJV010000003.1 GCA_028695025.1 Candidatus Moraniibacteriota bacterium
CGCCTGGCTCCAGCAATTCAGAAGACTGGTAGTGAGATATGAGTATTATGCAAGCCATTTTCTGGCATTCATTCATCTGGCCTGTATCATTATATTGTTAAGAAATTATTTTTGAGATACGCTCTAGAAACAAATTTCACACAGATAACACAGATTATAATTTGTGTAATTTGTGTTTAATCTGCCAGTAATTTGCGCAAATCTGTGAGCCTTCCCTTCACGCTTCCGTCAATAATTTCATCCCCGACCCGCAAAATTATTCCTCCCAGCACTTTCTTGTCAACTATATTGCTCAAAATAACCTCTTTGGCGCCGTATTTCTCTTTCACAAAACCTTTCACTTTTTTAAGCTCCGTTTCGCCCAACTTTTCCCGGGTCGTGGCTCCCGCCTCAATGATTCCGTGCTTGGCATTGTATATTTTTTCGAAATTTTCGATTATTTTTTCAGCCGATTTCAGTTTGCGATTTTTCCTTATATATAAAGCAAAATCAGCAACCGATTTTTCAATTTCGGGCTTGGTTTTTTGGTCGGTCAAATCGTATAGGGCCTGGGCAAGTTGTTTGGAGGAAATACGCATAGTCAAACAGATTTATTTTCGTTAATCCGTGTTTAATATGTGGTTTATAATTTCTTTATCTTTTTTGTCATTCATTTTTTCTCCCACAACCTTCTCCGCCGCCGCCACGACCAATCCCCCGATTTCAGATTTTATGTCGGAAATGGTTTTCTGTTTTTCCTGTTCGATTTCCGCTTTGGCCGATTCGACAATTTTCTCCGCGTGGATCTTCGCATCTTCCGCAAGATCCGTCTTCATTTTTTCCGACTGGATCCGAGCCGCCTCCAGGATTTCTCGCGCTTCCGTCCGGGCCTTCGCCAAAATTTCTTTTTCCCTTTTCTCGCTTTCCTCAAGTTTCTTTTTTGCTTCTTCCGCGTCGGCAAGCCCCTTTTCGATTTTTTTCTGGCGCTTTTCAAGCATCGCCACAATCGGCCCGTAGGCAAATTTATACAGTACGAAAAGAAGTACCAAAAAGTTGATAATCTGCGCGATTAATAGCTTCCAATCAACGCCTAATTTGGTTAATAGCTCGGACATAGTTAAAACAAATTTTACACTAATTACAAACAGATTGGCACAGATTACACAAATTTCTTAATCTGTGTAATCTGCGTGCGATCTGTCAAAAATCCGCGTTCGATTTGTGCGATTTAGACAAATTTTATAATAAGCGCCACTACCAACGCATAAATCGCGATGGCTTCTGCAAACGCGATCGCAAGGATCATAGCGGTCTGAATCTTCGGAGCCGCTTCCGGATTGCGCCCGATCGCTTCAAGAGCTTTCGAAGCCAATTTTCCGATTGCGAGCGCCGGAGCAAACGCGCCGATGCCGATCGCCATCGCCGCCGCCACAGACTTGGTTGCCGCGAGATCTCCAAAGATCCCGACAGCCGCTTGCGCCGTTTCCTGCGCCATACTTGGATCAACTGCCATAAATTTTATCGTTTTTACCCCTTCAATCGACTTTGATTGATATTTTTAGAGTCGGAGAAGTAATAGAAACGAGAATTAAAATTTTGAATTATGAATTTGAAATTCGAAATGAATGAGAAAATATCTAAATTTTAAATTTTTTCACTTAAAATTAACTTTAAATTTCAAATTGAAAATTTACTAATGCGCTTCCGTTGTCGCCATCTTGAAAAATACCAATGTCAGCATGGAAAATACAAGAGCCTGCACAAATCCAACGAACAGTTCCAAAAACAAAAACGGGAGCGGAATGAAATACGGGGCGAGAAACAGCATCACCATAAGAAGCACTTCTCCCGCAAAAATATTTCCAAACAACCGAAAAGAAAAAGAAATAACCTTCGCCACTTCGGAAACGATTTCCAAAAGCCCTACAAAAGTTCCAACTACATATGGCTTGTGAAAAGGACTTACAAAAAACTTTTTGGCGTATTTCGTTGCTCCAATCGCCGCAATTCCAAGGATTTGAGCTGAAAACACACTCACAATTGCAATCGCAAGAGTGAGATTGAGATCGGCGGAACCGCTGCGGATGAAGGGAACCAGCTCCATTTCTTCGCCATGCACCTCATGAAGGCCGATTGTTCCCAATCCCGGAACAAGCTCAACCCAGTTGGTGAGGATCACAAAAATGAAAATAGTCGCCACAATCGGGAAAAATTTCTTGCTTTGCTTTCTGTCTTGAGTAACAGAATCGATCAAATCCAAAAGGGCTTCCAGCACCAATTCTACGGTATTTTGAAAGCCCTTGGGAACAAGTCGGATTCGCGATTTCAGGATATATGATGCGACAATGATCAGCAAACTGATACACAAAGTCACCAGTACCGTGTTGGTCACTGGAAATCCGAAAATATGAAAAATTGGTTCTGCGGCGATAGAAATATTCATCGGAAATTTTAATACTCTTCCAATAAAAAAACCTGCCTGTCTCAAAGCGATCCTTTACTTGGCTATTATATCTCTATTTCCCGATTATGTCCAGTGTTTTTTTCCAAATGAGCCAGGAGCTCAAAAGGGTTGAAAGCAAGATGCCACCGAGCAAAAACCAAGGGCTGGTTTCCAGTTTTTTGTCGGCGTATCTTCCTGACAACGCAAAAACCACAATCGGAACAGCAATTGTATAGCCCATCTCCCAAGCCAAACTCAAAGCGCTAAATGGTCTGTCTGATTTTTTGGACACAGAGTTTTGTTTAAGTCAAAAACTTTAGTCTTTTCATTTCTATTTCCCCCAATTGCTCATGAGGTATCGGGATCTCGAAGGCTCAACCTTCCGGTTTCCGAAGGTTGAGCCTTCGACTATTTGCCGAAGTTGCTCATCAATATTCCCAAGTCGCGAACCGTGCATTGCCCGTCGGAGTTGATGTCGCTCCGGGAATTGGTGAGAGCTGCGGCAAGTTTCAGAAAATCTGATTTAAGAATGTCAAGGTCTGTTGAATTAATTTTGTAATCTTGATTGAGATCTCCCGCGGAAAATGTACCTGCGGAACAATCCACAGCGCAACTTGCTTCTGTTTCTCCACGACTGCTATCGCAAACATCATTCCCACAAAACATTGATTGCATAAGAGTTCGGTATTGAACCATGTCACTTGTCGGAAACTTTGCTTGGTCGGAAGATGGAATGAAATCATTATACCTATCCCAATCATATATCCAAACATATTCGTAATTATCGAAAAGTCTTTTGATTAGCGGCCTGAAATCCTCCAGCGTGTAAACTTCAATTGGATAAACATAATCGCTTGAAGTATAGCCCGTAGAAAGGGCAAGAGAATGCGTTGCTCCCAGCTCGTAATTTGGATACTGCGAGAGATACGAGGCCACCGCCTTATCGCGTTCAGCCAATTGATAATCAAGGGAAAACAGCGAGGGATGGTAATAATGCACTTGTTCTCCACCATCAATGATTGTAAATGTATAGCCCTTTTCACTGGCTCGCTGAAGCATGCCTTTTATAATATTAGCATAGGAGAGATTTGTGTTATCCAGTTTTGAAAAAGCAAAAAGAATTTTCGCGTTTGGTAAAATATCGTTGGTTATATCGGCCATCCGCGACCCAATATTTGACAATTTGGAAATTACTTCATCCTTAGAAATACCCTTTTTACTGCCGATATAACCGACTGAATAAGCACAATCCTGGCCATAAGTTTCAGGATCAACCGAAATTCCGGAGGCACCTGTGCTCTTGCTTAAATTGAGTCCAAGCGAATACATCTTCAAAAAATCTTCCAACGCCTGATCTCCCGCATCAAGAGCGTAGTAAGAATTGCCGGCAATATACTTGTCAAACTCTGATATTGGATTGGTTGGCTGAGTATATTTACATCCGCAACTGAAAGTTGTGTCATAGCTTTCGTCACAATATCCCGCCAGCCGCGACATCCAGATCTTGGGCCATATTTCTTTCGTTTGTCTATTTATAGCATCAATATTTGCCTGAAAACTTGAAATGTCTGCCGTGCGAAAAGTATCCCCGGAGAAAAGAGGCATTGTTACAACATCAAAAGGCGAGTTATCCAATTTATCCAACTCGCTGTATGTCATACCTTGATAGTGTGCATTTCCCGTCCAGAAAATAAGATTTTTAAGCTTCTGCTTGAATGACTCTTTTCCCGCATCAATTCTTATTTCATCGTCAGAAAGTTGTCGATTGTACATCTTGAGACCGGATAATCTGCCTTTGAAAAATTTCCCGGTTGTGTCGGTCGGGGAAAGCCCACCAAGAACAAGGCGGCCGCTATCGGTGAGAAAAGTGCTACCTCTTGGGATATACCCCGTACACACAATATTTCCATCGACATACAGCCGTATATATCTGGTGGGACTCAGCGTCATGGCAATCCGCGACCATTGTGAGGTGGGCAATGCGTAATCGCATGTAGTACCGCCCTTGTAGGTAGTTCCGTCTTCAGTATACGACACAGTAAAAACCAATTTCTTTTGATCATTTCTCCAATGAAGAGAGAGTCCGCTTTTAGAGATCAAATAATCAAAGACCGATCCCGGTTGCGCTGAATTATCTTCGACGTATGCCCAAGTTGAGATAGCAAATGATCGCGAAGAAGAAAGATCAAGGCTGGATGAATCCGGAATTTCTACGTAATCATTGCTCCCATCAAAAGACAAAGAGCTGCCGCCAGATGGACCACTTTCCCAAATTGACCCTTGAATCGTCCCGTCATTTCCATTCCCGCTCACATCATGAAGAACCACCCCCGATCCCTCATGAAAATCCCAGTGGGCAACGAGGCCATCTTCTGCATGAGCGGCGGATATTTTCATGCCGAAAAAAAGTATGGCTACGACAATGATGGTTTTAGTTTTTTTACTGTTCATTTTGTTTTTTATGCCATGTATTTTACATTTTATATGATTTTATTTCCCCCACCCACTCATGAGAATACCAAGGTCTTTCACTGTGCATTGGCCATCCTGGTTGATGTCGGAACGGGGGTTTCCTAGGTTCGCTGTTAGTTTCAGGAAATCGGATTTCAGGATATCGAAGTCAGCTTGGTTGACTTGGGTGTCTTGGTTTATGTCAGCCGCTGTGTAGCCTTCCTTGGTAAGATATATCTGGTCAATGGCAGGATCAGGTGTCCAGTTGCCTTTTTCATCCTTGAACCATACATAGACCAGCTGGTTGCCTTTGGTGTTGTCGAGGGTCCAGTCTTTGGTATGGGAATAGGGATAAGTTTGGGCGTTTTGGAAATTATTAACGTTGGAGATTTTCATTTCGGTGACATCATGGGCATCGGTGGTTTCCATGGTGAGAGTGACTTGATTGTTATCAGTAAAATTGTAACCTTCGTTGATTCTTGCGATTCCAGCGGGAGGATCAGAGTCTTTTTGGGATAGGAAGTAGTAAGTAGTGGCACGAGATTGATCTTGCCAAGCGCCGGAGCTGTTTTTTCCAATTATTGATATTGTATGGGAATCATTGGAAAGGTTTGAAAGATTGATTTTGCTTGCTATAGGGGTTTCATTGCTCCAGGATCCTTCATCCAGCTTGTATTTGTAGCTGGTGACATTGGTGCCTTGTGGAGTGAGGGCGAGGGAGCTATCTTCTATTACATCTTGAGGATAGTCGGAGATATATGCGATTGGGTTCACTGTACTTTGAGCCTCCCAGGTGGCTGGGTTGGTTCCATAACCCGGATCGGTGCATTTCCATTCATGGGTTTGGCCGGAAATTGGGGTTTTTAATCTATATATGTCGTTTATGAGGCAATTAGTGGTTGAGGTAGGAGGATTGGCGCCGAGGATGAGACGGTTGCCTTGGTATGTGTTGCCCTCGACACCAGCTGTTGACCCCGTGCCGGTAGCAATCTTGTTGGCTGATTCATCCAGCTGTGTTTTTTGGTTGGAATAGGTGTTTTCGTTGGGAACAGTGATATTTTCCTTGAGGCCGGTAGTGGTGTTGCGTATGGTGGCGGGAACGGTGGTGTTTTTGTTTAGCAGAATTGTTCCATAGGCATCCTTGTAGATATTCCCCTGTTGATTGACACGGCAAAAGGCTTTTTCGTAGTTCCAGTCAGATTCAGCAAGTCTGGTTTGATAGAGATTAATGAGAGATGTTTTTAGGTTGCTGGCTATTGTCGAGGAATTTACAAGATTAATGAGATCTTCCTGGAAAAATATTTCGTCCGAAGTCGGATTGGAAAAAAACTGTTCCCAGGAGTTATCCGCACCAAAGATGTTGGTGACATCGGCTTTCGGAACCCAAACAGCAATATCATAATTAACTGTTCCTCCATTGCAACGAAATACAGAGCCGTTTTTAAGGTTGAAATTGTTTAGATTCCAGGTTATACCGCTGAAGGAGGTACTGGTACTGAAGAAATTATCAATCTTACCTTGTGCGTAACCGCCATTAATTGTCACACTATTATTGGCCTCTAGGTCGTTTGTGGATGTATTGATGCCATAGACCAGATCACTGTCATCAATCGTATCATCTGTCTTGAAGCGGCAATTGTTGAAAATAGCGCTTTTATTTTCCAGATTTTTAAAACATTTTCCGCCGATCCATTGACAATAGGGCGCATAATATATATTAAAAGTTCGATCTGCCTCGGTTGCTTCGTTTTGCTCTGAATAAAGAAACTCGGTATTATCAGCTGTGAAATCTTCGGTTGCTAAAATATTCGTATGGCTCGACTTTCCGACAATAATTTTCGAGTCTGTGAGAGATATTTTTCCTTGCCCAGAAAAAGAAAAGGGATAATTGCTAAATACTTTTTTAATATTAACAGTATTACCTTTTTCCGCACTGTAAGTGATATAACCGCCTTTCAAAAGATTCATGTCCTCAAATGATATTTGTGAAGGTGCAATTTCCGGATGATCGCTTAGAGGTTCAGAGTGGACTCCTGTTTTATCTCTGTCTCCAATAGTTGTGAAATTCCTTACTTTGAGACGGTAGTTTCGCCATTTGTCCGAACCAAATTGAATAGCTCCTCGCCAGAGATTATGGCCGATTACATTATAGACTGTAACATCTGTATTAATGTAAGAACTTATACCGTCTGCAGTGTTATCTTTCAGGTAGCAGTCTTCGATATATACCCTTAACCTGCCTTGGGAGGTCGATTTTGCCGAAATTGAAATCGAGGCATTGTGTTCAAGCTCATAACTTGTATACGGTCCTTGTTCCTGACTATTTCCATCGATAGTAAGGCCTCTTATAATTAAGGGTTTTGAATCTACGGTATTATTATAGCCATAATAACCATAAGTTCCGTTAAATGGCGTCACCATTGAAGATACCCAATTGCCCGACATCGGCGGAACCTTGAGCGTTGCTCCATAGCCTTCATAAGTCACGTTATCCCGAATACGGACGCTCTTAGCAATATACGTTCCCTCCGGAAACACTACTACTGCTCCTTTTCCCGTAGATCCCCCTCCAGCCGTGTAGGCCGCATCGCAAGCTGCTTGAATGGCAGCAGTATCATCGGTTATTCCATCTCCTTTAGCATTGTAAGGAGAGTCTTTTACGCTTATGAGGGCGGCCCGATCATCATCAAGAATGGTATAGCTATGATTTGTATTGATTCCTAAATGAGCATTTTGGGGATTGGAGAGGGTAAGATTGAAGGTTTCATCAGTTTCATTGATGGTATCGTTAATGATGGTGATGTTTATGGTCTTTTCTGTTTCTCCGGGGTTGAAAGTGAGGGTGTTTTTTGCAAATTCATAGTCTTTTCCAGTTCCCTCGGAAAGGTAATACGCTGTTCCTCCAGAGGTTTGATAGTCCACTTTTGCTATTTGGGATGATGAAGCAGAAAGTTTAACTTTTATACTTGCCGTTGTTTGGGTTTCGGAGTTGGAAGAAGAGGCATTTTCGAAAAATACCGCAGGGGTGGATTGGGAGTGAACAAAATTACGGTGAATTATAAATACCGCCAAGATAGTTACTCCGAGGACAATGTATCTTATTTTGATTTTTTTGTAATACATTCCAATATTTATATTATTTTAACAAAATTAATTTAAAATTCAAGTGCGTGGACTAAAATCGGGATACAATTAGAACTTATTCCAAAAATCGCTTTCGTGGCGAAAATCTTGAAAAATCTGCAGTGAGTATAGAATTTTTGAGATAATCCTCAACTTAGAACAATCGATTTACGGGCATTGAACATCCTGTATCGTTTCTCACCAAATACCGGCAATCGGAGTTTTCCGATGGATGCCCAACTCTGGCAACGAAGCCAAGAAAATGGAGGCGGAGGTGGAAAAATATACAGGCATCATCAGAAAAGTTTTCATGGACAGTAAAGCGGACGATCAAGGTATGTATTTCAATATGAAGAAGAATTACCGGATTCAATTGGTGACGAAACCCAGAAAAAACATGAACAAATCCGAATCCAGAAAACGGATGATAGGGGAAATACTGACAATCAGAAATATTAATGATTACAAAGAATGTTCTGTTACAATTGAGCCAATGCAGGGACTGACTAAAAATATATTCGAACTGGATAATTGTTGGATGAGAGGCAATAGCAGTAATCGCTGGGTATTCGCCGCCATGGGAATTGCAATGCAGATGTCGCAATGAAAAGCTTACCGGAATAATCAATCAACATTTAATGTTAAATCGGATGTGTTAGAGATTTAGAGACTCCCCGACCCGTCAGCTAAATAAACGTAAAAATATATTTGCTTATCGAAAAATCGCCCTGCAAGAATCTGGGGAGTAGGCCCATCTTGACTATTCTCCAAATCTCACCGCGCTTCCTTCGTTCATAACCTGCCGCACCTGCTCCGCTGTCAATGCATAATTATATATCCGGACATCGTCGATTTGGCCTTGGAAATTATAGGAGCCATTTGAGCGAGCACCGACGGTAAATTTGTAATTATTGTCTATGCTTCCAATGGATGCGTTTGTTTGTTGATTCTTATATACACCATTCAAATATACTTTAGCCTGCTTCGTTGTTCCTTCAAAAGTTGCAAAATAATGATTCCAATTTGATTTAATAGCGGATAAATCACCAACATCGGACTCAACATTGTTTATCCCATCTCCAGCATAAAAATAAAGATGCTGATTGCCGGTTCCCATAAACATGAATCTGTATCCCGCAGTTGCATAAGCCTCTTGTCCCTTGGATACAGGAAACATCGTGGTCGCATTTGCCCCAAACTTTACCCAAAAGCCAACAGAGAAGCTACCAGTGCCGAAATTGAAATGTGAAGTATTGGTATCTTCTACCCGATCATCACTCCCATCAAAATCCAAAGCCTTCGCAAATTTCCCATCCACCCAATCCGTCGCCGGATCCATCGAAGTGAGCGTCCCGGTGTTGCCATTTCCCGAAGAATCATACGCCTTGTCGCCTTGCCCTTCGTCCATTTTCCACCACCCGACGGGCTTCCCGCGGTTATAGTCCCAGGCGATTTGCGCCGCGCTGCGGGCGTAGTTGAAAACACTGACTTGATCTATCGAGCCATTAAATTTATACAACTGATCATTTCTAGCACCTACATACGCGTTGGTGGCAGGAGCATTGCTAATAGCACCGACCGAAGCTGTTCCGCTTGGTTTCCCATTAATATAGAACGATAAGTTTGTATCACTATCGCCATTCTTTATCACAGTTATATACGTCCATTGATTTAGCGGGATGGTGTCTGTTGAATAACTATCGGTTCCCCCGTTTTTTACAAAATTAAGTTTATTATCACTGCTAATCGCGACTCTCCAATAATCACCTGTTGATCCATTTGAATATACACTATGCCAAACTCCACCAACCGTTCTCTTTACCCAAGCGCTAAATGAAAAGTTAGTCGTAAGACTGCCTATAGGAGGAACCCAAACATAATCATCACTCCCGTTGAAACTCCCCGCATTGTTTGCGTATCCGTCCACCGTCCAATGCGACCCCGTTCCGCTCCATGTTCCGTCGTTTCCATTCCCGCTTGTGTCTTTCACAGTGCCTCCGGCTCCTTCATCGAACTTCCATTCCCCCACCGGCGGGTTGCAGGGAGAAGTGTCGCCAGGAACGCAGTATTCGGCGGCGGCGCCGGTGACGGCCGTACCGTTGTTGTTGGCGGTTTGTCCTCCAAGCACAAGAGATTTTCCTTGGTTCATATCAATGGCGATTTGATCAGGAGTGAGAGCGGAATTATATATTTTCACTTCGTCCATCATCCCGCTTAGCGCAACTGCTGAATTAGCTGGATTAGAGTTGCCAAATCTTATCGCTGTACTGGTGTTTTGAATACCATTCCATGTTTTGGTATTCGATTCGCTGAGAATGCCATCGATATAAACTTCTATTTTTTTATTAGTCGGGTTAATCACAACTCCAACATAATGCCAGTTTGTGTCATTTATGCTGTTAGTCGGTGTAGCAACCCAATGTTGAGTTGATCCATCGAAAGTCAAAACGGAAATACAATTTGTGTTGCCCGACCCCTTATCAGCACTTCCAGCCGTATCATCAAACCATATCATCAGAGGCTGATTTGTACTATGCGTTCCTTTGTATATAAAACCATGGTCTTCCGTGGTGTTGCTTACTTTTGCCCAAAAAGACAGGGTGACGTCCGACAATTCGACAGTGCTCATGTCCGTTGTATCCACATAATCATTGCTCCCATCGAAACTCAAAGCCTTTCCAAATTTTCCGGAGTTCGTCCAAGTCGGCGCGGAGGATCCAATACCGAGATTTCCATTATTGCCGTTTATGCTTGAATCATATGCTGTTCCACCGTTACCCTCATCAAACTTCCAATGAGCGATAGACGAACCCACCGGACTGCCCCCGATCGGATGCCCGGCGTTCATGTCTTCGATGATTTGCTTCGAAGTCCTAGCGTAGTTATAGACACGGACGTCATCGAGAGAACTATTTGCATACCAGCTACTGCTCCAACCAGTAGCATGACCCATTTGGACATCATTGGAATTCTTGGCAATACCTTTTGCGGAAACAGACTGTTCTTTGTCCAGGATACCGTTTATATATAACCTGCTCTTACCGGCCGCTTGGTCAAATACTCCAGCCAGATGAAACCACTCGCCCTCATCGCCCGAACTCAACTCATCTGTGTTAATCGTATACGCACTCCAACTCTGGCCTGGGCTGTAGACATTAAAATAAAATTTGTTCACATCCTGCCGCTTGCCTAAAAAATACGAATCGTATTTGAAAATATAAGTCTCGTAGTCTGAATATTCATCGAAATTAACCCAAGCTTCCAAAGTCAAAGATCCTCCGGCATCAAGACTGTCTGAATCAGCAACATTGACGTAATCATCCACATTATCAAACTTGCATGTTCCTCCGTATTTCCCCTGCTGGGTGCAGTCCATTCCGCTCGCATTCGCGCCCCAGTTGGTCGTGCCGTTGTTTCCATTCCCCGATGAATCCACAATTGTTTGCAAATTTCCGGAAACGTTGTCATCCATCTTCCACCACCCCACCGGACCCGGGCCCCATTCAGCGAGTTGCAAAACTTCATCGGGTGAAAGACCTCGATTGTAGATACGAACATCATCCATCTCACCTTGAAAATAACCGGCTTCCGTTCTTCCGATCATCAAGTCGTAAACGTTATTTGCTAATGTTTGGCTAATTTCTTTACTGGAATAATTTACAAATCCATCACTTCTCCCATTTATATATACTGCTATTTTGTTGTTCCTGATCGTGACAGCTACATGCGTCCACTGATTTTGAGATACTTGCGAATTACTGTAGTAAAAAGGATAAGATGACCCAGTACCAAAACTGACGACTATCTTTTTGCTATACCAGGAAGTAGTATGGTACGAATACCCTATTGCCCACTGATCATAACTACAACCGCCGGTACTATGCTTGCCAATAAGTTGCCCTAAATGGCATGATGGACTCAATCCATCAGCACTAGGATTGATCCACATGGCGAAAGTCGCTTCCCCATTGAAATCGAATGTACTGTTATGAGCCTTTCTTAAATAATCATTATCCCCCCCAAAACCCAACCCATTTCCAAATCTCCCTCCGGTCTGGTGCCTCACTTCATAGGCGCAGGAATTGGGTGTGTCTGCAAGGGTCGCCACGGTGAAGGTTCTGGTGGAGCCAGTGTAGTCCGTGATGGTGCGTTCGGTGCCACTCGTGATCGATCCGCAGGCGGCGGTGAAATAAAGAATCATGTTGTTATAGGCATCATCAGAGGAGGAAAGAGATGATCCGTCCGTGTCGACCATAGTTGTTGTTGTGTTTCCGCTTGCGTCCGACGTTCCTGACTCTTGAGCGTTCGTGAGTGTGCCGTCATTTCCGTTCTTGGAAACGTCCTCAACGGTGGTTCCGCTCAATTCGTCCATTTTCCAGTGGCCGACAAGCCCGTCCGTCATCCATTTAGGGGATTCGCCTCCGACCGAAACAGATGAGCCGGTGTTCGTCGCCATGCCGGCTAGTCCGGCGTTATAGTCTTGCTTTATCTGGTCGGCCGTGCGGGCGTAAGAATAGAACTTCATTTCGTCGATGGATGCTTGCCCGTAGTTTGTTGAAACTTGGCCGATTTTGATGGCTGATCCCGTCAAACCTCCGGTTGTGGTAACAGTAATATAGTGCCATTTGTTGGCGGTGATAGCCGTTCCTGTTTTTCCATCAACATATACGGTTTCTGTTCCAAAACTATTGGCTGTGATGGCTCCTGAAACGGATTGGATATAGTCGGTGCCGTTGAGGTCAATAAGTTGTTCCGTGGTGCTGGTTGAATTCACTCTTGCCCAAAAAGATACCGTTTGGATGTTGTTTGCCGTGGAAGCGACCGTCACAACATCATTTGTGCCGTCAAAGCTCAGACATTTCCCACTCACACATTCCGACTCCGGTTTCCAGGTGGCGCCGGAAATGGCTCCGTCGTTGTTGTTCACTGTTGCGTCCTCGGCCGTCGTCCCCTGCCCTTCGTCGAAGCGCCAGTAGGCAATCGGTCCGGGACCGGTTTCTTCAGATCCGGCAGAAGTGGTGGGATCAGTGGAGGCGTATTTGCGGACAAGTACCCAGTCGGTTACCAAATCAGTTATATCTGCTGTCCCCGAGCCAGAACCCAAGAAATAACCCAACCATAAATACGGTGCGTCAGTCCAGGTCCCTGCATAAGGATTGGTTTGAGACCGATTGTGATAAAAACGCACATAGCTGGCATCGACTGAAAAACCATCGACATAATAGTTATCAAAAGTTGCATTATACTGATTAGTTCCGCTAACAATATTGTAGCTACTGACAGAACCATCCGCACCAAAAGCAGCGACTAAACTATTAGACATAGAAGTGTCGAAGTAAACAAGTTTTCTAGCTGGGCTATTGCTACCATAGGTTCGTTGCGTATTGGCAATATTAAGACCAGAGTAGCTCACACCAGTTCCTGTCCATTTGCGCCTGGTTTCATAAACATAATTCTGCGCTCCATCGGTGGCGGTGTTTTTGGTATAGACCGCTCCAGTAGTGGTGGTGAGGGCTCCTCCGGAAATGGAATAGCTTCCGGTGGCGGTCCATTTGCTGACATCCAAAGCAGAATTGTTGAAATCATCGAAGAATGGGAATACATCGCTTCCGTTTTGGCTCGCAGTGGCACTCGAGTTTCCGTAATACATATATATAGAGGTGGCGTTGGTTCCATTGAAGACTTTGGGGACTTTGATCCAGATTTTGGTGGCGGCGTTTCCGCAACCGGGGTTGTTTTCTTCGATCCAGTAGTCGAGTTGTTGGCCGTTGTTCGAGGTGAATCTCATGTCCGAGCAGGTTCCAGTCATTTTTCCGGCGGTGATGAGAGAGGCCGTATCAACAGTCATGGAAACTTGGAAATCGGTGAGATCGGCTCCGGTGGAGTTGGTGAGGGATATTTTTTGACGATAAGCCCAATTATCATCCCACCAGGCGGCTTTGGCAACATTGCGGAAAAAGAGGAATTGGATGGGGGCGACGATGAAAAGGACGATCAGAATCGAAGAAACAATTCTTCTCGGCAGAGTCGCCCAACACCATTTGGCGGCTTTCTTCCAAACATTCAATGTTAGGACACTCCGAACATTGAATGTTAGGAGAGATTCCCGAACCGCGCGAAAAAAGCGTTTTGGATGACGGAAAGCATACCAAAAAGCGACGAAGAATATTTTCAGCTTGAATGTCAGTTTTTGTTTTAGGTGTTTTAGCTTTTGCATACCAAAAAAATTGGGCTTTTGCCTTTCTTGGATTATATCACGAAAAAAAGAGTCCGGGAAGGCTCTTTTTTCTAGGTTTAAAGGCTAAATTCCAAAGACTAAAGCGATGAAGCATAAAGTCAACAACTTTGGCCTTTTCGTTGCTATTTCCCCACATTGAAACTGATAAGCACAAACCCGGCCGTGGCGTTTCCGCTTTCATCTTGGCAGCGGACATAGTACTTATAGCTCTTTCCACTTTCAACATCCACTTTAGTTGAATGGTCTTTTCCTCCCGTCGTTGAAAAAGTATTGGTCAAACGATTGTAGAGCAGAGAGCTTGTTCCGTATTTGCAAGTTGCGTCCTCGTTGGTGTGGATCTGCAAAGTGGCTTCCGTCGTGCCGGCCGGAAGAGACCCAGAAGGCGAAGGATCGCTCATGGTCGGCGGTGTTGTGTCTCCTGAACCCCCCGCCACCGAAAAGCTCACTACATAGTCACTCGTGTTTGCGTTCCCGCTTCCGTCCTGGCATCTTACGTAATAGTTATAGCTCTGGCCATTCTCCAAACCGTCAATTTTGGTGCTGCTAACTTTGTCGCCTGTTTTGGAGAAAGTATTCTTTATCGAGGAATAACTAGTTTCGGACGAGGAGGAATATTTGCAAGTGGCATTGACACTGGTCGCAATTTTCAAGGTGATGGATTTTGTTCCGGCCGCCAACTCTCCGCTAGGCGAGGATTTGGTTATGGCAGGGCCGTCGCCTGTTTTGGATCCACCCCCTGAATCCACGGAAAAGCTCACTGTGTAATCGCTGTCATTGACATTGCCGGCCGTGTCTTTGCACCTGACGTAATATTTGTAGGCCTGGCCGTCTTCCAAGCTGGTCAAACTGCTCGTATGATTTTTCCCGCCGGTATTTGTGAAGTCATTCGCCATTGAGCTGTAAGCATTGTCTTTTGTTTCGCCATATTTGCAAGTCGCGTTTTCGTTGGTGAGCACCCGCAAAGTGGTTGAGGCTGTTCCGGAAGATAAAGTTCCGCTTGGCGATCCTCCTGAAACTATCGGCGGCGTGCTATCCGTCACGGAAGGGCTGGTGACGACGTTTTTCACTTGCGTGAGGATGTTGGTCCCGTTCCCATCATCTTCAATAGCCGCCGAGTCGTCTACGGCTGCCGTCGAATCAAATTTGAGGGTGAGCGCGCTTCCGGAAAAATCAGTGAGGGCTTTCACGGTGATATCGACAACCTTAGCCGTTATGGAATTCACACCGGGGGTCGGCTTCCCAAGCGCCACAAAAATTTTTCCGTTTTCGCTATCATCCTCATTTTTTACCTCATAGGGAAAATCCGAGGTTGAATCGTCGATCGAAACAATTTGCACCTTGGCACTGTCATAAGTGGCAATCGCCTGCACCGCCACCGCCGCTTTCGTTCCCGTGTCGAGCAAGATGTGGTCGGTATATTCATCGCCGGCTTTCCGCGCATCCGTATCCGTCACCACCGACATGATCACCGGCGGATTATCCGCCTTGATGCCGACATACCAGCTGTTCATGGCAGTGAATATGATGGCTGCAAAAAACCCTCCCACAAAAAGGACGATGAGGTAGGCTTTCCAGGCGGCAACTTCCTTGCGGGAAATCAGGGCGAACTGGTCTCCCAAACCTTGTGTGGCACTGGCCACAGTTTGATCGATTTTTCTTTGTTTGTTATTTTCCATTTTTTTTGGCTTAAAGAGACTTTTTATGTCCGGCATTTTTTTATTTTTAAGGTTATAAAAGAAATTATAAAAAAAACCTTGTTGCAGATATCTTCTCCCGGCAGGAATGATTTTTTTTCTCTTCGGATCCATATTCTGTTTTAAATTATTTTTATTTTTTCTCTCCTGCGATGAAATCAACTTCTTCTTCCCGAAATTTTCCGACCAGACCCAACACGTCCGCCTTGCTGACTATCCCAAGCAACTTTTTGTTTTCATCCACGACGGGAATAGGGTTGACTTTTTTTTCCTGGATAAGCCTGATAAGGTTGGTCACCTTTTCATCCGGCCGGATCGTGACCGCGTCAATCGACATTATGGAGGAAGCGTCAGCCGATAAGATCTCTTTCAAATTACCAGCTTTCTCCGGGAAATACTTGGAAATTTTAAGATCTTCCAAAATTTTTATGAGCGACGGGATATGCAATTTCTCAAAATCCCGGGTAAGAAAGTCGTTTTCAGTTATCATCCCGACCAATGCGCCGTCCTCAACCACGGGAATTCCGCGAAAATTATGATCAATCATCATCTTCGCCACTTCACTGATTTTCGTTTTTGGATCGACCGAAACCACCTCCTTGGTCATTATGTCTTCTACTTTCATAAAAAATCTCCTATTGATTTATTATAGCACAAACGCAATCATTCCGTCATTCAGAGTCTGTTAAAAATCTCTTTTTTGGAATTTGCGGCAGAATACGAAGATTCTGAACAGGCTCTTATATAATTCGGAGCCGGATTTTCCGCGAAACGGCGTTTCCGGCTTTGTCATAAACTTTCACGCGCAAGGTGTGGTATCCTAGACGGATATCCGATTTCAAATAGAAATGTTTGCGGGTAGTTTTGGAAATTTTTCCGTCCAGCTCAATCTTGTAGCGGTCCACGCCTTCATTGTCCTTGGCCTCCCACCAAATTTTCGCTCCCGGCCGCTTGGTGAGCTCTTGCGGAAGATCCGTGAATTCAGGCCGGTGTTTGTCCACCCCGATCTTGAAATCTCCCGATGACTTCACCTGCTCGCCGGCACTGTCATAATATTTGAAATTCAATCTGTACACTTTCTGTTTTTTTACCCTGACGCGCTGGCTCCATTTGCCGCCTGAAGAAACCTCCGCCGTTTTCAAAAGTTTTCTTCCGCCGTATATCTTCACCGTCCCGTCCTCGATCCCCTTTGTGCTCGCCCTGAACACAAAAGTTTTTGAAGAACTCCAGTATATTTTTTTCGGCTTCATATCGATCGTCTCGCCATTGAGCCTTATCTTCGGCTTGGGGATGCTGATGTCTTCCGCCGCGTCCGGATCAATTACGTAAGTTTCCGTATTGATACTTTCGCTGTTTCCAAGGCTGTCCTTCGCGAAAAACTTGAGCGTAGTGTCGGCGGAAATTTCGATCGGGTCGGCATAAACATCCGACCCGGTATCCGGATCACTGCCGTCGATGGTGTAATAAATATCCGCTTCGCTGTCGTTGCAAGTGAGCGTCACTGTTTGCGCCTCATCATAGGTCCCGCCTTCCGGATTAGCCGTGGTGGTCGGCGCCGTGTTGTCCGTGTTCAATTGTCCGACCAGTTGGTATCCGGTGTTGGAATATTCGTCGGTCGCCATGACGCAGAGATATTCGGTATGGTTTCCGGATATGGCGAAGTCAGTGGCGCTCGTGAAAGAATTGCCATAGGTGTCGGATCCGTTGCAGGTCGAATCAGATGAATAGCCGTATTCGCTCGCGGTGATGGAACTCGCGTCAGTCACTGTCACGTTGATCGTGTCGGTTTGCGTGGGGCCGGTGTCGGTGCCTTCGTTCACGGTGAAGGTGGGGGCGTCGGATTCCACTCCCGTATCAACGTTGATATCATTCGCGCTCGCAAGCGTATCGTAGTTTCCGGCCGCGTCATCCCCATAAAGACAAATATATTTTCCGTTATTGGTTTCATCCGTCTGGTTCATGGAATCGGAATCAGTTTTGGTGTAATCTCCCGAACTGGTGGAACAAGTGCCGTCAGTGTCATAATCCCAAAGTTTGGTGCTGGCATCTCCCCAACTTCCGGTGACAGTGTCCGAAGCGACAGGGCCCGCCGCCACATTGTCAGTGAAAGAAAGGGTCGGCGCCGTGTTGTCCGTGTTCAATTGTCCGACCAGTTGGTATCCGGTGTTGGAATATTCGTCGGTCGCCATGACGCAGAGATATTCGGTATGGTTTCCGGATATGGCGAAGTCAGTGGCGCTCGTGAAAGAATTGCCATAGGTGTCGGATCCGTTGCAGGTCGAATCAGATGAATAGCCGTATTCGCTCGCGGTGATGGAACTCGCGTCAGTCACTGTCACGTTGATCGTGTCGGTTTGCGTGGGGCCGGTGTCGGTGCCTTCGTTCACGGTGAAGGTGGGGGCGTCGGATTCAGCCGGGATATATTCATAAGCCCCATCATCGTCGGCCGATCCCTGGGGACGGCCCACTTGGTCGAGGTCATGATCCGGCGCGTCCGCGGCATAGGAATGGCTGATAGCCGGCGAAGCGTCGGCGAGGTGATAGTCATTGTTTCCCGAGTCGACAAAGAGCGTGTCGGTGATATCAAGCTGGTTTTCGGAACGGGTGATCGCGCCGGAAGGATAATTGATATCGATCGCCGATTCGGTCGAAGTGTTGTTCCGGATATATGCCGAGGTCGCAGTATAACTATTTGAATACCAGTAAACCAGGGAGTCAATCGACCCGTAGGAAATGTTGTTGGATATAATCACATTGGTCACCTGATCGTTTGAGTGATTTTCGATGATGATTTGCCCCGACTCGCCGTCGCCGCAAGCCACTCCGGAAAAAGTGTTGTTGGAGACTTGGATGTTTTGCGAACCACTGGTGTCTCCATCGTCGGATATGTCTACCATCCATCCGGAATAGTCATTATAGAAAACGTTGTTGGTGATCGTATGGCCGTACCCGAAAAGATATATGGCGTGGTCGATATGCGAGCCTGCCGCGTCCGTCCGGCCGATGTCGTTCAAAGTGTTCGAGTCGATCGTGAAATTATAGGAATGGGCGGGGGCGGTGATTCCAGTCCTTGAGGTCGTATCCGGATTCAAATCATCCCTCGCGATGTTGTCAATCTGGTTCCGGGAAATGGTAATGTCATGGATCTCGTCTCCGGATGAAACATAGCCGTCCCCCTTGATTCCGGAATATGTATAATTTTTGATTTCAAAACCCTGTATGACTATGTGGTGAACCCCAGTCGCAAAGCCGATTCCAAATTCAGAAAAACCGGAGTCATCGATGACCGCCCCCAGATTATTTTCGGCTTGAATTGTGATTGGCGACCCGCTTGAACCGCTGGTTGTGATGTATACGGCGTAGTCGCCGTCAGTCTGGGTGGACGAGTCCGCGTAAGTTCCGTCTTCGACAATGACCGTATCGCCGGCAGTGGCGGTGTCCGCCCCGTGCTGGATGGTCGCGAAAGGCTCCGCCTGGGTTCCCGGATTACCATCATCTCCTGTCGTTGAGACATAATAAGTCGCCGCGCTTGCCGGACGCGCGGACGCAAAAAAGAACAGCGCCATGGCACAGACAACCGGCAATAATATCAATTGTCTTTTTGTTTTCATTTTCCCGAAAGATGAAATTTTATTTTCTTGTATATATTGTAGCATTTTTTTTATAGTTAGTTGAACGTGCTTTTGGTTTATTTTAGGGATATGGGAATCAACTATTTTATTTCAACTTAATAAAATCTTGGAAGTTTTTTAGGCGCATACTGCCCATCAATCCTCAATTGATTTTCCGGCAATTTCATTATCCTTAAAGACCCCCTTCCTCCTGCTATTTTCACGACTGCAATAATTCATCCCATTATTTCTTTTATAGAAGCCAATAAAAATGTTTCACGGAAGTTTTGTCTTGACCCTTATTCCGAGTTACTCCAAGAAATCCGATATTTTTTATATTGGCTTGCATATAGGAAATAATGGATTTTTTTAACTTAAATTTCAAAATTCAAAATTTACTTCTCCTCCACGATAAACCAACTGAATTTGATGTCTTGTGCAATAGCTTCCAAAACGTTTACTGAAAATTCTCCCGTGAGCCTCCCTGTTTCCGCATCGCGGATTTTTTCGATCCAATAGCGGCTCCCGGGATCGCCCTCGAAGCTCACGAAGATTTTGGCTGTTTCCGTCACCGCCGCAGTCTCCACACGCGCGCTTTTTCCGTCTACTTTCGTGATATCATCCCAACCGTCATTGTCATCATCTTTTTTTACTGAAAGAACAGTTCCGTCTCCCACTGTTGGCGCGTCCTCGTCGTTTTTCACCGAATAGGCTCCCGCCACCGTTTCATCCGCTTTCACTTTTTCAGCCTGGACAACTTTGGCTTCGAACAATCCGGCGAGCTTCACGTTTCCGTCTTCGTCGGTTGTCACGATATTCTCCGGAATCTCCCCGCCTGCCGTGACAGTCATTGTCGCCAATTTGTCCTCAAGATCCTTGATACGATCTTCGTGGTCAAACACCCGCGCGGTGAGTGTTTTTTCCGTTTCGATCATGGCGCCCAAAGTATCGTTCACCGATGTTTCAAAAGCGAGCAGATTATTTTCGCTTTCAGTGAGCCTTGTTTCAGCATCGGCAAGTTGAGATTGGAGAGTTGAAATTTGCAACTGCTGGTCGCTGATCGCCGTACCGACTATATTCAATTTATCATTCACCGCCGTCTGCAGTTCCGCTACGCTGGTTGACTGGCTTTCAATTTGCAACTGCTGGTCGCTGATCGTTGATCCTTGTTCGTTGATCATCGCCTGCTGTTCCTGTATCGCCTTTGTGAGCATCGGCGTGAACATGGCATAGCTCAAACCTTTGTATCCGCTAGCGTTGGTGGAAACAAGTTCCGGTGAAATTTTTTCCACGTCCTGCGCGATGAACCCGGCATGGAGAGGGTCGGAACTATCCTCGCTCTTCATGTGGAAAGTCACCGGATCAAGCGCCATCACCTTGTCGAGCGCGGAATCCATGGACTCGATATCTTTTTTCATCCGTACGTCGGAAGTGCTTCCCCAAGTTCCGTCAGAAGTGACGACATAACCCGTCGCTGTTCCGGTATATACTTCGAGTTTGTAGCCCGGGGCAGTCGTCCCGATGCCGACATTGCCAGCGAAATAGTTTTTATTTGAAGAAGAATATTGATAAACGCCCCAAGTGTTTGTGCCTCCGATTGAATCAATATACAGTCCATAGCTATTTGTCACGGTGCCTGTGGCAGAAACACGCGCATATAAAGCTCGCGCATCAGAGATTGTCCCTCCTGATCCTTGCTGTTCAATATTTCCCACTACTCCATAAGCATTATTTACCGTTCCTGATGTATGAGTTCCGATTACGTAACCTCTTACTCCGGTTATTGAAGTAGCGGTATATCCTGCCGGGTTCGTAACAACACCATCAAGTGCCCATAAATTTAGGGCATGTCCATTTTGATTTGAATAATTTGTAGCATTAGCCCTAAATGAAACTGCGTAATGATCGCCTGTCAACGTTCCTGAAGTTTTAAGGTCGCTGACGGTCAGAAATCGGCTTGCGCTTGAAATATCCACACTATTATCATTTACATACAGTTTTGCCCCCGGAGTCGTCGTCCCTATCCCCACATTCCCGGAAGTTGCCTGTATCATTGCTCCAAGTGCTGCCGAATTGCTAACGCGAAAATAAATGTCTGAGGCTGATCTCAACGTCACATCGTCTGATGCCCCCCCTGTAGTTCCGATAAGATCAGAAGATCCAATTAATCCTGAATTTGTTTCCCCGCTGTTCAATAGTAAATAGGAGTCAAATCGGCTTGTGCCGTTGACATGAAGAAGTCTTTGCGGATTCGTCGTCCCTATCCCCACATTCCCCTGCAATATGGTCTTCGTGATCGAGGTGTTTCCGAGGGTTACGGAGTTGCTTCCCGCCCCGATGGCGGAAGCTCCGATGACGATTTCATTCGTGTCCCCGTCGGCGAGGGCTCTCGTGTCATATCCGAGATAGAGAGAACTGTAGGAAGTCTGGTTGTTTCCCCCGCCGGAGATGTATCTTCCGGAATAATATCCCAGGGCGGTGTTATTGTATCCGGTGGTGTTGGAGTAGAGGGAATTCACTCCCAGGGCGGTGTTATTGTATCCGGTGGTGTTGTATTGGAGGGAATTCACTCCCAGGGCGGTGTTATAGTATCCGGTGGTGTTGGAGTAGAGGGAATTTACTCCCAGAGCAACATTTTGGTATCCGGTGGTGTTGGAGTAGAGGGAACTTGTTCCCAGAGAGGTGTTCGAGTATCCAGTGGTGTTGGAGTAGAGGGATTGATATCCCAGGGCGGTGTTATTGTATCCGGTGGTGTTGGAGTAGAGGGAATTCACTCCCAGGGCGGTGTTATTGTATCCGGTGGTGTTGCAGTAGAGGGAATATGTTCCCAGAGCGGTATTAGAGTATCCGGTGGTGTTGCAGTAGAGGGATTGATATCCCAGGGCGGTGTTATTGTATCCGGTGGTGTTGTATCTTCCGCCGTATCTTCCGATGAAAGTGTTTGCTAAACTGGCCGTTGACGAGCGGATTTCCAGGGCGGAAGTCCCCGTGCTGTCGTTCAAGACGTAGGTCGGGCTGTATGTTCCGGTGATCCTTTTTATGGAAATGACAATGGTCCCGTTGAAGTCGGAGGTCGGGGTGATGGAAAGGGTTCCGGTTCCGGTGGCTTTCGGCCCCCATGTCCCGGTGGAATACAAACCGCCCTTGCTTTCCGAACCGAAAGAGATGGTGAATGTTCCAGCCGTCCTTCCGGTGACGGTATAGGATATTTGGTAGAGATAATTTGTGGTGGGAACAACGGTGGTATCGGTGAGGGCGTCCGTGTATCCTGTCGTATGGGTGAATCCGCTGGCGAAGTCTCCCGTCCAGTTAGTGGTTCCCCAAGTGTCTCCCGCGGAAAGGAGTTCCGAAGAAAGAGGGGCGGATTCATAGGAAGAGGTGGACTGCATGGTGAGGAGAGCGGTCGGGCTTGTGGTGCCGATGCCGACGTTCGTTCCATTGTTGAAAAGGTTTCCGGTGGGTGTCCATTGGGTGGTGGAATTGTTCCAATAGAGGGTTTGTCCTGTATAGGTTCCGGCTTGGGTGATGGCGACAGAGGTTCCTCCGATTGAGAGGTTGGTGGCGTTGATGGTTCCGTTGACGTTCAGGCGATATGTTCCGATTGCGGTGGTTCCGATTCCCACGTTGGTTCCGTTGTCATATATCGATCCGGTGGAAAGGGTATTGGTTCCGTTCCATCGGGCGACATAGTTTGCAAGTCCCGTTCCCACGACGGCGGTTCCCGAGGTTCCGACCGAGAGGGTGTTTGATCCTAGGGTAAGGGTTCCGGTGCCTGTTGTGATTGTGTTTCCGTTGTAGGTTCCTCCCGTCACGTTGCCGGAGGAGGAAACGGTGAAGACATCGGCACCGATCACAAATTTGGAAGTTGGATTCGTCGTTCCTATCCCCACATTCCCCGAGGAATTCACGGTAACCACCGGAGCTCCGCCAGTGGCTCCCACTCCCAGATTGAAGCGACTGTTAGTCGCGTCGTAGCTCATCCAGGTTTCAGCGGCGGCGGAGGCGCCGAGGTGAATAGTGTCGCCCCCGAGCCATAGGTTAGCAAAGCGGTAGGAGTTCGATCCGAGATCATAGGTATCATTGGTCATCGGCGTGATCGTTTGCGATTGTGCAGAATCGTTGAGAATGACGTAGCCGGAATTTGCCGCAGAGAGATAAAGATTTAAGTTCTCACTCGCCGACTCCGTCTGGATATATCCCGGACCGTTGAATTTGATGTATCCAGCGGTGGTGTTAGTCATGTAGAAATCATAGGCCATGGAAACATCTCCCATCGAATTGAAGGTGGTCGGGACGTTGAAGATGGCTTGAGATGAGCTCACGGTGAGAAGATCAGTGCCGGCGTAGTTCAAGGTGAGAAGATTTCCGGTTCCGTCGCTTCGGACATAGAGGCCGGCGGCGGCCGCGTTGGTGGAGGAGTTGTAGAAATATCCGATGTAGTCGGAAACTGATCCGCGGGTGTCGAAAATATGGGTCGGGTTGGTGTTTCCTATTCCAACATTTCCTCCGCGGGTGACGTTGAGAACTGCCGCGGTATCACCGCGAACTTCAAAAAGTGAGGATGGGCTGGTGGTGCCGATTCCCACATTTCCGGTTGTCGCCGAGACAAAGAACGGTGTCGTGGCTCCGATCCCGACTTGGAAAAGTCCGGTCGGGCTCGTCGTCCCGATCCCCACGTTCGTTCCATTGTTGAAAAGGTTTCCCGTGGGTGTCCATTGGGTGGTGGAATTGTTCCAATAGAGGGTTTGTCCGGTATAGGTTCCCGCGGTGGTGAGGGCGAGGGCGGTTCCGTTCATATAATAGGAAGCGGCGTTGAGGGAACCGTTGACGTTCAGTTTGTAGGTTCCGACTGATGTGGTGCCGATTCCCACATTCGTCCCGTTGTCATATATCGATCCGATGGAGAGGGTGTTCGCGTCTGTCCATCTGGCGAGATAGTTTTGGGTTCCGGTTCCAAGAGCCGCGGTTCCTGTTGCGGGAATTGTGAGGGTGTAGGACCCCGTGTTAATCGTTCCCGATCCGGAGAGAGTGACGCCGTTGTAGGTCGTGGCATACATTCCCCCGTTCACTTCGAGTTTGTAGTTGGGGTTGGTGGTGCCGATGCCGACATTGCCTCTAAAATAACTGTTTATTCCGCCGTAGTCCATTCCAATTCTTGCAACTTCTGTATTGGAGCTACCACCAGTAAACTGTAGACCGTGGAAGGAACGAAAAATTGCGTTACTTCCATAGGTAGTTTCAATTTTATTATACGAATCCCCTCCATATTGGAAATTCACTGTGTGACCAGAAGTTAAGCCGCTTATCCCCCAAATCCTGCCATTTGCTGACTGAACAAGTAAATCCCCATTGACAAAAAGTTTGGCACTTGGCGAAGCGCTACCGATTCCTACATTTGTTCCGTTGTCATATATAACACCGGAAGAAATGGTGTTGGTTCCGGTCCAGCGAGTGACATAGTTTGCAAGTCCCGTTCCCACGGCGGCGGTTCCCGAGGTTCCGACCGAGAGGGTGTTTGATCCCAGGGTGAGGGTTCCGGTGCCTGTTGTGATTGTGTTTCCGTTGTAGGTTCCTCCCGTCACATTGCCGGAGGAGTTCACCTGGAATTGGGAAGTGGCACCCACGGAGAGGAGAGCGAGAGGGTTTGTTGTCCCAATTCCGACACTTCCACCGCTTAATATTGTAAGTCTCTCAGAAACTCCGCTTTCGACTATATTAAAACTATTATTAGAATCATATCTGTTCATATGCCATTCATTGGCTCCGTTGTCCTTAAATACCAAGCCTTGGTCAGCAACACTGTCTATTGCGATATTCCCGTCATATACATGTAATCTTTCACTAGGACTAGATGTCCCGATTCCAACATTGCCGGAAGCAACATTTACTGACAACCATTCAATCGGATCGGGTGTGGCTGCAGCATTATAGATAGCGACATTACCCGTACTATCGAGATAACCAACAGCTCCCTTATCTGTTCCGTTTGTTTTGAAACGTAATGTGCTTTCACCTCCCGTGCCAGTCGTGTCAATAGTCACATAGGTTGAAGCATTAGTCGCTTTGAATCTTGCGACTCCAATGCCAGTAATATGAACTCCGAAAACATCGAGTTTTGTATTCGGACTCGTCGTCCCGATCCCCACGTTGGTTCCGTTGAAGTAGAAGTTGTCGCTTCCGGTGATGATGCCTTGGCCGGAGAAGTATGATACCTGGTATTGGCTCCCCGTTCCTCCGGCGACATAGTCAGTGCCGGCTGTGGCGGTGGAAAGGGCTCCGGTGCCGGTGGTGACTTTCAAGAGTCCCGTGGAAAGGGCGGAACTGACATAGGCTTGGGCGGTGTCGGCGCTCACCGTGGAACCGGAGATGGTGAGGGCAGTGAAGTTTCCGGTTCCGTTCACGTTCAGCTTGTAGGTTCCGACCGAAGTGGTGCCGATTCCCACGTTGGTTCCGTTGTCATAGATGACAGAACTTGAGATAGCACTGGTTCCATTTCCTTTGAGGAGATAATTGGAAGAGAAGGTTCCGGCTCCCGTGCCTCCCTGGGAAACATTGAGGTATTGCTGGGAAGTTATGGAGTTGGTTCCGTTCCAGACAGCTACATAGCCGTTGGTTCCGGTTCCAGTGACAGGATTGGTAAGAGCCGTTTGGAAGTATGAGGCATCGTGTCCTTGGAGATAGTTAGCGTTTAAATTGGTTATCTCGGTGGAATTGAGGACGGTGAAAGGGGCTCCGGAGTTGTAGTTGAAGGATAGCTGGTTTGTTGTTGATGCCCCTCTTCCGGTGACTGTTGCCAGGGTGTCAGCTTCTGTTGCGGTAATGGTAAGAGTATCCCCGGAGATTGCCGTTGTGGCTATTCCTCCACCATTGATGGTGAGAGTGTCGGTGGTTGAATTGGCAGTGGTGTTTCCAGATTGGGAGTTGATGGTGGCCCAGAGGTTTTGGTCTCCGGTGTTGGCGCCGGAGGAACTGCCGGTAAAGTTGGCGGCGGTGATGTTTCCGGTGAACTCTCCATTTCCTCCCACAGTGAGATTAGAGATGATGTTCGCGCTCCCTCCGATTCTCACATTTCCGGCGACATCAAGTTTCTGGCTCGGATTCGTCGTCCCTATCCCCACATTCGTCCCATCATTGAAGAGATTGGCGTTGGCTGTCCAAGCCGATCCGTTCCAATAGAGGGTTTGGCCGGTGATTGATCCGTTGGCAGGAAGTCCGGTGGCCAGGGTTCCTGCGGTATATAGACCGTTGGTAAAAGTAAGTCCTCCTGTTGTTTGGGAAGCTCCCGCTGTTCCTCCGGCATAGTATCCGGTAGCGTTCAAGCTTCCGTTCACGTTTACTCGGTAGGTTCCCACTCCGGTCGTCCCGATCCCCACGTTGGTTCCGTTGAAGTAGAAGTTGTCGCTTCCGGTGATGATGCCTTGGCCGGAGAAGTATGATACCTGGTATTGGCTCCCCGTTCCTCCGGCGACATAGTCAGTGCCGGCTGTGGCGGTGGAAAGGGCTCCGGTGCCGGTGGTGACTTTCAAGAGTCCCGTGGAAAGGGCGGAACTGACATAGGCTTGGGCGGTGTCGGCGCTCACCGTGGAACCGGAGATGGTGAGGGCAGTGAAGTTTCCGGTTCCGTTCACGTTCAGCTTGTAGGTTCCGACCGAAGTGGTGCCGATTCCCACGTTGGTTCCGTTGTCATAGATGACAGAACTTGAGATAGCACTGGTTCCATTTCCTTTGAGGAGATAATTGGAAGAGAAGGTTCCGGCTCCCGTGCCTCCCTGGGAAACATTGAGGTATTGCTGGGAAGTTATGGAGTTGGTTCCGTTCCAGACAGCTACATAGCCGTTGGTTCCGGTTCCAGTGACAGGATTGGTAAGAGCCGTTTGGAAGTATGAGGCATCGTGTCCTTGGAGATAGTTAGCGTTTAAATTGGTTATCTCGGTGGAATTGAGGACGGTGAAAGGGGCTCCGGAGTTGTAGTTGAAGGATAGCTGGTTTGTTGTTGATGCCCCTCTTCCGGTGACTGTTGCCAGGGTGTCAGCTTCTGTTGCGGTAATGGTAAGAGTATCCCCGGAGATTGCCGTTGTGGCTATTCCTCCACCATTGATGGTGAGAGTGTCGGTGGTTGAATTGGCAGTGGTGTTTCCAGATTGGGAGTTGATGGTGGCCCAGAGGTTTTGGTCTCCGGTGTTGGCGCCGGAGATACTCGCATTTCCCGCCAAAGTGAAGGTGTATGATCCCGAACCTGTCACAATCGTTCCGTTTCCGGAAAGGGTTACTCCGTTATACGTCGCGGCCGTCACCGCTCCCGCGTTTGTCACCTGGAACTGGTTGGCCGTCCCGACCGCGAGGCCATTGGTCCCGTCCGTCGGGAAAATAGCCCCCCCTGCTAGGCTCCAGATCGTTCCCGGCCCCCCGCTTGAGATGGCCGTATCCAGATCAGCCAGCACTTCCTGGACGTTCGCGGAGCTTGAGTTCGTGAACCCGCCAGTGAAGGCTCCGACCATGTACGCGCCCGAATCGATGGCACTCGTCGCTTCCCCTAGCGACGTGGTTCCGCCGAAGATAAGATTATTCGATGAATTAATATTAATGTTACCGTTTGCGGTGATATCCGTGAAAGTAGGGCTTGCAACTGTATTGAGTGTGAGACTGATCCCTCCGCCAGCCGTACCGGTTCCTCCGCCGGTGAGATTTCCGGCCGTGTTCACGACAATCGGAGTAGAACCTTCCGCGACCGTGTTGTTGCTCGAGCCATAGACCGGAGAAATGGTGAGTGTGTTTAAATTGCGGGAAGTCGCGATTCCGTCGGCGCCCTCGAAGATCGCGCCTTTCTTGGTTTTGATCTGCACTCCGGCATCGGTGGCGGATGTCTGAAGTTTCCAGGAAACATAGTTATCATAATCCCCTGCCGCCTGATAGTTTCCCGCGGCTTGGAAATAGCTCGCCTTGTGCCCGCCCAAAAGTTCCGCGTTGAGATTCACGTTCAATATCCCGTTCGAAAGCGGTATGCTTCCGGCGGCGTTCCCGATCGTCTGGCCGGCAATGTTCATGGCCGTGCGTGCGAGCGGCACCGCGCCGATCCTTTTTCGGGGAATCATTTCCGCATCCTCTCCAACCCGGATGCCGACAAAATAGTTTTCGGCAGCGAAATTCAAATTGGGAAGCGGATTTGCTTCGCCGAGATAAACATCAAGAAGTCCGTTTTCGACCGCAACCTTTCGGGTTTCTTCCCAAATGCGCGTTCCGGCATCAGTGTCGGAAGGATACGGATCGCTTTCGGTCCGGTCAGCCGTATATATGGAAAAGCGGACATCGTATTCTCCGTTGGTGAGTTCCTTGTTCTGGCTGTCCATCAAGTAGGCGGATATTTCGATGTCACCCGGATGCGCTTCAAGGATTTGATCGCCGGTTTCGGCCGCTAAGACCAAACCTTTATTGTTTTCCTGTCCACTGCCGCCGGAAGTTTCAGATAATTCATTCACAGCCTCAACTCCCGCGACTTGTCCCTTGTCCTCTTCATTACTGCCGGTAAGACGCAAACCTGACTTCTCTTCAAACTCTTGTACTTTCTGATGGCGGAACGCATCCTTCGCAAGTTCCGCGAACTTGTCGGCGCCTACTTTCAGCTGATCCACATTTTCTGCGACCTGGCTTCCCGCAAAACCAGCGACTTTGGAAAGCGCATCCACCCCGCGGTTATATGAAGCGTAAATTTTTTTCTCGCCCAGGTTTTCCCAATAGGCGAGATCCTTTGAAGTTATGTTACCGACTGCCATCAAAACGACCAGTAAGATGAAAGCCAAAGCCGGTTTCAAATTGTTGGATGAAAATTCCCGCAGGCTCGCCGACTCGATTTTTTTTCTCAAATCGAACTTCCTGATATTGATCTTATTGGGTTCCCCGATCTTGGAAAGTTTAGAAAAACTTTTCTTGATCCCGGCCAGCGCTCCCGCGGACAACCGGCGCAACTCTTCCCAAACAATATCACCTTGAACTTCGCCCCGGTTTTCGGAAACGGTTTTTTCAATTTCAGCCGGTCCGGAAACAACGCTTCCTTTCTTTTCCGCCTCATCCGTTTTTGCGATTTTGGCGGCGGGCGCTTCCTTGGGAGAGTTGAGGGAAATGGAATCGCTTTTCAAGAATTCTCTCAACTCCGCTTTTCTTGCCTCGACTTCATCAACCGCGGCTTCCGGAATGGAAATTTCTTTTGCCGAAATTTTTTCTTCTTTCTTCTCCGCCGCACCTTCTTTTCCGCCGAGTTCTTTCGAAAGCCTTTCTTTGTATTTTTTCTTTTTTTCCTGGGACGCTTTTGTGAACTCATTAAGCCATTCTTCGGTCGTATGCCATACGCCTTTTATTTTCTCCGCCTTGAGTTTCCCCTGCCGCGCGGAAAAGTTTATGTAGTTTTTCGAGTACGCTGAAGTCTTCGCGATTTCAGATAGCGGGATAAAATTCGTCTCTTGTCCGTCTTTTTCAGAAAGCAAAAAACGGCCCTTTTCGGAAGCGTTTTTGGAATTGATTTTCGGTTTTTTTGTTTCTGTCTTTTTCATCCCTTGTTAATTCCCTTTTTTATCAGATTTAACCGCTGTATTTATTGGAAAAATCGCCTTTTTCTTTTTTATTTTTATTCCCCAGTTTTTTGCGGCTGTTATTTGCTTTATATAAGAGATATAACACTTTATATAATAATTATATTTTTACTAAAAAATGGCGCAAATGATTTCGCAAAAAGACAGCCTCTTTTTTTAATACAAACCAATTTAGTGAAATTAGCGTATTTGGTTATTGTTTTTCTGGAAAATTATTTCTTATTTTTATAAAATTTTAATAATATTTACTTAAGTAAAATAAAAACCGATATTTATTTTATATCGATCTTTTTCAAAAATATCGGTTTTTATTAAAACACTACTTATCGGATTTCTTATATTTTATTTTATTTATAATTTCGGAGAAACAACCCATCTGATATTTCTATAAAAAATTATTTGCTACAAAAAAATTTTGTCAAATCGCCTCAAAAAAATTCGCCGGGAAATATAGTTATCCACAGTTAATTTCAGCGAACAGTGAAGAAAGATCGATGAACAATATTTCGCGATTGATCACTGTTCGCTGATCATTGTTCATCGATCGTTATCTCTTCGCCCAGCCGAACATCTGGCCGAAAGCGTCGCTCAAAAGATCGAAGATGGAAACGTTCGGCGCTCCGGTATAGAAAGCGAGCTTTCCGGATTCCGCAAAATTCCCCCATTTGTCTTTTGCGTTCACGACATATGAGTAGGAAGTGCTGTAATTCAATTTGGTTATTTCGGCGCTATGCACGAATCCATAACCGTCTTCGGAAATTATTTTTCCCTCCGTCTGCCCTTCGCGCATATACTCGATCGAAGAGAGGCACGGCTTGTTGGTCGTCCAGCTCAAAAGGAACCGGACTTCTTCATCTGTTTTGGTCATCAAAAGTTCTGAGCGCAAATCTTCGATTTCGGGAGCGAGCGACTGCTGGCCTGACGGAACCGTAATGGCCGCTCCTCCGAAATTGATGTGCGGCGTCCGGAAGTTTTCACTTGAAAAAGAATTTGTCGCATTTTGATTCTCCTCTTCGCCCAAGACGGATCCGCTCGGACTTTGCTCGTTTGAAATACTGGCCGTTTCCACGTTCGTTTTCTTCTCAATATATTTTGAATAAAGGTACGGAGAAAAATATCCGAGTGAAAATATGATCGTGGCCAGGAGCGCGTATTTTGAAAATTTTTTTAATTTCATAAATCCTGAATTATAAATCAAATTTATCGCGAGCTCAAAGCCTCAAGCGGATCAAGCGAACTCGCCCGTTTGGCCGGACCGATCCCGGTCGCGAACCCGATCACGATCGAGAACAGCAGGATGAATCCCAAAAACCACAAAGGATAAGCAAAGAGATCCATCGGCTTCCCGCCGAAATATTTGGCCGCCAGATTGACGATTATATTCACCGCCTGCCCCGACAAAAATCCAAAAAACAAACCGGCCAGCCCGCCGCAAAGGCCCATGAGCGTTGATTCAATCACGAATAGAGAAAGAATATCCGTTTTCGAAGCGCCGATTGAGCGCATGATCCCGATCTCATTTGTCCTTTCAAGAAGAGTGACCGTCATCGTGTTGAACATTCCGATCGCGGAAACGGCAAGAGTGATGATTCCGAACAAGCCCAGAATGATATTCACAACACGGAAAAGCTTGTTTACCTCCGCCACCGTTTCCGAAAGGGATGAAACCGTGAAGCCTATTCCGGAAATTTTTTCTTTCACGGAATCCATCACCTCGCTCGATCGGCATCCCACCTTCGCTTTGGCATACTGCAAACCGCCGGGGAGGTTTAGGTTATCCGGAAGGACGTAGAAAATCGTGTCCTCCCCTTCAACAACTCCCGCTATTGCAAAATCAGGCTCATCGATATTGGAACTGCCCTTCCCAGCCGGGGAAAGCAGCGTGAAAGATATCTTCTGGCCGGCCAATTCTTCCGGATTTTTTCCAAGCGTTTTCCCGATGGCCGCAGTCACCAAAATTTCCTTGGAACTGCTTTTGCCAAGCATTTCTCCTGAAAACACTTTGAGCCCCTCAAGATTGAGATACCCGAGGGTCGCCACCTCCGCCCGCGAATCAAGGCTTGTATCGCCCAGCGACATCCGCGAATTGAAATTGAAGCTGGTCTCCACGCCGGAGACGCCTTCTATTTTTTTCATTTCATCAATAGCTTGGCCCGTCAAAAAAATTGCGTCCTGCTCGTTGGGAGAAACGTCAAGCGAGGTGAGCGCCCCGGAAGCAGTGATTGTCTCAAGAAGGGCGTCCTGGAGGCCGTACCCGAGCGAAACCAAAAACAGGATCGCGCCAAATCCGATCCCCATACCTAAAACCGTGAGGATGGTCCTCCCTCTTCGGGCCGTGAACATGCGGGTGGAAAGTTTGAGTATATCGCGGGCAGTCATAGAAAAGTTTAAAAATTACATAGAATATCTCGCCAGCATGATGATCTCCATCTCCCGCGCCACTTTCACCGCCGTGCGCCGGTCAAGCCCCACCCCGCCTTTCATGACCGGTCGGTCGGCAAGATCAAGGAATTCATCCATATTAAGCTCGTTCATGAGGCGCATCTTTACATATTCCACGAATTTCGTCTTTTCCATATCTTCCATTCTCAACTTGAATTTTTCAATCAGATAATCGGAAATATCCTTCGTCGATATTTCAATATTCCCGAAATCAATTTTTTTTACCTGATCGAAAATTTCCCGCACGCCTTCGACCAGTTTTTTAGCCTGATACTTGTCCCACCCCGCTCCGCCCTTTTCCTCTGATTCAGCAAGCCTTTTTTCCAAATCTTCTGCGGTTATTCCTCCTGCGATATAATCCTGAAAAATCTTTTTAGCTTCATTCAGCTGGGCGTCAGGAATATGGAAAAAGACATGGGAAAATATTTGCTGGGCCTTGAAAGGAATGAGCAATGTCCCGAGCTGGTCCGGCGTCAGATTGCGAAATGATTGCATAAGGGCCAACAGTTCCGGAGCAATTTTTTCTTTGCGCCGCTCTCCCAGCTCGCTTTTTTTCACCAGCTCGTATTCTCCGCCCAATTCCCAGTCTTCTCCCAATTTCCCTTCCTTGAAAGCTTTCCAGGCCTTGGCAAGTTCGTCCTTTTTCACCAATTCCCATTCCTGATCGAGCTGTCCTTTCTGATGAAGCTCCCAGGCTTTGCCCAATGTCCCTTTCTTGAAAGCCGCCCATTCTTCATCCATTTTCTGTTTTTCCTTGAGATATTTTTCGTCTATTTCCACTCCCGGCTTCTTTTTGTCCATGACCTCGACCACTTTGGTAACTTTTCCGTCCTGCATATGTATCACCTTGTCGCCGTATTCCAGATGAGTCGGATCATGGGTTACCAGAATGACCAATTTTTTATCCACTTCGTTGAGTTCCTTGAGGATGGTAAGCACGTTATACGTCGCTTTGGAATCCAGGTTTCCCACCGGCTCGTCGGCAACGATTATGGCCGGGCTGTTGATGAGCGACCGCGCAATAGCCACCCTTTGCCTTTGCCCGCCGGAAAGGTCGGCCGGAAACTTTTCGCCTTGCGCTTCGATCCCGAATCTTTTGAGGAGATTCAAAGCGTCTTTTTTTCTGGTCTCGGGATCATCATTGACAAAAGCCCGTGGAAGACAAACGTTATCGGCTATCGACAGTGTGGGAACCAGATAGAACGATTGGAAAATCATACCGACTTTGCGCCGATGATATTCCAGCTTGTCCTTTTCCGTGAAGGCCGATATGTCCCGGCCGTCAACCTCCACTTTTCCGCTTGTCGGCGGAAGCAGCCCGGAAATGACGTTGAGAAGCGTGGACTTCCCGCAACCGGAAGGCCCGAAAAGGATCACGTATTCATGGGGATAAAATTCAAGGTTGATATTCTCCAGGGTATGCGCTTCATTCAATTTTCCCCGATTGAAAATAATATTCAGGTTTTCGATTTTGATAAGGGGCTTCAATGTTTCATTCATGACTATTAGTATATCATAAAAATTATTTTTACCGGAAAAGAAAAACAAAAAAAATCCCATACGGGACTTGCTAAAATTATCCGCTTAATTTTGAATTTCCCTGGAGACTCAACTCGCTTGGACAGAAATCTGCTTTAGTCCAAAAAATTTTATCGCCGTATCATCAGTCGCTTCTTCCACTTCGGTGAATCCGATATTTTTTATTTCAGCTATTTTTTGAGCAATATATCGGATATATATCGGTTCATTCCTTTTTCCCCGAAATTCCTGCGGGGCAAGAAATGGAGAGTCCGAATCAAGCATGATCCTGTCAATTGGAATCATCTTGATTGCCTCCGCTAAATCATTAGCTCTCTCCGCCGGCTTCGGATAAGTGATATTTCCCGAAAAAGAAAAATATATATCCGGCAATTCCAGAAACTTTTCCGTGTCGTTTTTATTTCCGGAATAGCAATGAAGGACGAATTTCGTCAAGGTTTGGCCTTGAGGAATTCCGAAAGCTTTGCTTGAGGAAGGGAAAGGCCGAACCTTAGACGAAATTGGATTTTTTTTCAGATTTAGATCTTGATTTTTATTAGATATTGGATATTGGATATTGGATATTATTTCATAAACATCATCCCAAGCATCGCGGCAATGAACCACAACCGGCAAATTCAAATCTTCAGCAATACTTAATTGTTTTTCGAATAGCGCTTTTTGCTGTTTGATCTGGTCTGGATTTTTGTAACAGGAATAATCAAGGCCGATTTCACCAATCGCTTTGACCTTTGGATTGGCAGCTATTTTTTTCAATTCCTCCATATTGTCATCCGTCGGCAAGGAAAGTTTTTCCGAAGCGTCATGGGGGTGAAATCCAACGGAAGAAAAAATATTTTCATAATTCTCCGCGAGATCGATGCTCTTTTTGCTTGTTGCCAGGTCTACTCCAATATTCACGATCGCTTTTCCACCCCCGGCAAAAAACCGCGCAATCACTTCGTCGCGGTCTTCATCGAATTTTTCAAAATCCAAATGGGCGTGAGTGTCAATCATAAAAATATAAAAACTATCTTATTCTTGGAAACAGCGCTTCTGTTTTTCCGATCTCAATTGCTTTTAATATTTTTCCCGAAGTTTCCGGCATGAAAAATTTTAGGAGATTCGCAATACCAAATAAATCGCCCAATAATTTTCCCATAACTTCATCGAATTTTTTCTTGTTAGTTTTTGCCAACTCCCACGGCTTCATCTCTTCGATAAATTTATTATTTTCCCGAACAATATTCCATATATAATCTAAAGCTTTATCAGGCTCTATTTTATCCAAGAAATTTGAAATTTTCTCATTGGTATTTATTTTAGACAATTGAATATCAGATAGTGAAATCAACTTTAACACTCTTGAAACCAAGTTTCCAAGACCATTAGCCAAATCCGCATTGTATTTTTCCGTCATCCGCTCCATTGTCACGTCAACGTCTTCTCCAAAAGTCCCCGCGCCCATGAGGAGATACCGTGTTCCGTCCGTTCCGAATTTTTCCAGCATCTCGTCGATGGAAATAACATTGCCGATTGTTTTTGACATTTTGCGCCCGCCGGAAAGCAGATGCCCGTGCACAAACATTTTTTTAGGAAGTTCAATTCCGAGATGCAAAAGCATAATCGGCCAAATCGTAGCATGCACCCGCAAAATATCTTTTCCAATAAACTGCACGTCCGCCGGCCATTGCCATGGAATATTTTTCTTATCACCACCCCACCCCAAACCCGTGAGATAACTCAAAAACGCATCAAACCAGACATAAGTCGTGTGGCTTTCATCAAACGGCAAGGGTATCCCCCATTTCACATTTTTTCTCGAAATGGAAATATCTTTCAATTTTTCTTTTTTGAGGAACGACAAAATCTCACGTTTGTATTTCTCCGGCTGGATTAAGAATTTATCACTTTCGATTTTCGCAATCAACTTATCTTGCATATCAGCCATCTTGAGAAGATAGCTTTCCTCTTTCACGCGCTCACAAACAGTATCGTGATCAGGACATCGGCCATTTACTAAATCTCCTTCGTTTTTGAATTGCTCACAACCAACGCAATACAGTCCCTCATATTCGCCTTTGTATATCACGCCTTCGCCATAAAGCTTCTGCAAAACTTTTTGGACGGCTTTTTCATGATTTGGATCAGTGGTTCGGATGAAGTTATCATATTTGATATTCAGGCTTTCCCAGAGGCTTGTGAACTCTTGCGAAAATTTATCTACAAATTCTTTCGGATCCTTTCCGGATTCCTCGGCTTTCTTCTCAATTTTGAGGCCATGCTCGTCAGCCCCCGCCAGTAAGAATACATCTTTGTCTCGCTCTCGATGAAACCGCGCCAGCACGTCTCCGGCAACCGTTGTGTACGCATGTCCGATATGGGGCTTGGCGTTGACGTAATATACCGGCGTGGTGATATAAAATTTGTTTTTTTTGTTTTCTGGCATAAAAAAGAATTTAATAAAAAAGAAAGAAACAGAAATTATAGAAATGATTGGGTTTTCTCAATGAACTTTTTTACTGCATCGACATCTTTTTGCTCTTTTATTCTTGGCAAGTCATTGTTGAATTCTGCCACTATTCTATCCACCTCCCTTTTAGATTCCCGATTGCTTCTCCCAACCATCTCATATTTATTTTGTCTTTTTAAATATTCCTCGTAAGTTTCAACTGGTTCCAACTTTTCAAAATCATCTATCATTGCAAACATTAAAGATTGTAGGATATTTCTATAATGCGTATATAATCCTTTTTCACTAAATCGATGTTCTTCCATTTTTTCGATGACCATAAAATTTATAAATTTAGATAAATTAATTTAATATGAAACAATCACGAACTCTCCTTTCAAGTTTTTTTTATTTTTCCAGTAACTTTTTATTTCTTGAATATTCCCTCGCTGAATTTCTTCAAACATTTTTGTAAGTTCGCGACCCACTACAATTTTAGCATTTGGCTTGAATTTTTCTAAAAGTTCGAGGTTTTTGAAAAACCGGTGCGGCGAGTCAAAATAGACAATCGGGTATTTTGATTCCGCCATTTCCCGGAAAAAAGTTTCCCGCCCTTTTTTGTGAGGGGGAAAACCCAGAAATAGGAATTTATCCATGCTAATTCCAGCAGCACTCGCGATCGTTGCTACCGCCGATGGCCCTGGAATAGGAATAATTTCGACCTCTCCCTCACCCCCTCTCCTTGGTAAGGAGAGGGTTGGGGTGAGGTTTGCAATCAATCTATTTCCCGGATCAGAAATTCCCGGCGTTCCCGCGTCTGAAACCAGCGCCAAATCCTTACCGTTTTCAAGATGCTCCATGATTTTTTCCGTCCTGGAAAGTTTCGAATGATGATGGTAAGATAAGAGAGGTTTTTTGATTTTGTAGCGGTCGAGCAGTTTCCTGGTGACACGCGTATCCTCGCAAAGTATCAGGTCGACCTCTCTCAGTACGCGCAAAGCCCGAAGAGTGATATCCTCAAGATTGCCTATCGGGGAGGCGACGATATATAACTTACCTAACTGATCCATAAAAAAATTTTAAATGAAAAGTGATCACAGCGAACACCAAAACTTTTCACTTTTCATTTTTAACTTTTAACTTATTATGATCCTGGCTTCCCATATATTATCCGGCGCTGTTATCGGTGAAAATATCAATAATCCCTATATTGTAGCCATTTCCGCAGTCGCCGTCCATTTCCTCCTCGATTTCGTTCCGCACGGAGATTATCTTGATAAAAAATCGAAATTCCAGGAGTTTTGGAAGGTGGCGTTGGATCTTTTGTCCGGCCTGGGAATTGTATTTGCAATCCTATATTTCCAAAAAGCGGATTTTACTTTTCATCAAATCCAAAATACCGCCATCGGGATTTTTTTCTCGCTCCTTCCGGACGGACTTACGCTTCTCTATTGGAAAATGGGGATGAAGTTCCTTGGCCCGATTTACCGCTTCCATCAAAAACTTCATCTCATCCACTATCCTGATTTCGCGCCGGAACGCGAATTCCGCCTCAAAAACAATTTGGGCGATGTTTTTGTGTCGTTTCTTTCTATTTTTATCCTTATAATATTCTAGCTATCTTTTTTAGCAGCCGGGAGAGACTCGTGTGAATCCTTGATCACGTCTCTCAAGATTTCCCAAATCACCGTCGCCACCGGGATAGCAATAAGCGCCCCGATAATTCCGCCAAGTTCAAACCCAACCAAAAGGGCGACGATGACAATCACCGGATTGAGCCCGACCGCTTTTTTCATGACGAGCGGCGTGATCGCGTTTCCCTCAAGCTGCTGGACCAGTGTGAAGAGAACCAAGACCGAAACTCCCATCCAGGGATTATGGAAAAAACCGATAAGCGCGGCAACTGCGATTGAGACAATCGGTCCGACATAGGGAATGACTTCAAGGAGCCCGGCGACGAGAGCCAGGATCAAGGCATAAGGCATCCCAATGATCAGCATTCCGACATAATCCAAAGTAAAAACGACCGCGATAAGCGCTAATTGGCCCAGAAGCCAGCGGCCCATTTTGTATTCAATCCGGTCAATCAGCGCCGAGATATACTCTTCGTGTTCTTTCGGAGTGATTGAAGTGAAAAATTTTTTGACTCCCTTCTCCTGGACAGACATATAGAAAGAAATTGACAAAATAACCACGAAAGAAAAGATACCGCCGATGAAAGAGATTGTCCCGCTGAAAAGATTGGTGCCGAGTTGAGATATCTGTGTGTTAAAATTGGAAGAGAAATTGCTGACCTGGCTGCTCACATTGTGTTGGACGGCAAAATTATTCAGCCCCTGAAAATATTCCGACACTTTTTCCAGCATCACAGGAAAGTTTTGTCCGAGATTGTTAAGTTCGGAAGAAAGGGGCGAAACAAGAAAATATATCGCCGCGGTAACGATAGAGAAAGCCAGGATGTATATCAGGAATACGGATAGGGCCCGAGGCACCCTTTTTCTTTGTAGCCAATCGACAATCGGGTCAATGGCGCAGACGATTATGAGTGCCATAAAAACCAGCACCAAAATTCCCCGGATCAGAAACAAAAACCAGAGAAGCAACACCATGAATATTGTCCGCAAGATAGTGCCGGATGAAATTTCGATGGGACTGTTCATGAATTTGAAATTACAAATTTGAAATTTAAAATCAATCCAAAATTACTAAATTTAAGGTTTATTGGCTTAAAATTCATTTCAAATTTTAAATTTAGACTTTCAAATTCATAAGGCAAGTATTTTTTCCAAAAAAACTTTATCTTCAATCGGCCCGATGAACGCCAAGTTGAGTTTTTCATTGGCAAAAACATCTTTTGCCACTTTCAATATATCATCTCGGCTGATTTTTTCAATTTTGGCAAGAATTTGCTCCGGTGTTTTTATTTCCCGCCGCGCGAGTTCCTGACCGGCAAAATATGAAGCCACTTCATCTGAAGATTCAAGCGTGAGAGCCATTCTCCCGCGTAGATTATCCTTGGCGCTTTGAAGCTCTTTAGCCGTCACTCCTTTTGCAAGAGTTTTTTTCACTTCTGCAAGAATTGTCTTCACAGTTTTTTCGATTTTTCTCCGGTCGGTGTCCACTCCGGCCCGTACCGAAAAATACCCGCAATCGGAATATTCTTCCGTCCCGGCTTTTACGTAGTAGGCAAGTCCCTGCCGCTCCCGGACGGAAAGAAACAGCCGGCTGCTCATCGTCCCGCCGAGGATATTCGCAAGAAGCGCGAGGGCATATCGGTCGGGATGGAACATGCCGTATCCGCGAAAACCGAGAATCAGATGCACCTGGTCGGTTTTTTTATGTTTGATCTTGATGTTAGGACCGCTTTGCCGTTCAACCGTTTTCACTTTTCCGTTCACTCCGCCCTTCTTCATCTTGGAAAATATTTTTTTGACATCCCGGATCACTTTTTCTTCCCCCTCTTCGCCAAAATTTCCCGCGACGCAAACGACCGTATTTTCCGCGTTATACAGCTTGGCGCGGTAATCCAGAAAATTCTTCCGCGTGACGCGTTTGATATTTTCCTTCGTCCCGATCACCTTCCACCCCGCCGGCTGGTCGCCGTACAGAAGATGTTCGAATTCCTCCTGGACGGCCGCCATCGGCGTGTCTTCATACATGTTTATTTCCTGAAGAATCACTCCCCGCTCTTTTTCGATTTCTTTGGCTTCGATTTTGGAATTCAAGAATATGTCCGACACGACATCCACCGCCAGCCCGACGTGCGCCTTGTCCACCTTGGCATAATAGGCCGTGCTCTCCTCGGACGTAAACGCGTTGAATTCGCCGCCGACCGCATCAAGCGCCTGCGCGATATCTTTTGTCTTCGGCCGTTTTTTGGTTCCCTTGAACATCATATGCTCCAGGAAATGAGAAAGGCCGTTCAAATTCTTTGTCTCATATTTCGAACCGGCCGCCACCGCCACGATCACCGTCGCCGTATTCGTGTCTTTCATCGGCGCCGTCACCAGCCGCAATCCGTTCTTGAAAGTTGTTTTTTTAAAATGCATAGCCACAAATTATGGATTAAACAAATATACAAAATCTATTTTTTCCCAAATCTCTTCACCCTCGTTAATCCCGAAAATGGAATGATTTCAATTCCCTTTTTCTCAAGCTCGTCCAAAAACAAATTCATGCCGATCGAATCCGACTGGGTATCGCCGCAAATGACCACATTGATGTGATGCTTTTCGGCCTCTTTCCTCCATTCTTCCCTCATATGCATTCCAACAATTGTCCCGATGCCCGCCTGTGAAGCATGTTTGTATATTTCTTTGGCTCCGTTTGTTCCGCCCGCATATTCATAGGCAATTTTTCCAACCCGCGCTTCTTTTCTTCCGGTGACAATCTGCGGGCCTGCCTTGAATTTTTTCGCTTCTTTATACTCGGGAATTCCGTCAATAATCTCCAGAAGCTCTTCAAGCGTTTCCGGATTTTGTTTTTTTATCTCCCGGTCGATGAAATTTGCCACCAGATTATCAGCCGGCGTATGGACACACATGAGAGGCAATCCCAAAAGTTCAGCCGCCTGTACCGTCCGGCCATAGTTTTCACTCTGAAAAATCAAACGGGAAATTTCGGTGATCCGCGGAAGCATCACCGATTCGGCAATGTTTATCGGCACTCCGTGGCGCGCCAAAACATCCGCTTGGAGATGCATCACGTCAGCCAAATCATTAAGCGCTTCACCGATGGGATGATGCCCGATCACAAGATCAATCTCCTTATTTTTGTCGCTAAAATAGCGGGCAATCATCAGCTCGGACGGATCGACATCGATGCCGACCATCACTCTTTTCACTTTTTTCTTCGGATCGCCAAAGAGGATCCGTGAGTCGGAATAGGGATTCCAAAGTTTTTCTTGGTCAAAATCCGCTTTTTTTTCTTTGGATAATTTTTCAAATTTTTCCTTTGTTTTTTTGAGCTGTTTTTTTACGAATTCCTTCCCGCGCATATCCGCCCCGATTCCCATTTCAACCGCCAGCTTGAAAATTTGTTCGATGGTCATAAATGCTTTCTTACGCTTCTAATTTTTCTCTTAAATATCCGGCCAACTCGTCTATTTTTATCCGTTCCTGCTCCATCGTATCCCGGTCGCGCACTGTGACGGCCTTGTCGTCCAAGGTGTCGAAATCCACCGTCACGCAATACGGCGTCCCGATCTCGTCCTGGCGGCGATAGCGCCGGCCGATGGATTGGGTTTCGTCATATTCGGACATGAAGTGCATTTTCAGTTCATTCCATAAATCCTTGGCCGGTTTCACAAGTTCCTCTTTTTTTGAGAGAGGCAAGACCGCCACTTTGATCGGCGCAAGCCTTTTGTCAAATTTCAAAACAACTCTCGTTTCATCCCCGACTTTTTCTTCATTGTACGCTTGATCAATAAACATGAAAACATGCCTGTTCAAGCCGGCTGAAGTTTCCATGATATGGGGGATGAATTTTTCACCGGTCTTTTCATCGAAATAGCCGAGATCAACCCCTGAAAATTTTGAATGCTGGGAAAGGTCCCAATCGCCGCGCGCATGAATGCCTTCGACTTCCTTGAAACTTCCCAAGGACTTGAAATTATATTCGACGTCATAGGCTTCAGACGCATAATGGGCAAGTTTCTCATGTTTGTACCAGCGGATTTCATTTTCTTCCAGGCCGTATTCCAAATACCAATTCCAACGGATTTCTTTCCACATGTCATATTTTTCTTTCATGACGCCCGGATGCAAAAAATATTGCATTTCCATCTGCTCAAATTCGCGCGTCCGGAAAATGAATTGCCGCGCCACAATTTCATTTCGGAAAGCCTTTCCCACTTGGGCAATTCCGAAAGGCAATTTCATATGGAGCGAATCAAGGGTGTTTTTATACTCCAGATAAATTCCGCCGCAAGTTTCTGGACGCAAATAGACCGCATTTTCCTCGCTAAGGGCGTCCGTGGGAGATCCCAAGTTTGATTTCACCATCAGGGAAAATCTTTTGGCCGGCGTGAGATCATCTGATCCGCAAGAGACACATTTCAACTTTTTTGCCGCCCTCAATTCGTCGATTTTCCCGTTGATGAATTCGATCGGCGCTTTGTCGGCGCTTATGCCGTGTTCTTCCAGGACATGGTCGGCCCGCATCCGGGCTTTGCATTTCCTGCAATCGATTTGCGGATCATCGAATCCTTCAACATGCCCGGAAGCGATCCAAGTGGTCGGGTGCATGAATATGGCGCTGTCAAGCCCCACGACATCATCGCGGAACTGAACCATGCTTTTCCACCAAGCATCGCGTATATTGTTTTTGAGAAGCGTTCCGTAGTGGCCATAGTCATAGATAGCCTGCATCCCTCCATATATTTCCGACGACGGAAAAACAAATCCCCGCCGCTTGCAAAGCGACACGATTTTTTCCATCAGGTTTTCTTTTTTTTCTGACATATGTTTTTAGCTAAAAAATAAAATGGTTGTGAGATCAGCGAACTCCAAAATTTTGCATTTTTATTTTTTAATTTTGAATTTTTTAAAAAAATCGCCCGTCCTGAATATCCAAAAAACTTTTCAGATATTCGGGACGAGCCGTTTATGTATCAAGTATGTCGTACATGTATAATGTATCGAAATAAATACACCATACATTATACTTTATACATCATACAAAATTGGTCCGCGGTTCCACCCGATTTCCTTGACCGCCTGCTTTTTTCGGAGAAATAGCGGCGGGTTCCGGCGCTTTGAGATATTGATTTTTCGCGTTTGCGCGAAGCTGCCAACCCTCGCAGTTTGAATAATAGGTTACTTATTGATCTTCGTCAATATCAGCCCGCATTATCCAACAGGGTGAAAAGCACTTCGCACTGGTTGACCACCGCCCGCAAAAAATCCGCGATATCCGGCTCCAAGCTGGAACCATTCTGAAAAATGAGGAAAACTTTCCTTTCCATCGGTCCGGATCCGGCCGATCCGAAAACATGAAAATCTTTCTTTTCCGCGCTTGGCTTTTCCGAATCCCATTTCACAATATCCTTGTTCCCGATTTTTATCCCCTTCGCTTTCGCATCTTGCTTTTCCCCCGCCACAAAAGACCAGTATTCTTTTTGCGTCTTGAGGTTTTTCATGTCAATCGCCCGAAGCGTCACCCATCTTTTCCCGCTCAAGGAAAGGGCGATTTTGAGAATTTCCTGGATATAACCCTCCGCCTCTTTCTGGTCCGAAGGGGCTTTCAATTTTTTCAAGAAAGTTTTGATGAGAGAGACCTGCACATTCACTTTCCCGAGATAAGCGAAAGCCTCAAGCAGTTCTTTTTCCCTTTTTTGGTATTCTTTTTCCAATTTTTGCAGTTCTTTTTCCCGATGATCGACGCTTTTTTCATAAAGCCGGAAAATCTGCCAGGCAATCGACACTTGGACAAGCAAGAGGACTGATTCCAATATTTCTTCGGAGAAAATGGATATGCCGCCTTGCACAATCAAGGGAGTGAAGATCATCGTTATGACCAAAAAGAAGAATATATAGAAGAAGAAGTTTCTTAATTTGTCTATTTTTGAGCCCATACGGAAACGGTTATTTTAGGTAATTTGAATCCCCCGGCCCGGCATTGACTTTTTATAGTACGCAACCCGATAATTTTATATTCAAAACGGCCGCTCTTTAAAAAAAGGCCTCTCCGCGAGGCCTTTCTGCTATTTCAGGGTGAAACTTTTCACAATTTCATTCGCGAGGTTGCATCTTGCAACTATATTTCCCGGACAATCGTCGGCCATAGTGTAGGCATAAACATAATCTTCATCAACTTTTGCGCCATCTGCCTGAAGATCAATTTTTTTTCCGGCCAAATCACACACTTTTTGGCCTTCTTTCTCACAATCTTTTTGGATATCCGCCCATTCTTCAGCTGTCATTTTCCGAATGGTCAGGATCTCTTTGTACTGCTTGTCCATATCATTGTAGTTTTTCCCGGGAAAAGGAATATATATTTTCAAATATTGGTCCGAAAGGCTTTCGTCGGTGAGGCTTTGCACATGGCCTGTTTTATAAAGCCATTTCCCCATCTGGGCCGGAACAGCCAACGTAAAGCCGAGATTTTCATCGTCCAGAACATCATTTTGGAAAGCCATGGCCTGTTGCTTATTCAATTCTATTGGATAATAATTGGCTTGCGGCATTCCCTTGCCGCTCCCTAAAGTCCGGTTGAGCGACACCAAAAAAAGCATGGAGGAAAAGGTAAGCATCCCGATGAGAATCACCAAGGACACGTCGAAACGTTTGACCTTTGATTTTTTCGACGCTATGCTTGTTTTTGCCGCGGTTTTTCTCCCGCCGGTTTTTTTTGCGCTTATTTTCCTGGACATTTTGTTTTTTGATTTTTTAAGTATGTTTTTTCATATTTTAGCATAAATCGGTTTTTCGTGCAATATCCAAAAGTCCGAATATCCCGGTTATTCCTCATTTTCTCAATTTTTCCATGAGTTTCAGATAAAAATTCAAGTTATGGATGCTGGCCAGCCGTCCGGCCAGCGGCTCGCCAACGGAAAAAAGATGGCGCAAATAGGCCCGGGAGAAGTTTTGGCAGGCATAACAGCCGCAATTTTTGTCCAAGGGCTTAAAATCTTTTTTATATTTCTCATTGGTGATATTGATGGTTTTGTAGAAATTATTTTTTGACGAGGGCTTGATTTTCGCATATTTCCACACAAAAAGCGAACCGTGGCGGGCGTTCCGGGTCGGAATGACACAATCGAACATATCGATCCCGTTTTCAACGGCGAAGGCTATTTCTTCCGGCCGGCCAAGCCCCATGAGATATCTGGGCTTGTCTTCCGGAAGCAGAGGCAAAACCCATTCGAGAATTTTTTTCATCTTTTCCCGCGGCTCGCCGACCGCCACGCCTCCAATGGCGTACCCGTCGAAACCGAGATTAACAAGTTGGCGGGCCGATTCCTGGCGAAGATCTTTGTAAACGCTCCCCTGAACTATGCCGAATAACAAAGGCCGATTCAATTTTGAATTTCCAATTTTTAATTTTGAACCAATTTTTAAACTTTCTAGTTTCGAATTTGAAATTTTTTTATCAAAGTATTTTTTACATCTCTCCGCCCAGCGTGCCGTACGCTCCAGAGACCGTTTCGCATATTCCCGGCTGCACGGATAAGGCGGACATTCATCAAATACCATGATAATATCGCTCCCAAGCGCGAGCTGGATCTCGATTGATTTTTCCGGCGTCATGAAATATTTTTTTCCGTCCAGCGGATCGCGAAACTCCGCCCCCTTTTCAGTCAATTTTACTCTTCCCCGGTTGTCGCGTTTTTTTTCAGCCTTCCAATTGGCCAGCGAAAAAACCTGATAACCTCCCGAGTCGGTGAGCATCGGCCCGTCCCAGTCCATGAATTTTTGCAGTCCTCCGGATTTTTTCACCAGATCATGTCCCGGACGAAGCCAGAGATGATAAGTATTTCCTAAAATAATTTGCGCTCCCAAATCCTGCAACTCCTTCGGCGATAAGTTTTTCACTGCTCCTTTGGTCGCAATCGGCATAAAAAAGGGAGTATCGATTACTCCATGCATGGTCTTGAGTTTCCCGACCCTTCGCGATTTTATCTTTTTTCGAATCTCAAAATCAGCCATGATTTCAATTTATTCCTCCACCCTCCCCGCGTCTCCCACGCTCAAATCTTCTGTGAGATTTGTACTTTTTCCGCCCAGTTCCACTTTCGAAGCTTGGCCGGTGAAAGCGTCTTTTGCCGAGAAAACCGTGCTCGAAATGAGCGTCGGATAAGTACTTGTCTGGTTTTGCGACGGCGTCACCCCAAGTTGGAAAATCAGCTCTCTGGGATCGGTGATTATTCCGGTTCCCGCCGAAAGGCTGCCAATATTCCAAACCAGTTCATTGGTCCGGCCGTTATAGCTCATCGAAGCGTCGTTGGGAATGAAATTGCTTTTCCAACTGACGCCCGGCCCCAGCGTCATTGTAACCCTGGCATCGGTTATGTCATTTGAAACATTGGAAACCTTGAGGTGCAGGGTGAACGTGGTTTCCTGTCCGACTTTGAGCGGCAACTCTCCCGTGTTCTGAATTTCCGAGTCGTTATAGAATCCTTGAAGATCAACTAACAATTTCGAATTAAGCTTAACCGTCAACGAGTTTGAGGCCACGATCTTGTTGGCTCCTTCCGAAGTGGGAATGTCCGGGCTGTCCATGTATGCCACCGCCGAAAAAGAAAAGTTCTTGTCATTCGAGCTGGAAACGGGAATGATATTTTTCACCGGGACGGAAAAACTTACATATCCCGAATCGCCGGGAGCCAGCGTTTTGAAAGCGGGAATGTCCGAAGCTTTCCAGGTGATCGTTTTTTTGCCCGAGTCGAATTCCCCTTTCCTGTCCAGCATATCCACTTGGCCATAGTCCAAAATCGGGCTGTTTATGTCCACTGAAAGTATCGCGTCCCGGAGAGAAATCTCCCCGGCATTGCGGTAGCCCACCCTGAACATGAGCGAGTCTCCCGCGCTTACCATGGAATTTTCGCTTTTCCCGTTCATTTCCACATTGAGGGCAAGAGGCGAACCGATGATCTTGAGGGAACTTTCAGCCTCGGCATAGGCGATGAAAGAGTTTTCGGACCCGATCTGGCCGATGGAAATTTTGACGCTTTTTTGCTGGTCGCGCGCGCCGCTGATTTTCCCGCTGATCGTGATTTTCCCGGATTGGCCGGGCGCAAGCGTCCCGACATACCAGATATTTTCCTGGGCCGGCAAAGGATCCGAATTCGAAAAAGAGAAACCTTCCGGAAAATCGGCTTTGATTTTGAGATCGTTGAAATCCGTTTGTCCGGTATTTTGGTAAGTGGCGACATATGAAACGGCATTTCCATCGGCGGCATTTTGAGGTCCGCCCACTTCGATATTGATCGGGCTTGACACGATGAAAACATTGGAAGTCCCTTCCGCCGCGAAAGTTGAATTGAAAACTGACGGCTTGTATTCCAATTTGGCTTTTACATAAACCAGGGCATCAGTCGCTCCGAAAAATTTTCCTTGGATAGTCACTTTTCCGCTTGATTTCCCGGAAACGGATCCGACATTGAATTTGCTGACCGTCGGCCCTTCAACTTCAAATTGCAAATTTCCGGCCGGCTGAAAATTTTCCGAATAGCTCACATAAAGGACCGCGCTCCCGAGTGACGCCCTGTTCAGATTTTGATAACTGATATCGATGCTCACGCTTTCTCCGCTCATTACTTTCTCTGGGCCAGAAAGGCTCACTTTTACCTGATCGGCCGAAAAAGAAGTTTTGCGGATATAGAGCGCCAGCCAAACACCGCCGGCCGCAAGCAAAACCGCGCCCGTAATAATAGCCGCTATCGTGTAAGCTCTTTTTCTTTTTGTCTTTTTTTCTTCCTGGCTCCTGGCCCAATCCTCCTGTTTTTTTTCAAGGTCGGAAGCGCCGAATGATGAAGCGAAAAAAGGAGATTCCGCAGGTTTTTGGGAGCTCGAACCCATCGGGCCGCCCAGCCCGCCAGCCGGATTCTCCTCCGGACGCTTGTATATTTTTCTTTCTGTTTCCTGAAGAGACATCTTATGGTTTATTATATACTATCTCGCCGTTTTCTGGAAATAATATCTATTTATGCAGATATATAAAGCAATTTTAATAATTATATTTTTCAAAATCGTTTCTCAATCTCGAAAGACCAACCGTCTCTCCTTCACCAATTTTCACTTTCACTATTTTTTCAAGCGGATTTCCAAGAATAATTCTCAAGAATTTTATTTGATTTGAATTTATTTCTAAAATATTATCTTCCCTTCCAAAACATTTCTCACAAATAACACCGCCTCTCGCAGTTGAAAAAAATTTGCGCTCATTTTCTTTGAGAATATCCTCACAGCGCAAGCACTTTTTCATTTCCGGTCGATTCCCCATCAAATCAAAAAGTTTCCACCAAAAGGCTTCTTCGATAATTTTTATATTTTCCGCCGAATTTAACACTTTCAAAAAACTGGAAAGCAGATCAAAAATGCTCTCGTCTTTTTCTTCTTCCGCGAATTTGCGCGCCATGAACTTGAAGACATCAAGGGCCGCTGAAATTTTTTCGAAATCTTTTTTTATGCCTTCAAAATTATCCACCGTGATCGCGCTTGTGATCTGGCCGATGCCTCTTGAGCGGGCAATGTATATTTCAGAATGCGTCCCCGGCTCGAGATGCCCCGCCAGTTTCGCTTGCGGCTTTCTCACTCCCTTTCCCATCACGCGCACAAGGCCCGCTTCCCGGGCATAAAGAAAATACATCCGGTCGAACTCGCCAATGTCGCGCGAAGACAAAATTATGGCCAGATACTTGTTCATTTGCTATGTTTGTCATCCCGCACTTGATGCGGGATCCAGGGAATAAAATTTTAGCTAAAACCCTGGATCCTGGCTCGGAGGCCGGGATGACATAAATTTGTGATAAATATTATTAAGTACCTCATTATACCAACCGCCCGGGCAAAATAAAAGCAGGGATCGGTCTCCGTTCCGTCCCTGCTTGAAAACTCGTTTTCACTGCAATTACCTCCTAAAATTCCAATACGCCATCTTCAATGGCTTGGCGCTGTTCGGGAGTAGGAATCTGTGCTGGATCCCCTCCCGTAACTTTTACGATAAATTTCAGTTGCTCAATTTCCCGCGCCGCGTGCCGCTTCACCACCCGAAGTAAAACAGCATCGGAAAGTTAGCTGATTTTCAACACTTTGCACGGCCCTTCTTGTCTCTTCGGTTCTATTTGCTTCCGTCGCTTTGATTGGTCAAGAAGAGTAACTTTTGATTCCATTGGTGCCTCCTTTGAACTAAAGGTTATTTGATTTCCCTGCCGTCCAGATAAATAATAGCAACCATATCCTCATCCTCCTTTATTTCAAATTGGGGACTATAAAATTGCTTTCCGCAGTCCTTGCCTAAACACGTAAAGATATAATGGATTCTTTCGGGATTGGGATCGATAGTGTCATCCTTTAGAACAAAATGACAATGAACTTCTTCGTTCTCTAACTCTACCCTCTTACATCCGCAGTATGGACAGGGCGGATAGATCAAATGAGCCACAAGACATCTCAAATAAAAATAAGATGTCCACAGAAAGCCAGTTATCTCAAAATACATAACACCTTCCTTCTAAATTAATTTTTGGGGACGTGCCAGGTTAGTCCGCATTTTTTGCAACCATACACTAACTCTGTACTATCACCCGCAGAGTGACCAAGATACTCCGTCTCTCCATCACATTTCCCACCCGGATGTTTTGGATATTTAGGTGAAAGAAGATTGTAAAAAAATAGAGCCATAGCACACAGTATGGCTATAACCCCAATAATTACAACATAAACAGGCATATTAAATTCCATGGTAATTCTCCTCCTCTAAATCCGAAGTTTGATTGACAAAAAACAACTCTCATACCCTTCTTAACCATACCTTGACCGGCGTGGTTTCGAGGGCAACCAATTCTGATATTTCGGCCGCCGGCTCTTCGGCCGATTCAATCACTTGGTCAGCCAGCGTTTCCTTAGCGATTAATTCACTAAAACGACCGAATATTTCAGATCCTCCTTTATAGTATAATTCAATCCTGTTGTCAACTTGAAAACCGGCCTTTTTTCGCAACTCCTGGATCCGCCGGATGAGCTCGCGCGCTTCGCCCTCAAGGCGCAAATCGTCCGTAATGGACGTATCAAGCCCCACCTCCCAAGTGATTTCTTCCTGGCGCACAAAACCGGGCTCGTCGGAAACGCCTCCGGCAAAATGCACTTTTTTCACATTCACCTCATCTTTCACAAGTTCCGCCATTTCTCCGCCGATATCTTCGTTGATCTTGAGTTCTGCGAGCGGCTGGCGCACCTTGATGCCGACTTTCGCCCGCGCGGCGAGCCCCAGCTTCACGAACCGGCGGGTGATCCGCATTTTTTGGTTCAGATCTTCGTCGATCAACTCTTCATCGGCTTGGGGATAGTTTTCGAGATGGACGGATTGCAGAAACGCAAAATCTTGCGTCTTTATGGAAGCCAAATTCCGATAAATTTCTTCGGCAACAAACGGCATGAACGGCGCCATGAGTTTTGCGAGCTCCACCAAGACATAATGCAAAGTTTCATAGGCTTCGTTTTTGTCCCCATCATTTTCCGATTTCCAAAAACGCTTCCTCGAACGTCTCACATACCAATTGGAAAGATGATCCACAAATTCCGGGAATAATCTCACGGCTTTGTTAAGCTCATATTTTTCCATATGCAAATTCACGTTTTTGATAAGCGCGTTAAGCTCGGAAATAATCCACTTATCCAGCAAGTTTTTAGTTTGTATCTTGTAGTTTGTAGTTTGTGGATCAAACTCATCAATGTTCGCATAGAGCACGAAAAATGAGTACGTGTTCCAAAGCATCCGAAGCATCCCTCGTACGTTTTCCGCAAGATCTTTCTCAAGAAAAAGAAAATTTTCCGCGGCCACAACGGGAGAAGCCATAAGATAGTATCGAAGCGCGTCCGCTCCGTATTTCTTCATCATTTCAGCCGGATCCGGATAGTTTTTGAGACGCTTTGAAAGTTTTTTTCCGTCCGAACCGACCACAATCCCGTTCACGATGACGTTTTTGTAGGCTTTTGAATCTTTGATGCCGGTCGCGATCGCATGGAGATAATAGAACCAAGCCCGCGTTTGATCCACTCCTTCCGCAATGAAATCCGCCGGGAAACTTTTTTCGAACTCCTCTTTATTTTCAAACGGATAGTGTGCTTGCGCGTACGGCATCGACCCGGAATCGAACCACGTGTCGAGCACATCCGGGATCCGCTTCATCTCCCCGCCGCATTTTTCACATTTGAAGGTGATTTTGTCGACGACGTGCTTGTGAAGATCAGAAATTTTTTCTCCGCTTAATTTTTCTAATTCGTCCACCGAACCGACCACTTTCGTTTCTCCGCATTTCTCGCACCGCCAAATCGGAATGACCGAAGCCCAAAAACGCTGGCGGGAAATTGACCAGTCGCGCGCGCCTTCGAGCCAGTTGCCGAATCTTCCAACCTTGATATGCTCCGGCGACCAGTTGATACCACCCGCCAGTTCCAGCATCCGCTCTTTGATTTTCAAGATATTCACGAACCAGGATGAGGTTGCGTAGTTCAGGAGCGGCGTATCGCACCGCCAGCAATGCGGATAGCTGTGTTCATATTTGGCTTTTGCAAACAATAGATTTTTTTTAGCAAGAAATTTGATGATTTCAACATCTGTTTTCTGGCTATCGTCGATCGGCTTCACGTCGAGTCCGGAAAAATCTTTCGCTTCCGGCCGGATGGTTCCGTCCATATCCACGTGCGACACGAACGGCAAATCGTATTTTTGTCCCAGTTTCAAATCGTCCTCTCCGAAAGCGGGAGCAATATGCACAATTCCCGTCCCTTCCTCCGTTGTCACAAAGTCGCCCGCGTAAACTTTCCAGCCGTTTTCGCGATTTTTGAGGCTTTCGTTCGAAGAATAGTAATCAAAAACCGGTTTGTATTTCATCCCCACCAAATCTTTTCCGGAAATTTCTCGGACTATTTCATAATCTTTTCCGGAAAATACTTCCGGCGCGCGATCTTTTGCGACAATATAATATTCACTTTCAAATTTAACTAAAACATATTCAATGTTCTCCCCCACAGCAAGCGCCATATTACCAATCAACGTCCAAGGTGTTGTCGTCCATGCGAGGAGATAAGTCCCCGGTTCATCGATCAATTCAAACTTCACGATCGCCGACAAATCCTTCACTATCTTGTATCCTTCCGCCACTTCCGACTGCGAAAGCGTCGTCTCGCACCGCGGACAGATGTGCATTGAGCGATAGCCTTCGTATATCAAGCCCCTGTTCCAAAGTTCCTTGAAAACCCACCAGACCGATTCCATGAACGGAAGATCCATCGTGCGGTAGCTGTTTTCCATATCCGCCCAGCGGCCGAGACGCCGGATTATTTTTTTCCATTCGGCGACATATTCCAAAACTTTCGAGCGGCAAATTTCATTGAATTTTTGGACTCCGTATTTTTCAAGAATCTCTTTCTTGCGTGCGACACCCAATTCTTTTTCGGCGATGTTCTCGATCGGAAGGCCGTGGCAGTCCCACCCCCAAACCCGCGGAACCCGGTATCCCCGCATCGTCCAATATCGCGGCACGACATCTTTCATCGTGCTTGCGACGATGTGGCCGTAGTGCGGGAGACCCGTCGCGAACGGCGGCCCGTCATAAAAAGAATAAAGCGGCGCATTTTTGCGCGCTTCCAAAGATTTCTCGAATATTTGATTTTCTTCCCAAAATTTCAAAATATTCTCCTCCATCTCCGGAAGAGACTGTTTGGGATCAACAGGGTTGAACATAAAATCTCAGATATTTTTATAAACCTCGAGCGTTTCCTTCGCCGTTTTTTCCCAGCTGAATTTCTGCGCCTGTTTCACGCCAGAGGCGGATAAGCGCGTCCTTAAATCCTTATCAATTGCCAAATTCTTCATAGCACCCGCGATCCCGTCCGTGTCATGCGGATCGACATAGGCCGCCGCCTCGCCAGCCACTTCCGGAATTGAAGAAACTTTCGAAAGAAGGCAAGGCGCGCCGCAAGCCATCGCTTCAGCCACCGTTTGCCCGAAGCCTTCCCAAAGCGACGGCATCACAAAAAATTGGGCGTTCGCGTAGAGCGGCTTGAGCTCGTCCCCGCCGACATATCCGGTGAAAACAACATTTTCCTTCACTCCCAAATCCTCCACCTGCTGAAAATATTCTTTGAAAAGCCAGCCTCGTTTTCCGGCAACGACCAATTGATAGTCAAAATTTCCGCCGTATCCTTTTTTGAAACGCGCGAAAGCGTCGAGCACCCGCGTCAAGTTTTTCCGCGGTTCAAGCGTTCCAAGAAACAAAATATACTTGTCGGCCAAGTTATACAGCTTCTTCACTTCTTCCCATTTCATTCCGCCCTCGCCGAAAAATCTTTTGTCGATTCCGTTGTAGACGGTGGTGATTTTTTCCAGCGGATATCCCAAAAATTCGTGCGCGTCTTGCTTGGTCGAATCCGAAACGGCAATGATCCGGCCGGATTTGGCCGCCGCGAAGCTATAAAGCGTTTTCAATTTGGCCGTTGAAAGCCGCGGAAAAAATTCCGGAACGTGATACGGCGCGAAATCGTAGAAAGTAGTCACCACTTTTCCGCGATAGCTGGCCGGGACGCGATAGAGCGGCGAAGTGACATGAAGCACGTCGATTTTCTCGCGAGCAAGTGTTGCCATTCCCAAAATTTCCGAATACGCCGCCGGCATATATTTTTTGTAGTCCGAAAAAGGATAGAACTTGATTTTCACGTTCGGCTGGGAAAAGCGCTTCACGTCTTTGTCGCGCACTTTGAAATCGAAAAACAGGGTATATTGGTTGCTTTTGTCAATTTCGAGAAGATTTTTGACCAAATGCCAAACATAGTTCGCCACCCCGGTGGGCGCCGATTTTTCCGGATTCAGTATGGCTCGCGCGTCAATTCCGATCCGCATAAAACTAGCCTTAAAGTCTTAATTTCATCTAAAATATATCCCTTTTCGGGAAAAAAAGCAAGTTCATATCTTACTACGCGCCAAAAAAATTATTGATGAAAAAAGCAAGAGACAGCTTTGTTTATGCGCCATCACCGTGCCTGATTTTTATTGCAAGCCTATTATCTTGTAGTTGCACTCCCCGTCCTGGGTGAGGGCGTTTGCTGTCAGAAATTGGACGCCGCCTATCTCCGCCCCGATGTCGTAGTGCCAATGCCCCGTGAGCACATATTTCACGTTCGGCGTGAGCGCGTTGAAAAAATTTTCAAAAAGAGGCTCTTTGTCGCGCGTATATATGTCCTCCCGCGAGTTATAGAAAAAAGGAGGATGGTGCATGGCGATTACCACCTGCTTGTCCGTGCCGAGCGAATCCCGCAAAAAATTCAGCTGGGCATCGTCAAGGTATCCGGTCGAACTGCCGAATTGCTCGGCGGTGTCCAAAACTATAACGCGCAAATTGTCATAATCGGAAGAGTAATAGTTTTTGTCGGACAAAATTTTGAAATCGTCCGAGTCGTGGTTCCCCTTCACCCAAAGAAATTTGCGGCCGCCGACGATTGCTTTCATGTCGTTGTAATATTCAGCGCCTCCATTGTTCGTGTTGTCTCCCGTGGCGATGACCAAGTCTGTTCCGAGGCCGAGCACTTGTTCCAAACATTCCTTGTATTTGTTCGGGTAGATTATATTGTCACCCTCCTCCCGCTTGTTTTTCTTGTCCGCGTGGATGTCGGTGATCCAGGCGATTTTGGAAATGGCATTTTTGGGATGATCTTCGGGGCGTTCCTCCGCAAAAGCCGCCTGGCTTTCTTCAGTGCGGTTTTGTTTTTTTGCTTTGCCAACAAAAAAGATCAGCCCGATAGCAGCCAAAAAAACAATTATAGCTATTGTCGAAAATATTTTTTTGTTGAGTTTTTGCTCCATTACCAGCCATTTTAGCATATCCGCGAAAACCTACCAATTTTTTCACGGATAAAATACACCGGCTATCGGCCGCCTTTGGACAACAGCCCGTCGATCACGTCTTCATCCTTGCAACTGTACGCGTCGGAAGGAGAATAAAAGCCTTTTTTCGGGCCGTAGCATCCGCCGTTTTCTTTATAAAGCACGCCGAAATACGGCATGAGAAATCCCATATTCTTTTTGGAATCGAAATATTTATAAAGTTTTCGAAGGGTTTTTGCCCGTGTTTTCTCATCCATCCGGGCGAAAATATCAAGATCGTCCGAGGAAATTCCCGTCCAATCCAAGTGGAGCAAAACATTTTTCGCTTTCGAAGCATAAGCCTTGTTCCAAAGGAGCGCCCAACAGCTTCCGCGGCTGGAAAGGCACGGCCCGTCTTCGATATTTCCGGCGGCGTCAATTCCCACTCCCCCCTCGATATAGTCAAAAAGTTCGAGGTATTTTTCGTCGGTAATGCTTCCCGTCTGCGCGCCGATCACCACATCCATGCCTTTTTTCTTGGCATAGCTACGGATATCTTTCACGATTTCGGGAGCGTAATCTTTTTTTCCGCTCTCCTGCATATAAATTTGTCCAAAAGTGAAGCTTTGAACGCCGAGGTCAATCGCTTTTCGGGTAATATACTTTATGTAGCGTCGGTATTCCGAGCTGGAAAAAGTCGGCACACACGTACGCTCTCCCCATTCATTCATTGTGTCCTCATGGCACATTTTCCGGAAATTGAAAACGTGACCGTCGTCGTCTTCGTAGCCGTCCTTGAAACGGATGGCTTCCGCGATGAACATGCCATAGACCACGTCCGACTTTGAGATTTGCGCCATGTTTTTTTCAATCACCTCGAAATCAGGCGGCTTGAGCCATGTTTCGACCGAACGATGGAGATAGTAACAACTCGAACGGTTGATGAGCTGGATGAATTCGCCTTGGTCGGGATTGTATTCCGTGAGAAGCCCGTCCGCCACGCAACCTTGGGACTTGAGCCGGTCCATATCCACCGGGGGAGGCGGCGCTTTTTCAATCCAAGCGGGCAAAACCCCGAGAAAAGAGTCAACCGCCGATTCCGAGACGCTCGGAACCCGCTCGGGCCCGGCTTCCGCGCTGGCTTTTTCCGTTTTTTTCCGGAATTCCAGATAGCCAAAAACACCCGCCGCGAGAAAAACAACCGCGAGAACGGCCAAAAAATAGGGGTTTATTTTCCGCTTTTTCTTCCGTCTCATAGCTTCTCACTTTAGCCTACTTTTTCTTACGCGGCAAGCGGGAAATTGCATTTGGCAAAAAACAAAAAACCCGCACGGGATTGTGCGGATTTTTTCGCGAAAAAAGTTTTTTTATTCTTGGCAAGCCGCCTGGCATTGGGCCTTGGCACCAGCATCCGGGATGGAATCGCACATTTCGCAAGAAATTGCCGGCATTTGCTGTTGAGCTTTGTTTTTCATATCTTCCATGATTTTTGATTGGTCGACAAAATCCACTTCTGTCGGGACCGAAAACATTGAGTCGTCCGCTTTCCAAGATTCGCAGTCAAAATCCATCTTTTCATCGAGTTGATTTTCGGCGGGAGCTGGAGCCGGTGCTCCCGGGGAATTTTCTCCGGACGAGGGCATATTTTGAGCTTCTTCGATATTTATCTTCATTCCTGAAGCGTTTCCTTCGTTCCAGGAATACATCCAGCCATCAGCAATGATCACGTGAGCGGTGGTTTGGGACGAGTCTCCGGCTTGCGACGTGACATCCGACCGGATTTTCCCGTCGGCAACATAAGTCGTGCCGCTTGAGCTGAATTTGCCGTCGCTGTTCGAATAGGCGCACTTGAGCGACCCGCCTTTGGCCAGCAAGTCTTTCATGCTCCCGGAAAATTTGTTTCCCTGGTTTTGATCGACCGTTTTATTTTGATTCTCTGCGGATTGTTCCGAGTTCGATGCCGGCTGATTCTTCGCGCCGCACCCGGCCAGAAAAACAACACCAAGCGCCAACGCGGCCGCAGTAATAATTTTTTTCATTTTTATGTTCTTAAGAATTAGCTGATTCTTATTATAATCCGGGGAAACCGCGCGGTCAAAGAATTATTTCGCTATGTTTTTAATTTTCCCGACCGGAAACTTTTTCCGACCACAGCGCCGATCACCGCCCCCGCGATCGCTCCCGCCAAAAAATCGGAAAACCAGTGAATCGTCGCCGAAACTCCAATCCCGATATAAAAAGCATAAGCCAAGGCGATATATTTCAGAAACTTGTCCTTTGGGCGAAGCGTGATGAGCGCCAACGCCATCGAAAAAGCCACCGCCGTGTGCGACGATGGCCAGCCAAAAAAAATCCCTCCGCGCCCGAGGCCGAAACGAAAAATGTGGCTCGTATCGGAGATTAATCCTCCTGCTATAATCCCAGGCGGTTCCGGGCGACCCGTGAAAAATTTGAAGAAAGAAGACACAAGCCAGCCAAGAACCACCGCCTGGCCAACGGCAAAAGCGACGATTTCAAGTTTTCTTTTTTTCGCCCAAGAACTCAAAAGCCAAAACGGCAGGATTCCAAACATCGGGACAAACCCGCCCAAAAGCACTGCCGGCCAAAGAATATTTTGGAGAATGGCATTGCGCGTCAATTCAAAATACCGCCAATCAAAACCGGAAAAAACCAAAATGCCGGTCAAGACAAACGCCGCCAAAATCCAAACCAAATTCCACCCCGAAAAAACGCGGGCGATGTTTTTGGAAATATTTCGAAAAAATCCAAATGTAGCCATAGGTGAAATCTTATTCTTATTTTATCACAAACAAAACCCGCCTCGAAATTGAGACGGGCGGTTGATAAACACAACGTGAGCATATCACCGGCCGGAAACCGAAGTTTCGAGGAATTGATAAGGGGTTGGGAATTCTCTTTCGAAATGCAATAATCTTCCTCCGGATCGGGTAATACTTTTTAGCTGACCAATAATTGAAAAGTTATGTAAATGCAGTATGCTAAAATAGGGGGAGAGGCGGATTATATTTTATGCGTTCGAAATTATTTCTCCTTTCATTTTTGATTTTGGTTTTGGCGGCAGGAATGATTGCTTGTTTCTTTTTGCCAAAGCGAAACCTACCGGAATTTATCAAAGATAAATCCTTTTTTCATAAAAGGAATTTTTTCGGAAATTTTGATCACCGCGCCAGCGTGCTGATGTAGCTGCCGAGATAGTACGGCCAGACGACGACCGCCAGCACGCCCGTCCAAAACGAGAGATGGAGGAAACCGATCGTGAACAGCCAGCCGGCGAACCAGGAAAACGCCGAGAAGCTATGGTTTTCGATTTTTATCTTTTCCATGGCTTTATTTTATCATCCTTCGGGAAAAATAATAGGGCCGGCCGTTTAGCCTGCCCTATTTCTGGCAAAAATTAACGCAATCTTTTTCAATTTCTTGGAGATTCAGGGGATTGTTACCGCAACTGCAGTAATAAGCCGGTCTCCCTCACCTTTCACCAAGAAAAATAAAATGGTTTCCAATTTCTTCATAGAAACCGCTGATGATTCCCTTTGCCCGGAGCAAACCGCGATCGTGCATAGACAGCTTTTCAATTTGATCCAGTGGTAAAAAGTACAATGTTTCCCTCCTCAAAATATAATTTGATCAACTTTTTATAACTTTATCATAATGCATTTGACTTACGGCAACAATAAAATAGAATTTTTATAGCCCACTAACAATTTGAAAGGAGAAGGAAAAATTGGATACAATAACTCCAGAGATAATAGACGCTGTCCAGAAAATTTTGGACCAGCAGGGTTTTTCGGATGAGAAGATTGAAGCTCTGCATAAAATTCATCCGAACTGGCGATTGATAGCTAAGCAATTATCGCAAGAAATGGCACAAAAAAATCCCATACAGATAACGCAAGTCCGTATCGGCATGGGAGTAATCACCAAAAAAGATACTCTATTCCGAGACCAATTTGAAAAAATCAAACTACAAAAAAGAAATTGCCCTGGTTTTTTTGCGTGCGGTGCAGGCTCCAAAAGCCGAAGCTGGCCTGAATTTACCTGCGAAAATTGTCCTTATTATTAAGGAACCCGAATAGCCTTGGCGAAACCGCCCGGGCTATTATCTTTTTCTTGACATATATCGAAAATTTGCTAGACTTGAGAACTAAAAAATGATGGCTGAAAAACGTCATTTTTTTGTGGAAAAAATAATTTTTTAGCTTGAATTTTCCAATGAAAAGAAAAGATATTGTGACTTTTGGACTAATTATTCTCACTGCGGTTTTTTTCGTCGCCGTTGCCGTTCATTTTCGAAAAACTTCCACTCCCGCTCCGGAAACTTCCCGGCCGGCACCTGAAGTCACCGTCCAGTCTGTTGCCGCGAGCCACATCTATATGGAATCGGTCCAATATCCGGCGAATATTGTCGGCGATCAGGAAATCCAAGTGGCAGCCACCGCGACCGGAACTGCGACCGTGGCTAATTTTTCGCTTGGAGATTATGTCCCAGCGGGAGCCTTGCTTGTGAAAATTGATAACATCGGGCCGAATCTCAAAACCGAAAAAGCTGGATTCGAGAGTAGCGCCGTGCAGCAATCCTACCTCTCAGTCAAACAAGCAGAAGAAAATCTCGATCTTGCCGAGGAAAATTATGACAATATCAAAGACCAATACGATTATCAAAAGAAAAATCCAACCGCCGCCCAAACCGTCACTAAAGCCGATCGCGACGCCGCCAAAAAAGCAGTCGACCTCGCCGAAATCGCGCTTGAAAACGCCAAGGTGGGATACAAAGGCACACTTGATAATCACTTGGTGACAAGCCCGATCAGCGGATACGTCACCGAAAAATCAGTGAGCGCTGGCGATTCCGTTTCAAATGGACAAACCCTTTTCTCAATCAGCAAAACTAAAAAGGTAAAAGTTCAGTTTTTCGTTGATGAAAACCAATTGTCTTCGCTCGCCAAAGGGCAAATCATCACCCTCGCTGACAATTCCGGAAATCAAATTCCAGTCGTCATTCAGAACGTTTCCCCGCAGGCTGATACAGCCACCAAACGATTTTTGATTGAAGCCTATCCCAAAAGTCCGAACGAAAACACTCTCATCGCCGGAACAGTAGTAGGTGTCTCTTTCTTTTTTTCTAAAAATCCCAGCCAGCCGGACACTCTCATTCTGCCTCTTGCCGCACTCAACGTCGGACAAAACGAGAATTATATCTTCACCGCCGAAGACGGAAAAGCCAAGAAAGTGAATGTGGACGTGGTTCAGGTGAGTGGGCAAACAGTTGAGATAAAAGCCGGCCTCTCCTCGGATGCTGAAATCATTATCAACGGAAGCAAACTCGTCCGGGACGGCCAAGTGATAAATATTTCGAAATAGACCATGGAAAATCCGGAAAACAACCGAAAACCCGAATATACCACAACTGATTCGGCCTACCTCGACCGGCTTGAATTCAAGCCGGAATTGCGCAAAACTTGGCTCAATTTTTTCGTCACCCGCTGGCGGGTGGTCGCGCTTTTGATTCTGCTTGTTTCGGTTTGGGGGATTTATTCTTTCTTCCAGCTCCCCCGCGAATCAAATCCGGAAGTGAAAATTCCGATTGCCGTAATCACCGATGTATATCCCGGCGCATCCCCTTCCGATGTCGAAGAGCTCGTCACTAAAAAAATCGAAACGGATATTTCGGGTGTGGCCGGCATAGATAAAATCACTTCAAGTTCAACCAATTCTTTTTCCGCTGTCACGGTAGAATTTGATTCGGACCAAGATATCGACAATTCCATCCGCAGCCTGCGCGACAAGTTGAGTTCAATCCGGAATGACATCCCGGAAGACGCCAACGATCCGGAAGTGGTGGAAATATCTTTTGACGACACGCCGATTGTCACTTTCGAACTCGTCGGGCCCTATGACGGTTTCCAGATGCGCCAATATGCCGAAACCATCCAGAATGAGCTGGAGAAAAATCCGGGAATCCGCGAAGTGCAAGTTGACGGTGGGGACGAACGCGAATTTGACGTCGCTTATGACCCGCAAAAACTGACTTTTTACGGCATAACCATCGACCAGGCCAACCAGGCCATCGCCGCCACCAACAAGGCTGTTCCGGCCGGAAATTTCAAAGGCGCCGAGTTTGATTATTCCGTGCGCTCCGACGCCCGCCTTTTTGACGCGGCCGCATTCGGAAATATCCCCGTTTCGCACACCGGTTTGGGAGCCATTGTTTTTCTCAAAGACATCGCCGATGTGAAAGAAACCTCCATTGAAAAAACCGTCCTTTCGAGATTTTCCATCAACGGCAAAACGCCGCAGAACGCCGTCACTATCCAAGTCGTGAAACGTGTCGGCGGAAATATCCTGGAAACAGTTGACGAATCCAAGCAAACCATCGACGACTTAACCAAAACCTTCCCGCCGGGAATCGAATACCGGACTACCGTGAACATGGCCGAGGAAATCAACAAGGATTTCGCCCAACTCCAGCACGATTTTCTTTTGACGCTCTCTCTGGTCATGATCATTTTATTCCTCATTGTAGGGCTCAAGGAAGCACTGGTTGCAGGACTTGCGATCCCTTTGGTTTTTTTCGTCACCTTCGGAGTGATGAAAGGGACCGGGACAACCCTGAACTTCCTTTCAATTTTTTCCTTGCTTCTTTCTCTCGGCCTTTTGGTGGATGACGCCATCGTGGTGGTTTCCGCCACCAAGCAATATATGAAAACCGGAAAATACACGCCGGAAGAAGCCGTCCTTCTGGTGCTTAATGATTTCAAAATCGTGCTCACCACAACAACGCTTGCCACTGTTTGGGCTTTTCTTCCTCTTCTTCTTTCGACCGGCATCATCGGCGAATTTATCAAATCCATTCCAATCACTGTCTCCGTTACGCTCACCGCCTCCCTCCTTATCGCGCTCATGATTAACCATCCGTTGGCAGCGGTGCTCGAGCGCATCCGTTTCACCAAGGGATTCTATGCCGTCACCATATTCCTCCTTCTCGCCCTCGGCTCATTCGGCGCTTATCAGCACAATATCATCGGCTATGCCATCGCCATCCTTTCCTTCTTCATCCTCGCCTGGCTCATTTTTTGGTATTCACAATCCGGAAAAAATATTCTTGTACGCAACCAGGCTTTGATGGAACGCGAAAGCGCCGATGACAGGCTCATCAAAGAAAAACTTTTGAAACAAGGGAACCGCGAAGAATCCACCCTTGCGGAAAAAATCATCCACGGGATCATCCGGTTCGACGCGGTCTTGCCTGTTTATGAAAAATATCTTCGCAAGCTCTTAGTCACCCAAAAAAGGCGCGCCTTTACGCTTGTCGGAACCCTTGCCTTGTTTTTGGCCGCGTTTTCCCTTTTGGCCTTCGGGGTTGTGAAGACGGAATTTTTTCCACCCCAGGACTCCGAAAATCTCTATGTTTCCATCGAAGGTCCGCCGGGACTCGACTTGGACCAGACCAACCTGATCGCCGAAAAGGTGGAAGAGCGCTTGCTTAAATATCCGGAAATACTGAATTTTTCTACGCTGGTCGGAAATCCCGGAAGCGACGGCGGAAGTATTTCCGTGAGCCAGAACACTTCAAACACCGCTTCGATGACCGTCAAGCTGACAGACACTTCGGATCGTTCCATTGCTTCCTATGATATTGCCGCCAAAATACGCGCGGATATTTCCGATATCCAGGGCGCGACCATTTCCGTCACCACTCCGAGCGGCGGACCGCCTTCCGGTTCCGCTTTTCAAGCCCAAATTTCCGGCGACGATTTGCAAACGCTCGACGAAATCGCCCATGATCTGAAACCGATCCTCGATTCCATACCCGGCGCCGTGAACAGCGACATTTCTTTCAAAAACGCACCAGCTGAATACACTTTTCAGCTCGATCCGGCCAAAATGGAGCTTTACGGCCTCACGGCAAACTCGGTCGGATCAACTCTCCGCACTGCCATCTCCGGAACAACTGTAAGTACCGTCATCGCCAGAAACAAAACTATCGATGTCGTCGCCAAATTTTCCGAAGAAAAAATCCCCGATCTCGACGCGCTTCAAAATCTTGAGATCATGAACAGCGCCAGCCAGCCGGTTTTCGTGAAGGACGTGGCCACGGTGAAGCTCATCCCCTCCGTGGACACCATCACCCGCCTCGACCAAAAACGCACGGTATACATCACCGCCGACGTTTCGGGCGAAAACAGTTCTACCCAAGTCGTGAAAGAGTTCCAAGATAAATTGGCCGCCGAATACCAGCTCCCCGACGGCTACGCCATTTCCTACGGCGGGGAAGAAGAACAGAATACCGAATCAGTGGTTTCCATCCTGCGGGCCATGATTATCGCTGCCGTGCTCATCATCGCCACCCTGGTCATCCAGTTTGATTCTTTCATCGAAGCCTTTGTCGTTCTCGCGACCCTGCCGCTTGCTCTCATCGGCGTATTCATCGGCATGGCCATCTTCAACGTGAGTTTGAGTTTTCCGGGACTTATCGGGATCCTCGCGCTTTTCGGCATTGTCGTGAAGAATGCCATCATCCTTATCGACAAGATCAATTTAAACATACGCACTGGAATACCCTTTGAGACTTCCGTGATCGACGCCGGGAAATCACGGCTCGAGGCGATCTTCATCACTTCATTTTGCACAATTGCGGGGATCATCCCTATCACCCTTTCCAACGAACTCTGGCGGGCTCTCGGAAGCGCCATCATTTTCGGCCTTTCCATTTCCTCTTTCTTCACCCTTTTCATCATCCCGACGCTCTATATCTCTTTCGTAAAAAACAAAAAGAAGCAAAACTTGTAGGATCTCGCCCCGAAGATTTGCCAGGAAAAAGATTGCTTGATAAAATTCATCTGTGCAAGACATCTATCGCTATTCCAACCGAAGGTACCGGTTCAATCCTCCTCCCAAAAAACCAAAATCAAAATCCGGTTTTCTGGTTTTTTTTCTTTTTCTCCTTGTCATTTTGATCATGGTCCGCTTTTTCACGTATCGGGACAATGATGCACAGCCGGTCGATTCGGTTCAAGCAAGCCCCACCCCCGCCGAAGAAGAAAAACCGAAAATCGAGCCGTTGAAAGCGCAAGCCGTGGATAATCCGGAATACGAGCCGGTGCGCGACGAAGACATGCCGGATCTCGCCATCCCTACTGCTCACGCTTTTTCCGTCGTTGATGCCGATACGGGACAAATTCTCGCCGGAAACCACGAAGATGACCAACGGCAAATCGCCTCGCTCACCAAGATGATGACGGCGATACTCGTGATGGAGAAAATAAAAGACCTCGACAAGCCGATTGACATCGATGAAGAAGCGGTCTATGTCGAGGGAACCCGGATCGGCTGCCCCCGAAGCGGGTATTGCATCACTCCGCGGCTTAAAGTCGGCGAACAAGTTTCCGCCCGAAATCTCCTGAAAGCAATGCTTATGAACAGCGCAAACGACGCCGCCATTGCCCTCGCGAAAGACATTTCCGGATCGCAAGAAAAATTTGCCGGCCTCATGAATGAAAAAGCGGGACAAATGGAACTTGCCAATACTCATTTTTGCACCCCTTCCGGGCTGGAAATAGACGGGCGCGAATCGGAATGTTATTCCTCCGCCGCCGATATCGCCCGCATTGCCGCCTACTCCATGCGCTACGAAGAAATTTGGAAAATGTTCCGCATCCCCAACAACACCGACATATATTCCTGCGACTCCCGGCAGTCCCACACGCTCATCAACAGCGACATCCTCCTCGACGAAATTCCCAACTGCCTCGGCGGAAAAACCGGCTTCACCCCGGCGGCGGGATATTCCCTTCTTATGGGTGTTTCCGACCCGACCCATGTCCATCGCGTCATCATCGTCCTTCTCGACGATCCCTACCGCTGGCAAGACATTCGCGCGGCAATCAGCTGGGTGTTCGAAGCCTATTCTTGGGAAAAGAAAAAGAAATAAGTAGCTATAAAAAATTCCGCTATTAGGGAATAACGGTTCAGAAGCCGCCATTTTTATTTTTCAGGCCAGAATGAATATTACAACTTATAAAACCGCTCACCCGGCGCGCCGCAGACGGGACATCGCTCCGGCGCTTGGTTCCCGGCCGGAAATCCGCAGACAGGACAGATATGATATTCAACGTCCTCCAATTTTTCACCGGATGCGTTTTTTTCAAGCGCTTCCTTGAACATCCGCTCGTGGATAGCCTCCACGTGCTTTGCGTTCCGAAAAGTGGTTTGGGCCGCTTGGTCATTTTGGCTTTCGGCTTCGGCCAAAAATTCCGGATACATCTCTTCGGCCTCGTAGGTTTCCCCGGCGATGGCGTCGGCCAGGTTTTCTTCCGTCGTTTTCACCCCGCCAAGGACGCGGAAATGGTTATGGGCGTGGATGGTTTCCGCTTCGGCTGCCACGCGGAAAATCTTCGCGATCTCCGGCTTGTTCTCATCTTCCGCTTTTTGGGCATAGGCCAAATATTTCCGGTTGGCCTGCGATTCGCCCGCGAATGCCGCACGCAAATTGTCTTCGGTTTTTGACATTGTTTTTGAAAATTAATTAGTTATTTTATACTTATTTAGTCTTTAGGTTATTTGACAAAAAAGGCAAGGAAAAACTTACTTGAGGCTATTAAGCTATCCTGGAAAAACCTTGGAGATAAATTTTTCGGTTCCCGCTCTGAAATTTCTTTCTTGGGGAGCGGACACCTTAGAAACAATTCGTTTCGTTCAAAAAATTTGGACGGATACGAGAAATAAACTCCCGGGAGTTCCATGAAAAACCTCCGGGAGTTTTGCTTGTCTTAATATGAATTGTGTATACTCAGCATTACTCAAAACCATCGTCTACCCCAACACCAAGTTGAATAAATACCCCGTAAAAAGTATGCCTATCCCAACAATGCCGGCAAAAATTATTATCAGCTTCGTATTCATCACCTTTTTAAGAATCATAAACTCGGGAAGCGATAAACCTGTCACCGCCATCATGAAAGCCAGGCTTGTCCCCATTGCCACCCCCTTCTCAGAGAGAACACCAACCAAAGGAATTACGCCGGCGGCATTCGAATAGAGCGGTATCCCGACCAAAACCGCCAAAGGCACCGCATACCACTTGTCGGTCGAAGCATATCGAGCCAGAAAATCTGTCGGCACATAACCATGGATCCAAGCCCCAATGCCAATTCCAATAATTATATAAACCCAGACCTTTTTTATAATTCCCAGGGTATAATTTTTGGCATAATCGAATCGCTGTTCCCAAGCCAAAGACGGCATCCGTAACATTCCATTTTCGTTGCTCTTCAAAACAAATCCTTCCAGCAGATTTTCCACCCTCATTTTGCCGATAAGGATTCCCGAAAATATGGCAATAATAAGTCCACTGAAGATATAAAGCAGAGCAATTTTCCATCCAAATAATCCTAAAAGAAGAACTAATGCCACTTCATTTATCATCGGCGAGGCCACAAGAAAGGAAAATGTCGTTCCCAAAGGAACGCCAGCTTCGAGAAAACCAAGAAACAATGGGATGGCCGAGCAAGTGCAAAACGGAGTGATGATGCCGAGAATGGATGCTAAAATATTACCAAAGTATTTTTTTTCATGGGACAGGATATTTCTGATTTTCTCCGGAGGAAGGTAAGAGCGAACAATGGAAACAATAAAAATAATTACGATCAAAAGCAGAAAGATTTTAATTGTATCGTAAATAAAAAAATTAACCGCTTCAGCCAGAAGCGTTTTTGGCTCGATATTAAAAATTGAATAAGTGAGCCAGTCGGCGAATAATTTTATCATTTGATTAGAAGTCCTTTGATTTCTCTTGCGCTTGCCACGCGTCCATAAACCTTGACCTCGCCATCAATGATCAGGGCAGGAGTTCCCATTACGCCGTAGCCTATAATATCCTGAATTTCCGTCACTTTCTCGACATCCGCTTCTTTTTTCAGTTCATCCAGCGCCCGTTTGGTATTGGCTTCTAGTTTTTTGCAATTTGGACATCCTGTCCCCAGTATTTTGATTTCCATAAAATTATTTGATTAGGCTCTAGACTAGCACTTTTCTAAAAAATTAATAATACTTGGTAACGATTTTCATCAATTCTTTCTCCAAATCAGCATCGTTTCTTTTCCATCTCCATTCGCATTCCTTGAGGTGCATGTAAA
>JAQVJV010000038.1 GCA_028695025.1 Candidatus Moraniibacteriota bacterium
TCTTTCTTGGGAAGATCGATAATTGGGGCGATTAACGCCCACTGTTCGTTGGTAGTGTCCATAGCACAATTTTTGTTTTGTTTATGCTATGAATTATACCAAAGAATTTTGAGATACGCTCTAGATACTATCATACGCCTTTTCTATCGCCAAAATATTCTTTTCCGTCTTTTCATTCCCGATTTTTTCGAGATACTTTTCCCGGAAAACTTCTGTGAGGCTCTCAAGCCTTACTACTTCTGAAATCTTGAGCAGTTTTCCGAGGATCGCCGTATTCGGACGCGGTTCCCCGATCACCTCGAGCGAAAGGCTGGTCGCATCGATCGGGAAAATATTGCCGACATATCCGGTTTTTTGCGATATTTCATCCCGGCCGCTTCTTGTGTTCACAATCAGCATTTCATTTTCATCGAGATTTTTGGAAACATCAACAATGCCAAGAAGCGTTTCATCCATTACCACCACCAAATCCGGATCAACAACCGGTTCATGGGTCTTGATCGGCTCGCCGGAAACGCGCACATAAGTCCGGATTGGCGCGCCGGTGCGTTCCGGCCCAAAATCGGGAAAAGCTTGGATATGCTTTCCTTCCCGAAGCGCCGCTTGGGCGAGAAGCTCCGCCGCCGTTTTCGCTCCTTGCCCGCCCCGAGCGTGAAAAATTATCTCAAAAATTTTCTTGTCGGTTTTCATGGTTGTATTATAACACATGAAGAGAATATAAAAAAGAAACCGGGTCTTTCAAGCCCGATTTCTCAAAAATCTAATCACCGCAAATTGCTCACTGCAAACTATTTTGCCAATTGCTCGTCAATCGCCTGTTTGAACTGGTCATACGACACCATGCCGCCGAAGAATTTGTCCCCTACGAAAACCGCCGGCGTGCCGCTGATCCCGAAATCCTGCGCTTCTTTGTTGTCCGCCGTGATTTTGTCAGCAAATTTCTTGGAAGACATGCACTGGTTGAACTGCGCCATATTGATTCCGACCGCTTGGGCATAGGGAACCGCATTGAAAGTTTTGGCCGCGCTCCAAGTTTTTTGGTCGCCATAGAGCTTGTCGGCGAATTCCCAAAATTTCCCTTGGTCATTGGCGCATTCCGCCGCGAGAGCCGCGTCTTGCGCCTTGTCGTGGATGGAAGCAAGCGGGATTTCCTTGAAAACAAAATTCACCTTGTCTTTATATTCCGCCAGCGCTTTTTTGAGCGTTTGCTCATAGAACGACCCGCAATAAGGACATTGGAAATCGCTGAAAACAACCACCTTCACTTTGGCATCTTCCGGGCCGGTCTGGGCGTCATCCGGAGAAACTTCGGGAAGAGTGAGATATTTTCCCGGCTTCCCGAGTTGGGCCGCGTCAATGGTGTAATAATCCCCTTCTTTGTTGAAAACGTCTTTTGCCTGGGTGTAGATATCCGTTTTGGTCACACTATCGTCAAAGACAAAAGCCGGAAGACTCTTTATTTTCATGTCTTCAATCAATTTTTCCCCGTCTTCCGAATCATACTGCACTTCTTTCACGAGAAGGGTCGGCATCACCCTTTTCATCATTTTGACCGCATCCGTCACGTCGCAAGCCTCACATTTGTCATCATTCACTACTTCAACTGTCACTACCGGCTCGCTATATGCCACCCAGGTGCGTCCTTCAAGCGGAACCACGTCCAGCTGGCGCAAAGCCCGCGGCGAAATCCCCCGCTGGCTGACAAACTGGGCCACATCCACAAAAATGCTTCCCACCAAGAGTCCCGCCAAAAGAACGATGATGGAGAGATAATTCTTCATCCGTTTTTTATAATCGACCGGTTTTTTCTCGATTTTTTCCTCCTCTTTTACCTCCTGTTCCTTTTTTTCCTCTTCCATAATTTTGTTGCTTTTTAAAACGAAAAGTTAGTTGAATTATTGTCCGCTTGGAGCCGATTCCTGGCCGGCGGGGCTGTTTTGATCCTGGCTCGGATTGCCATTTTCCTGATCCGGTTGGGTTTGGGAATCACTGCCATTCGGCGTCGCGTCCGGAGACACCGCCATCGGATTGATATCCTGCCTATATTTCGGAACCAGATAATCATTAAAACCGATTGTCACCCGTTTTTGCGCCTCGGACTTGAGTGCCGCTCCCACCAAAAACCCAAGGATGAAAATGAGCAAAAAATTGATGCCTCTTTCCGTCACCTTGAACTTCTTGAACTTCAATTTCATACGTTTTTTTGTTTAAGAATTATTCAAAAACACCTTCCGGCAGTTTTCACTTCCGGATCCAAAAATAGTCTATCAAATGACCCCTCTTTTTGCAAGTTTATAAAAAATACACCCTAATACATCTTGAATTCATCGTTCACTTTGATCTGGTTGGCATCGCAAAATCCGGCGGGAACTTCAAGGACATATCCGGCGTATGACGGTGAATTGAATACTCTCGGGTCGCTCGGCTGGATATTTTTCTCGCAACCGGTCACGCGTCCGTTTTCGATCCAAATGATGTCTATCGGAATCAGCATCCCTTTCATCCAAAAATGCTGCTCGTCATCCTCCGGCATTTGAAAGAGCATTCCTCGCCTATCTGGCAACTCAACTCGGCCGGCAAGGCCTTTTTCAATCTTGTCTTCGGACTGCACAAGCTCCGCCTTCACCAAAATTCCATTGACAGTTACTCGTTTTATAAGATTCCCGTGGACGGTAACAACCTCGCTAAAAATATAATTCGTGAGAATCGCCACGAAAGCCACAGCAGCGATAATGATAAAAAATTTTGTTTTCGCCTTATTGGTCATGTCTAACTTGGAAAAAACTGATGAAATAAAAATAAGCCACCGCTACTATCCCCATTATAGCCAATTTTCCCATTGCGTTCAAATGAAGCGCGAGAATCCCGATCAAAATGCTGGCTGAAAAATAAGACCAAAATATTTTTTGCTCGCTCCAGCCTCGTTCCACCAATTGATAGTGCAAATGCCGGTTATCTCCTTTGAATATGGATCCGCCGGATCTCCAGCGCTCCCAGGTCACTCGCCCGAAATCGAGGATCGGGATGAGAGCCGCCATCATAACCGTCGCAATTTTGGCTCCCGCAAAAATGGAGAGACTTGCCAGGATGAACCCGAAAAACCAGGCGCCGCCCGTTCCGGCAAAAATTCTGGCGGGAGGAAAATTGAAAACCAGGAATCCCAGTGTCGCTCCGCCCGCAATGGCCGCGAGAATCGCCACCGCCGGCTGGTTGACTTCCGGCTTGAAACTCAAGAAAAATATGGTAGCAAGCGAAGCGAGAGTTACGCCGGACGCAACCCCGTCCGTTCCGTCGAGCCAGTTCAGTGAGTTTAGAAAAAGTATAAAGTATAGTGTATAGAGTATTGTGTATACGATCGGATTTGTGAGAGGGATTACACCGCCGAGAGGGTTTGCGACATAGTCGCTCCGAACGCCGAAACTTATCGCTATCAAAGCGATTATTATTTGGAACAACAGTTGCCATTTCCAGTTTAGATTTTTTATGTCGTCCAGCAAGCCGAAAAATAATATCGCCGCCCCTCCGGTCAAAATTCCCGCAATCGGCCTGGTGATAATTAAATTCCTGTCTAATGATACCAAAATCACAAAAACCAAAATCACCGCCACCCCGCCCGTCCTGCGAAGGCTCAACCTTCGTCGCGACGAAGGTTGAGCCTTCTGCATAACAACTCGCAATAAAAAAAATATTCCCGCGACCGAGAGAGGAAATGAATATAAAAATGGGAGAAGAAATTTCATTTGTAATTGACAGAAAAAGAATTTATCGCTATTTTAAACTGAAAACAAAAACCTAGCAGGAGGATAAAACCGTGAAAAAAATACCGCTAGTTCTTTATCAAATAATTTATTTATCGGCTCTTGGGATCTGCGCCTTATGCCTCGTTGCTATACTTGTGAGTATCGCTTCATGGCATATGAGATATCCAACGGCATCTTCGGAAATTTTATCAGCGCTAGGATATCATGAATTAGCTAAAAAGCTATATTTTATTTATCCTGGCGAAATTGCCTTGGCATTATCTTTAGCATTTTTCTTTTTTGTCATAGCTTGCATCATTAGCAACCGAAAACTCTAACTATCACAGGAGGAAAGTTTAAGGAAGGCTCTAGACTAGCACTTTTCTAAAAAATTAATAATACTTGGTAACGATTTTCATCAATTCTTTCTCCAAATCAGCATCGTTTCTTTTCCATCTCCATTCGCATTCCTTGAGGTGCATGTAAAAA
>JAQVJV010000019.1 GCA_028695025.1 Candidatus Moraniibacteriota bacterium
ATGCACCTCAAGGAATGCGAATGGAGATGGAAAAGAAACGATGCTGATTTGGAGAAAGAATTGATGAAAATCGTTACCAAGTATTATTAATTTTTTAGAAAAGTGCTAGTCTAGAGCCTTGAAAATTCAAATGAAAATAGCTTGCAGAAAAATAACTTTCTGTATAAAATAACATAAGTTAATACTCATAAAAAGAATACTAATCCATGTTTTGTTTTGTTGATTTCCGCAACCGGCCGCAATATCAATACACCTTTTCAACCCGGGAAAAAGCCCGGGAATATTTGAGAAAAATAAAAAACAATTCCCTGGGAGTGACAGTCGTTTATGCCGACGGCCGGAGGGAATATTTTGAAAATGGATTGCCCAGCAGTGCCTCCATTAAAAGCAGGACAGGTAAGTCTGCCCAACATAAAATTCTCCGAGGTTGCCATGTGAAATATAAAATCTGCCCGCTGGCAAACATGGACAGCGCCGCCCCGAAAGAGAGAAAAACAAAAGGGCCGAACATCACCAATTGGAAGAGCCGCCAAGCATCTTCTCTTTTCATGCTGGGAAATTTGAAATTTTCCATGAGCCTGCTTTTCATTTCCGCCATTGCCCTTTCCTCGACTTTTTTCCTGCAAAGAAATTACGGACGGGCGGCGGAAGAGCCGATGGTTCTGGGTGCGACCGACGACCGAAGTTCCGATTCGATAGATTCTTTTTCAGGAACCTTCAATGATTCTTTCCAAATAGCCGATGAGGATATGATTATGGGGCTTCTCGCAAAAATTGACGACGCCAAAGAGGAAGATTTCCGCACTGAAATCATGGAGTATGTCAAAGGGCGTCCGATGGAAGATATGGTGCCTTATATCGCCAAACAGCCCCGCACCGTTGCCGCTTTCTTGGTGGGAATCGCCATGAAAGAAAGCAAGTTCGGTGTCTATGCTCCGCATGACGCCAACGGGCAGGATTGCCACAACTATTGGGGATACCGCGGATCGGAGAATACCACCGCGTCGGGATACAGCTGTTTCACCACTCCGGAGCAAGCCATCGCCGCCGTCGGCAACCGGATCGGAAAATTGGTGGACAGCGGGCTCACAAACCCTTCGGAAATGGTGATCTGGAAATGCGGCGCGAGCTGTTCTTGGGACAATCCGGAAAATGTCCGCAAATGGATCGCCGACGTGGGCGTGAATTTCTACCGCATCAACAACGCAAAAGAAAATTCATAGCAACATCTTAGTCTTTTTGTCAATATTGACAGGGCTTTCGCCTTTTGATACCATGACCCTTGTCAATCGAGAAAGGGGTGTATACGATACGCCTTTTTTTATTGGACTGCAAGCTAAATTTGGCTTATATATGGTCAATTTATCCCAAGCTAAGTTTTCAAAATTTTCGAATGACCAACTGGGCTAAATCCGTGAATCCAGGAGGGATTTATGCCAGTTCTATCCACGTTGAATATCGCCAAAAGCGTGTTTCTCACCAAAAATACAACTTTGAAAAAATGGGTGAATTTTGGGGAAAAACCCAAGAATTCGCCCGGAAATATTGGGAAATGGGAAAAATCGCCTCATTTTCCGCAAAAAAACGCCTGAAAGGGCATATTTCGCGCAAGCAAGAGGTTTATTGGCCGGTTTTCATCGCCATTATCCTCCTTCTTTTTGTCCTCGCTTCCCGCGCGGCTGACGCCAAAAGCAACGGCGTGCCCAACAATCTTCCCCTAGAGGACGGGTCAAAATTGGACTTGATCGGCTTTCATAAGAAAAAGCGGCTGGAAGATATCCGCTTCGCCAAGGCTCTCAAGGATGATTCGAAAGAATATCTTAAAAAAGACATTTCCAAAATCGTAAAAGGCACTCCGATGGCCGCCATGATTGGCTCCATCTCTGAACAAGACCGGACTGTCGCCGCTTTCATTGTTGGAATTGCCATGAAAGAAAGCCAATTTGGGGTCCATTCTCCCCACCTCTCCGGACACGATTGCTATAACTACTGGGGATACAAAGGCGGCGGAACAACCGTGGCCGGAGGATATACTTGTTTTTCTTCGCCGGAAGACGCCGTCGTGGCCGTTGCCAGCCGGATCGAAAAAATGGTTAAAAAAGGCGTCCAAAGTCCCGCCCAGGCGATTTCCTGGAAATGCGGATCAAGTTGCGCCGGTCATGACCCGGCAGGGGTGCGCAAATGGATCGCCGATGTGGGCGTGAATTTTTATAAAATAAATTCCTAGAAACATAAAAAAACGGCTCCGACGAAACGGGGCCGTTTTTTATTGGCTTGATTTAAGCGGAAAAATATCAATTTTTTGGAAATCCAGTGTTTGAGACTGTGAATTTTTGTCCGAAAATTTCCATTGGTCGTTCATCGGAGAGAGGGAAATTTTCGGCAAGAAAAATCGCAGGCGAGTTTGGATTTTCGAAAAATTGATATTTTCCCGATAAAGGCACTGATTAGTAGTCTTTGAGCTTTTCCGCCAAGCCCGATTCGCGGATCTTGTCGAGGGCTTTCGCTTCAATTTGGCGGATGCGTTCGCGAGTAACACCAAATTCATGCCCCACTTCTTCAAGCGTGTGCGTCACCCCGTCTTCAAGGCCGAAACGGATCTTCAATATTTTTTGCTCGCGGGGCGTAAGATCCTTTAAAATTTCGCTCACGTGGTCGGTGAGGAGCTTGCGCGCCGCGTTCTGGTGCGGCATCACCGCTTCGGTGTCTTCGATGAAATCGCCAAGGATGGAATCGTCCTCGCTATCGCCCACCGGCGTTTCGATGGAAACCGTTTCCTGGGAAATTTTCATGATATGGCGCACCTTTTCCACTTCAAGCCCCATTTCCGCCGCCACTTCTTCCGGCAATGGATCGCGGCCCAAGTCTTGCACCAGCCGCCGCGTAGCCTGGGTGTACTTGTTGATCGTCTCCACCATATGCACCGGGATGCGGATCGTCCGAGACTGGTCAGCGAGCGCCCGGGTAATAGCCTGGCGGATCCACCAAGTGGCATAAGTGGAAAATTTGTAGCCTTTCCGGTAGTCGAATTTTTCCACCGCCCGGAAGAGCCCGATGTTCCCTTCCTGGATGAGATCAAGCAGGGACAGATTGGCGCTCCGCCCAACGTATTTTTTGGCAATCGAAACCACAAGGCGCAGGTTGGCCTCGGTGAGTTTTTGCTTCGCCATAAGGTCGCCTTTCTCGTTTCGTTTCGCCAACTGCACTTCTTCTTCCCCCGTGAGAAGCGGAACCCGGCCGATTTCCCGAAGATACATCTGGACCGAATCGGAAGAAACGTCGTCGAGATCGAGCGGCGCATCCATACTTTCTGATTTTTTGTCTTTTTTCTCCGCCTCTTTCTCGATTTCCGTTTTCAGAACCTCATCCGAACTCATGATTTTCACGCCGGAGAGTTCCAGTTTTTCATATAGCGCTTCAAGCCCCGAAACATCTTTTTCCACTTCCGGAATGACGTGAAGAATCTCATCTTCCGTCACGAATCCGCGCTGTTTCCCGACATCCACCAGTTCATCCACCTGGCTTTTCTTTTCAACCGGGTTGGCTGGCGCTTCTTTTTTCGTCTTTTTCCCTGCCTTTTTGGCTGTTTTCTTCTTGGCGGGAACAATCCTCGCCTTTTTCTTCGAAGCCGCCTTCCCTTTCGCCTTTTTTTTCGCCGCCTGGCGGACTTTTTTCTTGGCCGGCTTTTTTCGCGCCGTTTTTTTCGCAACTTTCTTTTTCGGAGCCGCCTTTTTGGCTGTTTTCTTCTTGGGCATAGTGTTAGTCAAATTGAAATTGAAGATTATGAATACGTGTGGATTGAAAGCTATCCATCCTCGGCCATTTCCCGCATCGCATCCTGAAATTCTTTGGTGAGATTTTTCACGCTCTCCCTGTCCCCTTTCTCTTCAGCAACTTTGATGGATTCAATGAGGCGAGTGACATTTTTTTTCGTCCGGTCTTTTTTCATCCGGTGAAGATATCCCCGGAGCTCACTCACCGGATCCAGCGCCTCCCGGCCGTTTCCCGCTTCTCCGCCGAACCGGACTTGCGCCTCAAAAGCCGCTTCTTCCAAAAATTTTCCGGTTTCATAATCAGAAAAAAGAGCCTTCAGATGGGAAAGTCCGAAGTTTTCCTGGTTGTTTTTGATTGCCCCTATTATATCCCTTTCCCGCGAATTTTGGAAGCCTTCCGGATTGATCCTGGCAATTTCCCGCTGGCACTCCCGGGGAAACGCCAAAATGATCCCGAGGATATTTTTTTCGATATTTTCGCCGGTTTTCTTTTTCTCTGTTCCGCTTTCCGGTTCCGCGCCCCTTTTTTCCACCCCTTTCGTTTTCTCCAATACGCCGAAGAGGATTTTTTCTTCCGTTCCGATCTTTTCGGCAAGAATTTTGATCCAGTGGTGCTGCTCGATCGGATTCGCAATATCCTTTATGGCATTCAGAAGTTCCTGGGCGATTTTTTTCTTGCCTGTCGGATCTTTTGCGTCATAGCGGGAAAATGTTTCTGAAAAGTAGTACTCCATTATTCCTTGCGCCTTTTCAACCGCCGTCTTCCAAATTTCCGGATCCTCTTTGAGGCTTTCGGCCGCATCTTTCCCGGATCCAAGCTGGATGATTTTCACATTGAGCTCGCCTTCGAGGCACGTCCGGATGCTCCGGCGCGCCGCCGTTTGCCCGGCCGCGTCCATGTCAAAACCCATTTTGATATTTTCGCCGTAACGCTTGAGAATTTTTACCTGCTCGTCCGTGAGCGCCGTTCCGGAAACGGCCACCGTGTTTTCGAATCCGTGCTGATGGGTTGCAATCACATCCATGTTCCCCTCCACCAGGATCACCTCGTTCTTCTTTTTGATCTCAACTTTCGCAAAATTGAGGCCGTAGAGAATCCGGCTTTTGTCATAAAGCGCGGTCTGGGGAGTGTTGACATACTTCGCGTTTTTTTCGTCCCCGCCCGGAGCGACGCGCGCCGAATATCCCGCCACCCGGCCGAAAAGATCCTGGATGGGAAACATGATCCGATCGCGAAATCGGTCGTAGTATTTTGTATCTTGTATTTTGTATCTTGTATTTTGTGTATCTGATCCCGGATTTTTTTCGACAAGCAACCCCGTTTTGCTGATATCTTCAATTGCATATTCCCTTTTCGTCAAAAATTCCAGCATGTTCCGCCAGCCGTCAGGAGCATATCCGAGACGAAATTTCCTTATGCTTGCGTCAGTGAGTCCCCGCTCGCGGAGATACGGCAACGCCTTTTCTTTCCCTTTCCCTTCCCACAAATTTTTCTCGTACCACTTCGTCGCAAGCTCCAGAATATTATACAAAACTTCTTTGCTCCTGCTGTTCGCTGTCCTTTGTTCGCTGTTCGCTGTCCGCTTGAGCTCCACTCCCGCTTTTTGCGCCAACCGTTCAAGCGCTTCGCGAAATTCCACCCCTTCAATTTCCATGACAAAGGAAAAAACGTCGCCGCCTTTCCCGCATCCAAAACAGTGCCAGCTCCCCCGTTCTTCGCTCACCATGAAAGACGGGGATTTTTCATTATGAAAAGGACAGAGAGCTTTCCAATTGCTCCCTGCTTTCGTGAGTCGGATATACTCGCCCACCACATCCGTGATATTCAGGCGATTTTTGATTTCCTCAATTTCCGGAGAAGACATTCCTTGAATTTCCTCTCCCTTGATAAGGAGAGAGCCAGGGTGAGGTTTATTTACGTCTTCTATACTAGCAAACCAAGAAAAATTAGCAAATTTTTTTCGCTCAAATCACAATTTCCCCGCATTTGTATTTTACTACACAAATTAGCCAACTATTTCTTTCAAAACTTGCGGCGCTTCAGAAAAATTATAGTGCCCCATGTCTTTTTCGATAATTGTCCGTGCTCCATAAATTTCGCGCAAAGTTTTTTCGCTCGAAAGCGGGATCCAAGGATCGTCGTCCGAAAAAAAGCCGATGATTTCCCCGACAGACTGCTTTGTTTTCTTCGCGTCTATCGGGGTCTTGATCCATTCACCGGTTGATTTCTCGACAACCGAATCATAGTTTTTTATCTCATCCATTACGGGCGCGACCAAAATTGCTTTTTTGATCTTAACCCCCTCTGGTAAATTAGCAAGATAACGCAAAATAGCCTGCCCGCCTAAACTGTGTCCAACTAGGATTGTATTTTCATCCGGATTAGCAATGGCTTTCCGCATATGCGCCAGCCATTCGTTGATTTTCGGCTCGTCCGTGTTCGGCATTTCCGGAACTTCAACAAAAAATCCCCGTTCGCGCAAATTTTTAGCAAGCCAGGGAAACCAATTCCTTTCCGGCGACCCTCCCCAACCGTGGATGATAAAGACCCGTTTTTTTGCAATCATAAATTTATTTCAAAAAATAATCGTACAAATATCTGTTTCTTATCTTGTTTTTCAAGCGGAGAAGCTCTTTTTGGAGAGTTTGGATTCTTTGGCAGCGGTTTTTGATGTTTTGGCAGAGGGGCATGGGGGTTAGAATATTATTCAGCTTCGAGGATCCATTTCCAGGCTGGAATTATTTTCACAGCTTTTCCTCCTATTTTTCTTTCGCCTTCCTGATCTTCGGTGATAATCAGGCCTTTTTTCAATCCATATTTTTCCATAGCCTCAAAGAGACCGGCCAGCTCTCTTTCTTCATTGCTTTTGCCAAGACTTCTCGTGACTTGGACAGCTTCAATCACTTTTCTTTTTTGAACGACAAGAAAATCGCATTCTTTTTTTCCGGAAAAATAGAAAGCTTCTTTTTTCCTTCTTTTCAATTCCAGAAAAACCGCATTTTCCAGCGCCCGCCCGAAATTCGACGAGTTCAAATTCGCCACTTCGAAATAGAGGCCGCTGTCCACAAGATACATTTTGTCCGGATTGTATATTTGCTGTTTGATTGAATGGCTGTACCGGGAAAGCGGGAAAAACAAAAACGAATCCAGGAGATAGGAAAGATAGTTTTTTACTGTCATAACGTTCTTCATTTCCGCCATCCGGGCTATATTTCCAAAGCTCAAAGGTACACCAATGTTCGAAGAAACAAAGGAAACTATTTCCCGGAGGTTAATTTCGCTTTTTATGCGGTATCTCAAAAAAATATCTCGATATATTATGTTCTTGAGATATTCCTGCAAAAGCGGCCGAAAGCCGGAAAGGACAACTTCCGGAAAACCGCCATTTTCAAGATATTCCGAAAAAGCTTTTTTCAACTTTATCCTTCTTTCGCGGCCATAAAAATCATTTTTGGTTATTTTTCTTTTCAATTTATGGCTCGCAAATTCGAAAAAAGAAAGAGGAAAAAGCGTGACAGGATAATTCCGCCCGGTGAGTGCTGTTCCGATCTCGCGGGAAAGAAGCCGCGCGTTTGAACCGGTGATGTATATTTTATACCTCCCCTCCTCGATAAGCCGGTTGATGAATTTTTCCCAACCTGAAATATTTTGAATTTCGTCAAAAAAAAGATAGATTTTCCCGCTTTTTTTTGTTTCAAAAAGCTCGAAAAAGGCTTCGAGAAGCAAATCGAAATCCAGAGGAGAAAAATCAAGAAGCTTTTCATCTTCGAAGTTGAAATAGAGAAAGTTTTTTTCACTTCTGCTTTTCTCCGCGACAATCTTTTGCCAAACAAGCCGCAGAAGATAGGATTTTCCCGAACGCCGCACTCCGGTTATGATCACAGCCTCCTTGAGCGCGTTTATTTTCCAAAAATCAGGATTTGAAAGAATGCTTCTCTCGATGGATCCTTTGGTATTCAAGAAAATCTCGCGCTGGGAAAGAATGAGGGATTTAATTATTTCTTTGTTCATGGTTATTTTCTATATATTATATTAACAATATACATTATATATCAATATATTATATTGTCAATATATATTATCCCCGAAAAGAAAACCTCCTAAAAATCAAAAAGAGAAAATCAAAATCATTGCTTCAAAAAGATCGGCTACTCGCGGTGACATTCGGGATAGATTTTCTTCCGCTGAAGAGACAATTTTTTCGAGTTGTTCTTTTTTTTGCTCTTTTGAAAGTGGCAATTTTTCGAGATTGGAAATATTTTCAATAAACCCAGAGAAACTGGCAAAAGGAATTTTTGAAATTTTTTGGCGAAATTCCATCAAATTTTCCACGCTTTCCAGCGCGGCTGCCGCTTCTTCAAAACTTTCCCCTCGAAGAGTATCTTGATGGCATTGCTAGACAATATTTGTTGCCTTTCCCGTTTTTTTGCTTGCATTCTCGACTTTTTTTTCTTCGATTCTGCTCATTTTTTCGCTTATAGGATTATTTTTACCTTATATTGACCAATGTAAACCCCGTATCCATGTCCGGCTTTTGGCCGACAACCTCCACCCGGCTGTTGAGAAAATTTTGATGAAGATAGTTCATCAGCCCTTGGTCCGGATTCATGAGAAATATCCGCGAAGGTGTTTTTATTTCCCCCAAATCAAAATCCGGCTCGAGAAAAACCAGGTTTTCGGTTTTTCCATAGGTGAAAAGCTTCACTACTTCCGAAGATGTTTGGAGCCCGTCTTCCATTTCGATCCCTGGCCCGTTGTCAACCACATATTTCGGCAAATCCGCCGGCAAGGCATTGATATATCGCGCCATATTGAGATATCCCTCGTCAAACGCCCCGTGAATTTCGGGATTCCCTCCCCAATCGACGAAATACATCCGCGTCGTCCAAATCCCCGTGCCTATCACAAGAACAGCAAGCAAAGTCCAAACGGCTTCTTTATACTTGGCGTATCTCGCCTGTTCCGCCCGCTTGAAAACGGCTTCGATGGAAAAGACCGTGAGAAGCAAGGCCACCGGCATCGTCCCGATGCTTCGAAGCGCGTGCGGCAAGCCCTCGGAACTGATCGCCTCCGGAAGAAGCATGGCAAAAAACCAGGCCAGCAACAGCGAGACCAAAATAAGCCGGTCATCCCTTTCCCCGCGCCGGAATCTTTTCCAAAGAAGCGCGAAAAATTCCCAGATGAAATAGAAAAGCCCGGCCAAAAAGAAGATGCTGGTTGTCGGGAATATTTCCGGCCAGGGAGGGAGATTGTGCCGCCAGTTTTGGTCGCCATAGAAATTATATTTCGCCATCGAAAGCCCGAATGTCTTCCCAAGCGTGAGCAAGAGATGGCCCTGATTCACTTCCGGATTAAATACCGAGACCTGGCTTGATCTCCCGCTGAAATGGTCCGGATGGTGATAGAAATCCATGAGGATCGGCATCGCGACAACTGTTGTTGCCAAAACGAAAGCAAGGACTTCTTTCCAGTGCGTCCGCAAAAATCTTCGGCGGCTCACCATGAAAGCCGCAAGAAGGACAATCAAAATGAGCGGCGCAATGCGAAAAGCGATATAAGTGTGCAGTCCGAGCCCAAAAAACAGTCCGGCAACCACATAGTCGATGATTTTTTTCTTTTGGATTCCGCGGATGAGGAAGAAAATGGTGAAAACCAGCACAAACGGGAGCATGATGGCCCGGAACCCGATCCGGCTGAAATTGATCGCCCAAAAGGAAGTGGCTGTGAGAAATCCGGCAATGAGACCCGCTCGGCGGCTTCCCAAGAGCTCCTCGCCGAGAAGAATCATGCCAAGTACTGTGAGTGTCCCGAAAATCACTGACCATGGCTTGAGAGAAACTACGCTGATTCCAAAAAGCTTGAAGCTTATCGCGATGAGATTGATGAAAAGTCCTTCGCGCCCGTTGTTGTTTGTATAAAAAACCTGCCAATGATGGTCGGCATTGGCCGTCGCCGCGTCCATCCCGTTCACCGCTTCATCAGGATATACTCCGGGCGGCAAAGTTCCAAGATGATAGGACCGCAGGAAGAAAGCTCCGAGGACAATCAGCGCGGAAAGGATGACATAGGCTTTCAGGCCAATGTCTTTTTTTTGCTTCGCCATAGGCCTTGGCGAAGGCTGATTTTTTTCTATTTTTTTTCCGTCTTTTGCGACGGTCTTTTTTCGAACAGTCTTTTTTTTGGCAACGGCTTTATTCGCCGCTTTTTTTGTTTTTGTTTTAGCAGGCATAAAGAGCAAGTTATTTTTATACTCCTAATTATATTCCATTTGCCCGCTCTTTACAAAAAAGCCCCGCGCAAATGCCGGGGCTTTAATGTTGGCTAAATTTTCAATACAATCTTACGCCTTCCAAAGTCCGTGCAAATTGCAATATTCCCGCGCAACGACATTTTCCGCTTCAACACAAAATTCCGCTTCCGGCGCATCTCCGGGATTCAGATGCTTTCGATATACTTTTCCGTCAGCCAAAATTTCAATCCATTCGATGTAATGCGCTTTCTCCATGGGGTGTGGCACACTTCCCACTTTCACCTTCACGCCTTTTTCCGTTTTTTTGACCACTGGAACGTGCTTTTCTTGAGCGGCATCCACCGTATTTTCGATTTGGCGCGCCATCGGCTCGCCGCAACAAACGAGCTCCCCCGCCCCCGCATGGACGGATTCGACAATGTTTCCGCAAATGTTACACTTCCAAATTTGGTTCAACTCGGTCATAGTTTTTTTGTTAAAAATTATTTCTTTTTATTATTACTGTTTCAGGAAGTTTTTATTTCTCTGGTTGACTTGGCGGTGTTTTTTGGACGAAGTTCGAACATTTTTTGAGCAAAACCCCGAATGATTGCGCGCTCCGCGCGCAAAACTGAAACGTTCGGGCGGGCAAAAAGGAAGGGGGTTGGGGGGAAGGAATTTTTGCCCGCCTGCTTGGGCTTCGCCCTGAAATTTTTTGAGCGAGCGGACGGCGAGGCCTCAAATTAGGGCGGCGGGCGGGTTAAGAATCAAATTATAATTCCTCAATATCGCCCTTTGCCAAATACTCCGGAATTTTATTCCATTCGCTTAAAACTTTTTCTTTACCAATTTCATTATCAAACCAATTAGCCATCGTAAATCCGTAGACTTCATAAGTAACTGGGATTAGCTCGATAGTTTTGGGGAAATGTTTTTTTAACGTCATTAATGCACGACGCGAATGATAATGCTTAACAACCGCAATAATTTTTCTAATTTTATCAAAACCATTTTTTTTATCTATAACTTGTTTTGAAAATAAAACATTTTCTAAAGAGTTGGTTGATTCATTTTCTAAAATTATATCACCCCTTTTTACTCCCAACTTAATTAATTTATCGCTCATATCCCTGGCTTCATTTTCTCCGGTTACTTTGTTTATGCCTCCGCTGACTAAAATTTTAGGAACTAACCCGTTACGATATAACTCATAAACTTTATTAATTGCCTCCTGATGACGCGTGCCAAAAACTAAGGCTAAGTCCGCTTTTTGAGGGTCTGGTTTTAAAAAAATATAATCAGTTATTTTTTTTATTTCTTTTTGATCCATCAATTTAAACCATCAAAGTTATACGTTTTTATTTCTGCATTAGCCAAACTAAAGTCAAAAAATTCTTGATCAGATAGTTGCGGATTAAAATATTTATTGATTACTTTGGCTATAAATCCGTGAGTTAATATTAATATATTAGAAAATTTATTTTGATTCTTGATTTCATTTAAACCAATAAATACTCGCTTCGTTACTTCATTAATCGTTTCTCCATCTGGAGGTGCATCATTAAAAATTCTCGTGATATTTTTTGCGTATAAATTAGGATATTTATTTTTTGCTTCCTCTTTGGTTAATCCTTCGTAAACACCGATAGAACGCTCAATAAAATGTTTATCGATTACCACCTCGCAACCATGATATGTTTTAATAAATTCAGCCGTCTCATTAGCTCTTTTTAAGGGTGAGCAATAAATAATTTCAATACCTAAATCACTTGTCTTTTCGGCAAGTTTTTTTGCTTGATCTATACCAATAGCATTCAACGGTTCGTCTGTTCTGCTTAAATATCGGCCTTTTTTATTGAAATCAGTTTCACCGTGTCTAATTACAAATATTGTTTTTATGCTTTTATTTTATAATAAAAAAGAGAGGATGACAATGATTTGCCACCCTCTTTGGGACCGAGAAAAGCAAAAATTTCTCCTTTTTCGACTGAAAAAGAAATATCGTCAACCGCTTTTATTTCCTTAAATTTTTTTACTTCAATTATCTTCATACTCTTAAAACAATTAGTAGCTTCCCCTGGCTATTGCTTGTTTATGACTTTTTCATACGCTTTAATATAGTCTTTTGCCATTTTTTCCGAAGAAAAATTTTTCTTAACACGTTCGAAGCAAATTTTTCTGTCGATTTCATCGACTCTTTTTATTTTCTCCGCTATTTCGTCCACACTATCGCAAATAAATCCGGTTTTTTTGTCTATTATTATCTCAGGAACTGACCCTCTCCTCATGGCAAACACGGGCGCACCACAAACCATCGCTTCGGTAAAAAATAAACCGAATGGCTCTTCCCACTGAATAGGAGCGATGAGGCCTTTGGATTTTCCAAGAAGTTTTATTTTTTCCTCATGGTCGACTTCTCCAATAAATTTAATCTGATTGTCATCAATTAAGGGCTCGACTTCTTTTTTGAAATATTCCTCATCAACCAAGTCGACTTTGGCTGCCATAATCAGTTTCACACTGGCTTTTTTTGCAACCTGAATGGCTTGAACCGGTCCTTTTTCGGGGGACATCCTGCCTAAGAAAACAAAATAATTCTCCGGCTCATAATTTTGTTCAAACTTATCGATTTCTATGCCATTGTAAACATTAGCTACAAAGTTAAGCTCCGGCATCGGCTTTCTTTGATTCATACTGATACTGATATAATTGGAATTTTTGTACTCCCCGTAAACGGTTTGCTGATACGGAACATCCAGCGGACCATGAAGCGTCGTTACTGTCGGACAACCGAATACATTTTCAAAAGGAAGCAGCCGCCAGCCGATATGATTATGAACGATATCGAATTCGTTTTTTTTAAGATAAGTTACCACTTTCCCTATTCCCATAAACTTGTACGCGTCTCTTGTCTTCATATCGCCAAATTTCAAAATACTGCGAAGCGACCTTTTGAAAATAAACTCCAATTTTGCGCTAGTGATGGAATCACCGGACGCTAAAAGCGTCACTTCATGACCCATCTTTACTAATTGCTCCGTTAAATTATATGCCACAAGTTCGGTTCCTCCATATTTATGCGGCGGAACACTCTCCTCAAAGGGCACAGTTATGGCTATTTTCATTTTTTTATTTTATTACTTGGTTAAAAAAGTCTCTATACTGATCTGCTATTTCTTCCCAGATAAAATCGTCGCAAATCCGTTTCAAACAGTTTCCGGCATAGGAATCTTTTCCTTTTCCGAAAACGGTTATTATTTTCCCGGTCAGATCGGCATAGTTTCTTGTTTTGAAATGGTATCCGGTCAGGCCGTCTTTCACCGTATACTTCAAACCTCCGGTACGGGAAGCCACCACCGGTGTGCCGCAAATCATCGATTCCAAAGGAACGATCCCGAACGGTTCGTAATAGGAAGGAACCACGCAGACATCGGCCGCGGAATAATATTTATATAATTCATCCTGTTTTTTTGGTCCCCAAAAAATCACTTTATCTTCTATCGCCAATTCGCGAGAAATTTCTCCCAGCCGTCTGTATTCCAGCTCTTCCAGTTTTTTAGACGTTTTGCTTTTTCCTCCACCGATAATATATAATTTTGCGTCAGGATATTTTTTTACAACCTCCCTGAAAGCATAAAGCAATGTTCCGATTCCTTTCCGCCACTCGATCCGACCGACATAAAGAATTATTTTTTGATCATTTTCTCTTTTTATCAATTTCCTGGCTCTTTCGGTTTTTATCGGATGGAATATTTTCGGATATACGCCGATAGTTATGATTTCTATCTTTTTTTCATCTATCCCGAAAGTATTTTTTATTATATCTCTTTCCACCGGACTGGTTGCTATTATCCTGTCCGCCTTTTGAGCGATTTCCTTTTCGCAATCCGTCCTTATTTTAAAAAACTCGTTGTTTGCTTCTTGCGATTTATAGTTTTTCAGACTGTCAAATCTTACCTTTCCTATGGAATGATACACGTGAATCAACGGCTTTTTGATGATTTTGGAAATCTTCAGGCCGATAATCCCGGAGAACCAATAATTGGTATGGATAATATCGTAGTTTATATTTTCTTTTTTTATTTTCTTCAGAATATTCCTGGCAAACTCTTCCGTGACCGTTAAAAAGTTGTCTCTGGGTATATATTTTTTCGGACCGGCTTTCACCCTGATTACGCGCAAATGGCTGTTGAATTTAACAACCTCTTTTTTGTTCTTTCTGTCCCAACGAGTATATACATCGACCGAAATACCAAGCTTGCACAAAAACTTGGCCAGGTAAAAAACATAGATATTTTGACCGCCAGCCTCCTTAGAACCGATTTCTGCCAATGGATCGGCATGATCGGAAATCAAGAGAATTCGCATCTTTTTCTTCAATCTTTATAAAAAATTATTCATACTTTAGAGCATCGATCGGATTGAGCTTGGCCGCCCTTTGGGATGGATAGAGGCCGAAGAAAACCCCAATAGTGACGCATACGCCAGTTGCCAGAAGAATCGGATACGCCTGGAAGATGAAAGGTATATCGATAATGCGGGAAGCAGCGATAGAAAGGGATTCTCCTACAACCATGCCGAAAATTCCGCCAACGATGGTCAAAACGATCGACTCGATCAAAAATTGAAGCAGAATATCCTTTCTCCTGGCTCCCAGAGCTTTGAGAAGTCCGATCTCCTTAGTTCTTTCCGTGACGCTCACAAGCATGATGTTCATGACACCAATTCCCCCGACCAAAAGAGAAATGCCGGCAATTCCGGCCAGCATAGCTGTTAATATGCCGGTTATATTCCCCAATGTCTCTTGTATTTCCTTGGAACTGGTGATGCTGAAATCGATGTTTTTCTCGTCAGTAATGGAATGCCTTTCCATCAAAGCGCTCTTTATTTCAGAAATAGTGCTATCAAGCTGATTCGGATCGGTTACAGACAACTGGATCATTTGGACATAATCTTGGCCCATGACAATTTTCATCGCGGTGGTTACCGGTATGTATACCATTTCATCGGGATTTATCATACTGCTGCTTCCTTTGGCTCTGGTGATGCCTATAACCCTGAAAAGTTGTGATTTGATCCGGATAATCTGCCCGGTCGGATCAGCCCCTTCTCCAAAAAGATCGGCCGCGACGTCCGGACCTATGACGGCCACTTTGGAATAAAAATTCTCATCTTCTTCGCTAAAAAAATCCCCGTAATCGATGTCGATGGACTGCATATCAAAAAAAATCGACGAGACGCCCATCACCGTCGTGTTTGTATCCTCCCCGTTTCCGACAGCCTGCGTGCTTGTCTGGACCACGGGCGCCACATATGAAATATTGGGAAAATCATTGCTATTTTTTAAATACAGGGCATCCGCGTATTTCAATGATTTTGTCGCCCCCATAGCTTGAGCCGGCCCCTTATCCTGGTTGCCCGGCATGATCGCGATAAGGTTCGATCCCATGGAAGATACTTCGGAAGTTATGGAAGAAGTCGCCCCATTGGCAATGGAAATTATCAAAATGACCGAAGCAATTCCAATAACGATTCCCAGCATAGCAAGAGCGGTCCTCAGCTGGTTATTGCGAAGTGATAAAAATGAAATATTGAATGCGTCAAAAAAATTCATAAGATCCGTATAGCTAATTATTTCTCTTCCGCTATGAGCCCGTCTTTAAGTATAATGGTCCGTTTTCCAAACGCGGCGATATCCTGCTCGTGGGTGATGAGAACAATAGTCTTGCCCTGCCGGTTAAGCTCCTGGAAAAAACTCATAACCTCATACGACGTGGCGCTGTCCAAATTCCCGGTCGGCTCGTCCGCCAGAATAATCTCCGGATCCATGACCAACGCCCGGGCGATGGCCACCCTCTGGATCTGTCCGCCCGAAAGCTGATTTGATAAGTTGTTTACCTTATCTTCCAAACTGACGGTTTTGAGGGCGGAGGCGACCCGATCTCTCCGCTGGGAACGGGATATTTTACCGCTATAGAGCATCGGCCTCTCCACATTACGATAAACATCCATCCGAGGGATAAGATTGAATGATTGAAACACAAATCCAATCTTTTCGTTTCTCACCTGCGCCAGCTCATCTTCGGTATACTTGGTAATATCCATACCGTTAAAAATATATTTTCCTTCAGTGGCCGTATCAAGCGTTCCGATGATATTCATAAGGGTCGATTTTCCCGAACCTGAAGGCCCCATGATAGACACGAAATCTCCTTCATAAACATCGAAAGAAATTCCCTTGAGAGCCTGATAGGAATTGTCTCCCATGTTGTAATCTTTTTTGATATCCCTGAGGGAAATGATCGGATTTTTTCCCATAGCTTTTTTATAGCAGTTTTAGAACAGACCACCGCCTTTTTCCTGGGTGGCCGGCTCCGATAGTGAAATTACTTCTCCTTCTTTCAGACCGCTGACAATTTCCACCTGCGAACCGTTCTTGAGTCCGGCTTGGACCGAAACATGTTTGAAGGCTTGTTTTCCATTTTCACCGGTATAGGCTATCTGGACTCCTTTCCCGTTTTGATACGGCTTCAGTGCTTTGGACGGGATGACAATCACATTCTCCTTGGAGTTCGTTTCAACGGTGACATTGGCGGTCATATTCGGCAGTATTTTATCATCGGGATTATCGATGGTCAGATAAGCATTGTAGGTGATGACTCCCCCCTCATCAACCCCAAAATTATCCAGCTTTTCCACCGTGCCGGCATATTCTTTTCCGGAAATTGCGTCGAACTTGATGGTCGCTTTTTGCCCTATGGCGGTCTTCGATCTTTCAACTTCGTTGATGCTGACCTTCACGGAATACCCGGAAAGATTCCCGATGACCAAAACCGGATCGGCGATCGTGGTCGAAGTTACGGTAATGTCGGAAACATATACCATATCGCCCTCGCCGACTGACAAATTACTGACGGTTCCGGAATCTTTGGCGGTCACCGTCGAATCTTGCGTGGCGTCATAGGCCAGCTTCATGGCGTCTACGCTTGCTTGGGCGGCAAGAATGGCCGAATCGGAATTGTCATAATTGGCTTGAGAAGACTGAACGGCCGCTTCTCTAGCTGTGACATTTTCCTTAATCGCCTTTTTTTCTTTGGAGGTATAATCGTCGTTAGTCTGCGGATTCGTGTCATGGTCTTTCTGATATTCGCGATCGACTTTGGCATCCGTCAAAGCCCTCTTGTCACTCAAGAGCTGGGCATACGCACTTTCTTTTTGTTGTCGGGACTTCTTAAGATTACTCGATGCATTTTGATAATTATAATAAGCAGTGGCTTTTTCCTGATCTGTACTTGTCGATTTCACATTGAAAAGTTTCTGACCTTCAACAACTTGATCTCCGTTTTTAACATAAATATTCTCAATAACTCCGGTGGTTGTGGAATAAATCCCCATCTGGGCTGCCTGGACATTTCCCGTTTCCATGACGGTTTCCGTGATATTGCCCCGCCCGACAGTATAGGTCTCGATTGGTTCAGCTTTTTTCCTGAAAAAGAGGAACCAGATGCCAACAATCAGGACGACAACGATTATTATCGAGACAATCTTTCTTCTTTTCACAAAATTTGCTAATTTTGAAAAGGTTTTCATAGTTTATTTTTCGTTATCATTAAATTACTCTTTCAATCCTACCGAGCACATTTTTATGGATCTCGATCATTTTTTCGATATCTCCCGCGGACATGAATTTGGCGATTCCGCTCATCATTTTGAGGCGTTCCTTTTTCAGCTTTTCGATGGTTTTTTCTCCTTTTTTTGTCAGGCTTATAAGCATAAAACGCCGGTCGTCCGGATTTATTTCCCTGTCAATAAATCCCTGTTCGTACAAGCGATCAAGCAATTGCGACACGGAAGACGGCGACAAAAGAAAGTTTTCGCAGAGATCGCGGAACTGAATGCCGGGATTGTCTTTGATGTGGTCGAGAAGATTGATCTGAAGCATGGTTATCCCCGGATCCATAGCCATTTTTTTGGTGGATTTCTGCATCAATTTCATCGTTTTGTCCATTATCTGGATAAGTTCCGTGAAAAGAATCTGTTTTTTTATTGGCCATAGACTTATTCTTAATTATTCGTGAGATTATTTAATCCTATGAATAGTTTATGTCATAAACTAATTTCTGTCAAGCTATATTTTGATAAGCACAAACATGCAATTTCGAAAATGAAAAGGTAAAATAAAATCCGCCATACAGGCGGTATTTGTACTTAAAAAAACTTTTATATATTATTTCTTTAAGTCTTTTTCAATAAGTTTTCGGATATTTTCTTCACCTTCTACACCCTTTAAACGTCCTTGCAAATATCCGAGGCGATAATTGATTCCGTCACTCATCAGACGCCAATTTGTTGGCTCCAATGTTTTTTTGATTACTGATACTTAACAATTAACTTTATCTCGATTTTGTGAGATAATGAGGATATATGAAACAAAAACACAAATCCTCATTGTCTCGCAAAGACAAGGAGAAGCGCCGGCTCAAAGCGGCGAAAATG
>JAQVJV010000020.1 GCA_028695025.1 Candidatus Moraniibacteriota bacterium
CAAATTGTTCGCGAGTAATGTCGCTTGGATACATTTTTCTTTGCATAGTTTTGTTTGTTTTTGGCTTAAACAAAGCTCTGCAAAGAAGTATATATCAAAGAAAAGATATTGAACAGTTACTTAATAAATCAATTTCAAACTATCCCCTCTGCAATTTCCGTAGCTCCACAATCTCATCCCGGATCACTGCCGCCTTTTCGAATTCCATATTTCGAGATGCGCTCTTCATTTCACGCTCTTTTTGCTTTATATATCCCGAAATATTCTCAAGATTTTCCAGGCTCACAAATTCCTTTGAAATCTCCGGCTTCAGTTCATGATCGACAATCGATTCAATTTTCTTTTTGATGGTTTTCGGAGTGATACCATGCTTTTCATTGTATTCCTTCTGAAGAGCTCTACGGCGTTCGGTCTCCTCGATCGCCCGCTTCATCGAGCCCGTTATCTTGTCCGCATAGAGAATCACCCGCCCGCTGACATTTCTTGCCGCGCGTCCGATTGTTTGGATAAGCGATGTTTCATTGCGAAGAAACCCTTCTTTGTCGGCGTCAAGAATTGCGACAAGAGACACTTCCGGAAGATCCAATCCTTCCCGAAGAAGATTCACCCCGACAAGCACATCGAACTTGCCTCTTCGCAAATCTTCGAGAATTTTCACGCGTTCAAGCGTATCCACTCCGGAATGGAGGTACTCGGATTTTATTTCGCTTTCCCGGAGATAATCCGCGAGATCTTCCGCCATTTTTTTGGTGAGCGTCGTGACAAGAATCCTGCTTTTCTTTTCCTCAATCTCTTTTCCTATTTCGCCGATCACGTCTTTCACCTGGCCCTTGGCCGGCTTCACTTGCAATTCAGGATCAAGAAGCCCAGTCGGACGAATTATCTGCTCAACTACGTGTTTTGAGTTCTTCAGCTCATATGCAACAGGTGTCGCCGAAGTGAAAATCACCTGATTGATTTTTTTCTCAAATTCGCTGAACTTGAGCGGGCGGTTGTCAAAAGCGCTTGGCAGACGAAAGCCATTGTCAATGAGAGTCTTTTTACGGGCATGGTCGCCATTATACATGCCGTTGAGTTGCGGAACCGTCACATGGGACTCATCGATCACAATGAGGAAATTCTTGGCAAAATAGTCCATGAGCGTGTATGGGGCTTCCCCCGCCCGGCGGCCAGTGAGATAGCGCGAGTAATTTTCGATCCCGTTGCAATATCCAACCTCCCGCATCATTTCAAGATCTTGCTTGGTGCGGCGATATATTCTTTCGGCTTCGAGAATTTTCCCATGTTTTTTGAAATATGAAACACGTTTTTCAAGTTCTTTTTCAATTTGCACCAACGCTTCTTCCATCAAAGGTTCCGGCACCACAAAATGCTTCGCGGGATAGATCAACACTTTTTCCAGTTTCCTCAAGGCTTCGCCGGTGAGAAAATCATATTCGCTTATTTTTGCGATCTTGTTGTTTTTGAGCTCTATTCTTGTCACGATTTCCCGCGCGGGCGACATCACTTCAATCGTTTCCCCTGTCGCCCGGAATTTCCCGCGTGAAAGCAGTTCTGAACGGATGAAATGCATTTCAATGAGGTTACTTATCAGTTTCTCCCTATCGATTGCCTCGCCGACTTTGAGGATCAAGGAAATTTCTTCGTAGTACTCCGGAGACCCCAGGCCATATATGCACGACACGGAGGCTACTACGATCGTATCCGGGCGCGAAAGCACGGCCATTGTTGTCGCATGGCGCAATCGGTCGATTTCGTCATTTATGTCGGCTTCTTTTTCGATATATGTATCTGTCGAGGAAATATAGGCTTCCGGCTGGTAGTAGTCATAATAAGAAACAAAATATTCCACCGCATTTTTTGGAAAAAACGTGCGGAACTCCTGCGCGAGCTGCGCCGCCAGCGTCTTGTTGTGAGCGATGACAAGAGTCGGCTTTTGCGCATTTTCAATCACATTTGCAATCGTGAAAGTTTTTCCTGATCCCGTCACGCCCAAAAGCGTCTGGAATTTTTGCCCATCACGGAGCCCGGCAGTCAAATTCTTGATCGCCTTCGGCTGGTCCCCGGCAGGTTTGAATTTGGAGGATATTTGGAATTTCATGTCTGATTATTATATATACATACAAATAAAATGTCTAACTGAATACTAGCACAGATTCACAATTAGTGATATAGTGATAATATGTTTAAACGCGGAATTGCAACATTCACTCTCGATTATGGGAAATGCCCAAAATGGCTGTTTGAAAGAATGGTCAAACTTGGACGTGAAATGACCCGAGTCATCGTCGCTGAATACGGCCCGGATGAATTTGTGAAGAGGCTTGCCGATCCGGTTTGGTTTCAGGCACTGGGAACCGTGCTCGCTTTTGACTGGAATGCATCGGGACTAACGACAATTCTCACGGCCGCGCTCAAGGAAGCCATCCGCGACGAAGAACGCGATCTTGGAATATACATCTGCGGAGGGAAAGGAAAAACCTCTCTCAAAACTCCGGAACAAATTTCACTTTTTGGCGCGCGAGCCAAACTTTCGCAGGAAAAAATAAATTCTCTTGAATATAATTCCCGCATGGCAGCAAAAGTAGATTCCTCACTCGTTCAAGACGGATTTCAAATATATCACCATTCTTTCTTTTTTTCGCAAAACGGCGCTTGGGCAGTCGTTCAACAAGGCATGAATGAACACGCAGTGACAGCTAGACGCTATCACTGGTTTTCAGACGCCCCCAAAAACATGGTTTTGGAGCCTCATAGCGGAATTATGTCTGATGGCATGCACACTGGACTCAATATGTCCGCAAAGGAAAGCGAAAACGCGCAAAAAATTTCGACCGAACTGGTGCAAGGAAGCTACAATACCCTCATGAAAGACTTGAAGCTTCTGAAAAAATATTCAACTCCTCAAAGCGAAATGATGAAAATTGGCAACAACAAACAGGAGCTTGTCAGGTTAGATCTTCACGATCGTGATTTCAAAATTTTGCCGGTTGTCACTGAAGATTTCACCAAAAGCAAATATCTTGAGAAAATTCTTTATGAGGTTTCCGAAATTCGGCCGAAAAATTATGAGCATTTCTTGTCTCTCAAGGGCGTCGGCCCAAAGACAATCAGGGCACTCGCCCTCACTGCCGAGGTTATATACGGTACTAAAGCCTCCTATGAAGACCCGGCCAGATATTCTTTTGCCCACGGAGGGAAAGATTTCGTCCCCTGCCCCGTTGATAAGCCCACTTATGACCAAACCATCGCCACCATGCGCGAACTTGCGAGCAAAATGAAAATTGGATATAGTGAGAAAAACAGAATGATAAGCCATTTATTATGACAAACAGACTCGAAAAGAAAGACTCTTCGGAAAAAAGTCAGAGAGATTTTAGAATAAGTCTTTTAAGACAAATATGCGATCAATGTGTTCCTATGATTCTTGAAAATACCAAAGGAAGAGAAATTGCTATAAGCGACTTAGTTCCCGTGCTCAATAATGTAATGAAACAAATAAAAGATTCGGATGTGACGAGAGAAAGTCTTGGAATAGAAAATGAGGAAAAATGGGGAGAATTTTTTGATGAAGTATTGAATACTGTTTTGAGAAAAGTTACTGATGCTAAAAAAGCAGCTTAGCTGGTATTTATAAATCCATTTTCCAGGCAATAAACAGCGAAACCATACAAAAAAGCCGGTCTTTCATGAGCGGCTTTTTTGATGAAAAAATCCCCCTCTATCCCCCTTTTGCAAAGGGGGAGACTTTCTCTATTCTCCCGGAGTCGGGGTCGGGGTTTCTGGCATGGCTGGAGCTTCGGGCGTAGCTTCCGGAGTTGTTTCTGGAGCAGGAGTAGTCATCGGCTCTGGCGTAGTTTCCGTTGGCTCTGTGCCCATATCCGGAGACACTGTCGGATTTGTGTTCATATCGTCGGTCATAATATCACCTCGCTTTCTACTTTGGTTTTCATTTTTTTATTATATCATTTCCGCTCGCCTTTTACCATGCAATGCATACAATAATCGTCGCACCTGGAACCGTCAGTGTTGGTCCCATACTCTTCATCGGTCCGCATCGGCATTCCGCAAGACATACAATGCGGATCGACTGTGTTTTCGGTGGAAATCTCCGGTTCGAATTCGCTTTTCTCGTCCATAGTTTTTGGATTTATGATTTTGCTTTTTAGATTTACAATGGCTTTTCTCCCATATCAAATGCGTCAGCGGTGGGAGCGGCAGCGACAAAATTGGATTTTTGCATAATCTCTTCAGTGACAATTTCCCGATTGCGCCCGTATTTGAGCTTTGAAAGTTCTTTGATGGCATCCCCGATATCCTTTGATCCGGGCGTCGGCGGATAAGTTTTCATATTGAAAGGCGTCGCCACTTGGCTCGCGATCAAAAGCTTCATGAAACAGTTATGGTTATCGACATTAATAAGGTCGTTCGCGTCAAAAACCGGCTCGAATTGTTTTTGCAAAAATTCCCCGTCTTCCGCCCCGACCCGGAAAGCGCAAATCGAACCAACGTTTCCGAACACGGCTTTGGAAATCTCTTCCTTGAGCTGGGCAATGAACTGGTGGGCAATGATGAGGTTCAACCGATATTTCCGCGCCTCGGAAAGGATTTGTGCAATCGAATCGGTCGTGAAGTTCTGGAACTCGTCGATATAGAGATAAAAGTCTTTTCGTTCATGCTCCGGCATATCCACGCGAGAAAGGGCTGAAATGAGGATTTTCCCGACAATGATCATCCCGAGCAGATTGGCGTTTATTTCTCCAATTTTACCTTTCGAAAGATTCACAAGAATTATCTGCTGATTATCCATCGCTTCGCGGAAGTTGATCGTCGATTTTTCTTGCGCGATGATCGGCCGCATCATGTCGTTCGAGATGAATTGAGTGAGCTTTGAAGTGATATACGGCACCATGTTCGCAAGCGCCGCTTCGCCGCCCGCCTTTTCCGCTTCTTTTTCCCAGAAATTTTTGACCACCGGATTGGTGCAGTGTTCAAGTTTCATATGTCGAAATTCCTCGTCAGCGAGAACTCTCGGAATTTCCATGAGCGTGGAACCTGATTCCGGATGTTCCATTACAAGAAGCGCCGCATTCCGCATATATTGCTCAAACATCGGCCCGCCGGTCTGCCGCAAATCATAAAGTTTGTCAAAGATATTGATCATTTCGTTGATGACGAATGTTTTTTGTTCCGGCTTCCCTTGATCAAATTCAAGCATATTGAGCCCGTACGGCCGTTCCATGTCCGCCGGGTCGAAATATATCACATCCTCCGCCCGCTCCTTGGGGATCGATTCGATGATATGGTCCACCAGATCGCCGTGCGGATCGACCACACAAACACCTTTCCCGGCTTTGATATCCTGCTTCACCATCTCCTCCATCATGGTCGATTTTCCGGTTCCGGTTTGTCCGACGACATAGAAATGCCGGCGGCGGTCGTCGTCCGAATGGCGAATCACCGTTTCCACACCACGATAGTCATTGAAACCAAGGGTGATTCCCTCTTTTGCAATGTTCGACGGCGGCGCGGCCGTACGGGCCTTGAGCCAGGAAATCTTCGGTGTTTCCGTTGAAAAAAGTGGGAAATGGAAGATGCTTGCCACTTCCTCGGAAGAAAGTACAAAACTTTGATCTTCTTCGAAATTGCGAAAGATGAAATCGTAGGCGATTTTTCTCGGCCGTTTTTTGGTGTCGCGGACCACTTTGAAGCTGTTTAGTCCCGGATTTTCATATTGGATGAAAGCGTTTTCCAGTTCCGAAAGGATCACTTCCGACCGCTCCTGAGTGAGCGCTGAAGCGACCAGCCGGATATTCACGTCAAATCCGGATTTCCCCGCTTTTCCCTCGATTTTTTTCACCACTTCCTGTTCTTCCGGCGTGAGTTGCACCGCATCCTTGTTTTGCTTCAGTATGTCTTTCTGGCTATCCTTGTCTTTTTGCAAAATGAGGCTTTGAAGGCCGCGCCCTGCCTCTCGCACTATCGTGTCTTTTTTCACATCCTTGAGTTGCCGGCCCTGCTGCATTTTGTGCGCCACTTCTTTTCCCTTATGCCGCCAAGCGCCGCGCGCCGGCCGCATCAGGATCTGGATCGCCGCCCCTTCTTTTTTTTCGTCGAACTTTCCAAGGACATTGGTGATGTTGTTGAGAGGATCGGCTTCAAGAGCTTGATAGGTCCTGATCGGAAAATGATGCTTGTCTTTGAGCTCGAGATACGACGAAGCCGTGAAACTTCCCGGCGAAAAGATATTATAATCCTTCACCCGCTCGATCGCTGCCTTGGGATAAAAACTGTGGATCTGCCTCTCGACGATATTGATGAATTTTTTGGGAGCGCCGACATAGAAAGCGATTTCGTCGCTGTCGGACGGATTCGCGATTTCAAGCGCGATCACCGCATCGCCATAGACGATCCGGTGCCAAATGCCCGCTTTTTCTTTGATGTTTCCAAGGCTTGCGAACAGATGCTCCATGACGGAAATAAGCTCTTTTTCCGATTTCGGCTGCTGCTGTTCCCCGCCTTGCGATTCGCGCCGGAGCGGCCGGCTCACTTTCACGATATCAAGATCCATATTGATCGAACGCGTGATTTGCCCGCGCAGACCGACCCAGCTTTTGAACAAAAGAAAAAAACCCGACGCAAGACACACGAGCGCCGCCAAAGCCGCAAGGGGATAAAAAATCAGGTTGAGGTTATATAAATCCATTTATCCAAAATTTTATAATTCCTTAAGCAATCCTTTTTGGACCAGTTGTTTCCGCAATTCATCCTCCACCAGCCGGTCGTGGATTTCGTCGATAGTATAATTGTCCGCCATCGCCGGGTCCTTTCCTTTGTCCATATGCTGTGCCACTTTGATCGCGTGTTTCGGCCCTTTTTGGACGGCGATTTCCATGAGCTTCTCCACCTTTTTTTCATATTCCTGGATTTGCGCCACAGTTTGTGCATCAGTTGCCACATTTGCAGCCGGCTTTATCGCTTGAGCACCAATCGTCTGCCGGGCCGTTTCAATTTTTTCCGAAACCTTTTCTTCCGCTTTTTCCCCGCCCGTTTCGGCCGTTTGTTCCAAGACCGGCATGTTCTCTTTTTTCTCCGGCTGTGCCAGAACAGATTCGGATTCTTTATTTCCCTCCGTGATTTTCTTTCCCAGATCGAGATCCTTCTGCTCGATCGGCTCTTGGTAATTTGATTGTGCCATAAAAATTTGAAGTTCCAACAATCAATGCTTCCAATCACCGAACAGTTTGGTTATTGGAATTTATTTGGATATTGGAAATTGGTTATTGGTTATTTTCTATCTCCTCTTCTTTTATTTTTCCCAAATCCCCGGTTGTTTTTTTCATCTCTTCGGTGAATTCTTCCACGACTTTTTTCACAAAACCGTCGTAATCCTCAATTTTTTCCCGCAAAAAGGCTTCCACTTTTTCCGGCTCCGGCTCTCCGTCAAGCATATCCGCCAATTCCTCGCGGTCTTTTTCTCCAAGCTTTTCAAACGTTTCGAGATATATTTTTTTGAGCAAAACTTCGGTCATTTTGACGAGTATTTCTTCCTGTTTTTCTTTGGGAAGATCCTGAAGGCCGAGTTCATCGACCAGCGACTGTTTCAAAATTGTGTCTTGGGGCATAAAATTTTTATAAATTGATTATTTTATCTTAAGCCGGCTCTCACACTTCTTTCAACCAGCCTGAACTGCTCGTTTGAAATTTTTCCAAGCCACTCCTTGAGGGAAATATTTTTTGGCGAACCGATTTTTTTTATCAAGGCATCAGCCATCCTCTTCTGAAAGTCGTTGTCCCAAGGCGGATTCCCTCGAAGATAATTTTCCGCCGGCTGATCCCAATCCAGATGCTTAAAATCAAAAATTCTGACGAAAGACCCCCGGTTATGGATCAGGTCGGTTATTCGAACCAGCTTTTCCGAATCGGAGGCCAATTGTTCTTGCGATACTCTCCAAGCCGCCGTAGCTTGATCCGACTTCACGTTATAATAATCGAAGTTTCTTTTGGCTCTGGCCATATTTTCATCAAAAGGCTTCATCCAATCCGGTTTTTTCGGCTCATCAGCCCCATGCGTTCCCATTCCCGAGCGATCCGGAACAGCGCTCGCCCTCCCGACAGGCGCATCATGCGCACCGGCCGCAACCTTGGGCGCAGTTTTGGGCGCGGATACTTCCGCTCCAGCCGCATGTTTCGGAACCATACTCCCAAAAGCCTTGCCGTCATACTCGATCATCGGCTTTCCGTTTGAATCCGTAATGATTTTTATACCTTCGCCAGGCTGCACTTTGTGGCTCGCGATCTCGTTCAGTTTTTCGTAGCTGATTCCGCGATTTTCGGCCATTTGACGGGCCAATACATGCGCTTTCTGCCCCGCCTTGAGTTCCAGCTTCGGATCATTCGGATCCAGTCCGAACTTTTCCGCGTTGGCCTTGATGATATGCTTCGCCGAACGCTCGATCCCGCCGCCCTTAGCAATAGTCTCCTGGCCGATCAATCCTTTTGGCTGGTTCATATCGGCAATATTTATTTTCGCTTCCACCTTCGCCCCTACGGCCGGTTCACCGGCAATTTTTTGAATCGTCGAATTTGGTTTTATATCCTGCTCACCAGGCACGATACCTGGCTTCGGTGCCGGAGCCTGTTCGGGAATTTTGGGCTTGGCTTGCAAACCTTGATCGATATTCATAGTAGAAGTTGTTGCCGCAGATCCTAACAATTTTTCTTTTACTTTTCCAATCCACGAAAAATATCCTTGCCGATATGCATCATAAGTCGTTCCTCCAATTGCCAAGATTCCCGCAAGAGCCAAAGCGCGTCGAGAATGTTTTTTATCAATGTCCATTATCTCGTTTTTCTTTTCAAAGAAACGTTTTGCTGATTCACCGTATTCGAATTTTGCAATTCTTTGTTGCCATTCATTATCGCTTAAGATACTTTCGATATTTTTCCCTGCTATAGATCCTTGCTTGTTGAAAGCCCTGCTATCTTGCCATTTTTTCGCTCCAATATATGCTGCTCCCGCGCCAATAAATCTCTGTGCAGTCCGGGCAGCCATTGCCGTTCCGCCAGCCAAGCCGAAACTCAATGTTCCCGGAGAAAAAACTGTTACGGCTGCGATTCCCGTACCCGCAACAGCCGCTGAAACCGCTATTCTTTTTTTCCAATTCATATCTTTCCATCCTTGCGCAATATTGAGAAAACCCGTCTTCATCTTTTCGGGAAACCCGGAATCTTTTGATCGCAAACTATATTTTGAATTCAAATAGTCTAAAGCATCCATAGTTCCTTCGAATTTCAAAAGGAATTCTTTTGCCTTCCCCTTGTCTCCGGATACAAGCGCCTCTCTTCTTTTTTCCAAAAAATAATTCTCACGAGCTATTTCATATTCATCCCAAGCCTTGTCAAGATCTTCGTCCTTAACTTCCTTCACCCCCGAACCCAATATCCTTCGCAATTTTTTCCACTTTTTTTCACTCTCAATCTCCAGTCGAATGCAAGCCGTCTTCTTTTCTTCCAGATCCGCTTTCAGCTTATCCAAATCACTTTCTTCTTTTGCCGGTGATCTCTCAATAACTTCCGGAGCTGAAATTGGCGGTTTTGGCGAATTAAGAGGCGTAGTCGGCGTGTTTTCATTCCCTGGTGGTACTGGTTCAGCTACAACCGCTTCAGATCCAGCCGCAACAACCGGCGGTTCTCCGGCGGCCTCACCGTTTTCTTTTTGCCATTCATTCAATTCTGAAAGAGGAATTGTTTTTGTAGTTATTTTTCCATCCTCTTCATTTTTAGAAACTACGACTTCCCCCTTATATTCTCCATCTTTGTGATAGTAAATTACTTTCCAACCATCTTGATATTCCCCTGTTGATCTTTTGACTTTTACTATCATGTCCTTCCCGCTTTTTTTAGCCTCCGCTATGCTTTCGGAAGTCAGCTCGGCACTATTAACAACCGGCGGTTCTTCAGCCGCTTGATCGTCCTTTCGAGCCCGCCTTCTCGCTCTCGCTTTTGACAAAATATCTTCGACGTTTTTTTGATATGGAGTTTTAACTGACTCTGACATAAGTTTACTTATACTTTTATCCTATTACTTATTCTCCCTAGGATTATTTTTGTAATTTTTTCTTCATCTTCAGGCCTAAATATTTTTTCCGAGACAAAATCTTCAACAAACATAATATGAAAGGCCTCTTTGGCTTCGGATAGCAAAATGTCTTCTTTGTATCCGGGTTTTACGAAACGACTTTCATATTCTTCTTCCATAATTGAAAAGAAATCATCGAGTTCTGCGATTTGCTCTGGAGCAAAAATTATTTCTTTTTCCCTTTTCGGACTTCGATCCTCTGCAATTTTTTTATATTCGTCAAAGACAAAACTTGCCAAATTCTCATCCATAGAAGCTTGCATTTTCTTGAACTCATCTGTTTCAAAAAATTCCGCTGGTGTTTGGTTAGAATCCAAGAAACCAGCAACTTCGTTCGGCATTTGCTTGAGAAAATATTGCAGAATCCTTATATCTACATCTTGCTGGCGCGACTTGATCTTTTTGAAGAGTTCATGACTATCACTATCGTTAATAGTTGAAAATTCTATATTGCTTTTTTCCAGATAAAACGTATAATCTGCTGGCGAAAATAATTTTTCTTCAAATTCATTCAAAAGGTTGAATATTTTCCATTCAAAATTTTTTATGCTCAACTCTATGCTTGGGCCTTTGTGCTTTTCCACGTGAGAAATCAAAAGTGGTAAGCCGTATTTTTCCAGACTATCATAAATTTCCTGCCGACTCTCAAGACGTTTTTTTGCCACGTTGATTTTTGCCTCATCACCTTCTTTCTCTTCGGCTTCAAGATCTTTTTTCAGGTAATCAAACTGTGAATCCCTATGCTCCTGAAAAGCTTTTATGATTTCTTCCCTCAATTCATTCTCGGTTGCAACACTTTCTTTTTTAAGTTCTTCCTTGAGTTCTTCAAACAAACCTTTAGGCAATATCTCCTCAAGATATTCCACGGCGATATTCGATTCCTCCTCGTTCAACACTTTATATTTAAGCTTATTTTCATCTCTAAAATATTCATTGATATACCAATTTCGAACCTCATTTTCTACTTCAGCCGTCCTTAATTCTTCTGCCTTAACGTCAAAGCTTAATTTCAATATTTCACGATAACTATCGATATATTTTAAAATAAATTTCTTTTTTTCTTCGTTGAAACTTTCAAATTTCTCATTGACCCTTTTTTCTCCCCCGCTTTCCGGCGCAGGTTGGGGAACTTCTCCCCTTTCCTCGCGCTCGAATTCATCAAACAAGCCCCTGGGAAGCTTTTCGTCTAGATATTTTTTTACAATTTCTGTTTTTTCAGCATTGAAATACAACGGGGGACTTTGTCCAATTTCCACTCCATATCTCATTCGATTTTCGATATACCAATCCCTATTATTCTCTTCCGCTTCCTTATTGGTTTGACCGCCTCTTTTTTTGAGTTTTTCGAAATCTTCTCTTAATTCCTTATGATATTTGTCGACCAAAATTTTTATAAAATCCTTTCCTTGATCATCGAGGCTTTCAAATTGTTCATCGATACCCAAACGATCTCCCGCAAAAAAGCCAAAATAATTCAAGTTTTCCAAAATTTTATCGAGTTTTTCATCCTTATTGCCGTCGAAAGCTGAAGCTCTTTTTTCAATTATCAGATGAAAAATCCTATTGCGAAAATCTTTATTTTCCTGCAGAGAACCTCCTCCGGCAAATGATTTTTTTATTACGCTGTCTTTTATGATCTCTTGGACAAATTTTTCCGGATCATACTGTTCAGGACGGCACACGACATCCAGATATTTTTTTATCACCTCCGGATCAATTTCCGCGTCTTGAAGACTTTTTTTCCTTCTCCGATCAATTTCTTTTCCTTCTGCTTTTTTCAGCCAGATTTTTCCTCCTTTGTTTGAGATTATAAGCTCCAGCCCTTTCTCAATACTGCCTCTTAGTCTTTTCAGGGCTCCTGGCAATGCTTTTTCAATGATATTCACCAAGATTTTTTCCTGCTTCTGCAATTTCCCGGAATTTTCTGGATCAATAATCTCATCTTTCGATTCCGCTAATCCTTTTTTTCCTCCCGTTTCCAGGCCGGTATGCAATTGGAAAGATAGGACAGGATCGACTTTGCCACTTTTTCGCATCTTCAAAACTTCCTGGGGATCATCCGCAGACATGGCACCCTCGGGTGGAACTTCTATCCCTCCTTTTTTCTTATTTCTGTCTTTCCCGCTTTTTCCCATAACACAAACCAGCCTTTCTTTTGGCTAAATTGTAAAAAATTATTTTTCGTTTCCTGAATTATACCACAAAAACATTCCGGAGATAACCGCCAGGCGGCTTGTGGATAACTTTTCTCCCGTGGTGTATAATGAAGATGAAATAAAACTAACCAATCCAAAAATCAAACGCGGTTTTCACGTTTTGGATTTTGGATAAAAAAACAAAATGCTTGAGAAGTACCAATACTACATCGTCGGGGCTATCCTCGCCGTGATGTTTCTCGTGTCTGTTTTTGTCTCCCGAGGCGACGCGGCTATCATGGACGAAGTCGCCCACATTCCGGCCGGCTATTCCTACGTCCATTTCCAGGACTATCGCCTCAATCCGGAACATCCGCCGCTTCTCAAGGATCTTGCCGGAATTCCCCTGCAGTTTCTCGGACAATATTTCCCGACCGACGAAGATTTTTGGACGACGGACGCCAACGGCCAATGGAACGCCGGCTGGCGCTTCATGTATTGGCCGACGAACAACACGGAAGCGATCGTCTTTTGGTCGCGCCTTCCGATCATTCTCATCGCGCTTGTCCTTGGATTTGCCATTTTTCAATGGGCAAAAGAACTTTTTGGCGTGAAGGCCGGCCTTTTGGCGCTCGCCCTCTACGCCTTTGACCCGAATATCCTGGGACACGGCCACTATGTCACCACCGACCTCGGAATTGCCGCTTTTTGCCTGTTCGCTTTTTATTTTTTTATTCGCTATCTTAAGATACCGGGCTGGAAAAACATCGTCCTTGCCGGAATTTTTTTGGGGCTGGCGGCGCTGGCCAAATTCTCTTCCGTGCTTCTTTTTCCCGCTTTCGGCCTCGCTTTGTTTTTCTACGCCCTCGCAAGAAAAGAAAAATTGCCGTTTTCCTTTCTCGGATCCGGAAAATTCAAGAAATTTTGGGCGCAAAAACTGTGGTTCTATATCGCGACATTTGTTGTCATCCTGGCTATCCACGGGATTCTCATCGGGCTTGTCTATGAGTTCAATACCTTCCGGATGCCGACGGAAAAGATCCATCAGCTGATCGACACCCAGCTTGGCGGGAACACCAAGCAGTTGGTCTCGCCGTATCTGCACTCGATGGCCAACAACGCGATTTTGAAACCTTATGTCCAATATCTCATCGGCTTTTTCATGGTGTTCGGACGCGTCGCCGGCGGAAACACGACTTACTTCTTCGGACAAGTAACCAACCAGAGTTTCCGTTCCTATTTCCCGATGGTTTTCCTCATCAAGGAAACTTTGCCGTTCCTGATTCTGCTCTTCTTGTCCACCGCTGTCGGAATAACAATGATTCTCAAGAATAATCTGCCCAAATTCCCCAAGAAAATCTGGCCGAACATCAAAAATTATCTCGACAAGCATATCGCCGAGTTTTCCATGATTTCTTTCGTGGCCGTCTATGCCTATGTGAGCATCACCGGAAATCTGAACATCGGCTTCCGCCATCTTTTTCCGATCTTGCCGTTTTTATACATCCTGGTCGCCAAGGAAGTGACTATTTTCGGAAGAAGAATCGAGGGCAAAAAGACGGGAGTGAAAGTTTATTGGTCCGCAATCATGCTACTCCTTGTTTGGCTTGCCGCTGAAACCGCTTTCACCTACCCGAATTATCTTGCCTATTTCAACGAAACTGTCGGCGGACCGAAGAATGGATACAAATATGTCACCGATTCCAACTGCGACTGGGGCCAAGACTTGAAAAGGCTGACTGCGTGGGTGAATGACAACAACATCAACCAGATCCGCATTGATTATTTCGGCGGCGGCGATGTGATTCACTATTTAGGCGATAAGGCAACCATCTGGCACGCTGATATGGGCCAAGAACCGGGATGGTATGCCATTTCTGCAACATTTCTTGAGAATTCGCTCTACTATAAAATCACCGAGGGAACGCCGGATTACGAATGGCTCCGCGAACGGACACCGACGGCCCAAATCGGAGGATCGATCTTGATATACCATGTTGAATAAGGCTAAAGGCTAGTTGCTAGCCTTTAGCCTTTTCGGATTGGTCTTCAGTTTTTTCATCATCACCACTTTCCTCGCTTCGAAATTTGTAATATATCTTATTCTTCACCGTAAGATCAAGATACTCCAAATTCTTCCGTGTTTCTTCGTTTAAATCTCTTTCGAAAAGCGTCTGGATGATTTTCTTCGCTTCGTTTTTTGGATATTCGGAGCTGATTTTGAGGATCCAGCCTTCAGCGACCGGAACACTTGCTTCGCTTGAGGATTCTCCAGGAGTATGGAAACTTCCCGCGATTTGCAAACCAAGATCGTCAATAACAAGCTTCGCCGTATCCTCCAGGAACTGGATGAAATCCGAATCGATCATTTTTTTCCCTTTATCCACCGGCTGGGCGCTGTCATCAACCAAAACCAAAAAACCGCTATTGCACAAATCTTCCTCGCTCATGTTCGACCCGGCGTAAACCAGCCCGCCCTTGTCGACAAAATAGCAAACCCCGCCACTGCACCAGGCAATCTCGGCTTTGAGTTCGTTGAGTTTGACCTTGACGCTTGCGGGAAACCGCTTTTCGACGGAAATGACTTGCAAACGGTTGGAAACGTTCCTTATGGCGCCGCTGATACCTTTCTGGTTCACCAGAAAAAAACTTCCTTTTGGGAAAACACCGAAATATTTTTCAGAGAACAAATTTTCCAAAGAGTTTTTGATTTCAATGCTCGAAATTTCCCGATTTCCCTCGATTGAAATCGAGGATATTTCAATAAACGGAGAAAAAATCATGAGATACGCGCAAATTCCCAAAAAAGCCAAGAACAAAAGCCAAAACAAAAAACGCGAAAAGCCTTTTTTCGGCTTTTTTTCTTTTTTTCGAGGCTTAAGAGAAACCACTCGACTCTGCCTCCCTTGCCATGATTTTTCGGCAAACTTATTTTTTTGTTTTTTTGAAAAAAGAGACATATTGCATTGTCATTGCGAGGGAGTATAGCGATTGCGGCAATCCCGGGATTGCTTCTCCTGCTTCGCGGGATCGCAATAACAGCCGCCATAAGCTACAAACTTTCCTTCACAATCTTCGCGATCACCCAGGCATAAACATTATGCCGCCCGTATTTCTTGATTTCCACCGGCTCTTTCTTTCCCCGAAATTCAAAATCGAAAGTCTGGCCCTCCACCGTTGTCTTGAGATTGCTTATTTTCGCCGTCGCGTCCTCCGAAAATCCGTATCCGACCACTTCAGCTTTTGTATTTTTCGCAAGGCTCCTCACCCGCCCATCATCGAAATTCAAAAATATTCTTCCTTTGGCCGGCAAGCTCTTCGCCAAAACTTTCATTTCCTCTTGCAACTCATCCAAGTTCGACTCCGCGTCAGAATAACTGCCTTCGATATTCGTCACCACCGCCCAATCCGGATGGACCATTCCGAGAAGATATCGCATATCGCCTTCTTTTCCCACGCCCAGCTCCAGCACCAATTTTTTGGGGAAATTTGAAGAAAAAAGCGCTTTCATCTTGGCTTGCACAAGAACTTCAAGCCATTTCCAAAATGAAGACTCGCCGGAATCAAGATAAAGGATCGCAAGCGGCAGGCCGATTTCGGTGTTATAGCTTCGCGGATTGCCCCGCACATCGTCCGCGCCATATTTTTCCCGCAAAAACTTCAAGCTATAATCTTTAACCGGCGTCTTGTTCGTGCTTCCGGCCACGGCAATGACAAACGGCCGAAACCGCCAAAGGATGATTTTGGTATATAACTTGAGATAAAATTGGATAAATTTTTTGAAAAAAGGCTTCATATAAAAAGGCTAAAGGAAGACTTTAAAATACTTTTCCAACCGATCAAACGCCTCATTAATATCTTCCTCGCTCCTGCCAAAACACATCCGGATATGATTCTCTCCGCTCGGACCGAACGCGTTTCCCGGCACCGTCGCCACATGCGCTTTCTCCAGTAATTCTATCGCAAAATCCTTGGAATTGCTAATATTCGGCATTTTATCCAATATCTCCTTTTTTATTTTGGGAAAAACAAAATAGGCGCTGTCCGGTTTCTGATATTCAAACACATGGGCCAATTTGTCCAGCCTCTCGCAGATCAAATCCCGCCGGGCTTTGTATATTCGGTGGTATCCGGCCAAATCCTTCTCCGCCATTTCAAGAGCCCCAAGCGCCGCATATTGCGAAACCACCGGCGCACACGTGACAAGCACGTCATGCGTTCCCAAAATCTTCTTGGCAAGCTCATGATGAGTTGCGAGATACGCAATCCGCCAACCGGTCATCGCATAGGCTTTCGAAAAAGAGAAAATATAAACCAGCCGGTCCCGGATCCCCCGCATTTCTGCCAAGGAATAGAGCCCCGACCGCGAAGGCTCAACCTTCCGGTTTCCGAAGGTTGAGCCTTCGTCAAACCCGTCAAATATGAAATCCTTATAAACCTCGTCGCTCAAGATATAAAAATCGTGCTTGATCGCCATCTGCGCCACCGCATGGAGCTGGTTGCGGGTAAAAATCGTCCCCGTCGGGTTGTTGGGATTGCAAAAAAGAAGCGCTTTGGTTTTCGGAGTGATTCTTTTTTCGAGCTCGGCTATATCAAAAGACCAGTGATTTTTTTCATCAAGCGGCACGAAGACCGGCACCCCGCCCGCCACTTTGATTGCCGGCTGGTATGATGTATAGGTCGGATCCGGAACCAAAACCTCGTCCCCCGGCGAAAGGATCGTGAGCATCGTCGCCGTGATGGCTTCAATCGACCCGGCCGTGACAATCACTTCTTCTTCAAAGTCGTAGAATTTATTCTCTTCTTCCAGTTTTTGAGTGATCACTTCGCGGAGTTCAAGCAATCCCGGAGCCAGTGAATATTTCGCCACTTTTCCCCTCTCAATCGCCCGAATTGCCGCCTGCTTGATCGTTTCCGGCGTATCAAAAGACGGCACACCTTGCGCAAGCGAAACCACCCCGGGAATCCGCGACGCCCGAAGCTCCATGTCTTTGATTGGGGAAAGGCTTATGTTGTCGGCCATATTTTTTCCGATTTTATTCCAGCGGACTTCTTATGTTTTTCAAGCTGGGATTGGTCACTTTTGTATAGAGTTGCGTCGTGCGGATATTCTGATGTCCTAAAAGCTCTTGCACATACCGCACATCCACGCCATTTTCCAGAAGATGGGTCGCGAAACTATGCCGCAAAGAATGGAATGTCGCGTCCTTCGCGATTTTAGCACGTTTCAGGGCTTTTTCAAATACCATCTGCGCCGTTCTTTCCGTCAATTTACCTCCTCGTTCGCTCTCAAAAATATTTTCGTTGCCGTGACGCAAAACGGCCAATTCGCGCAAATCGGCTTTCATTTTTTCCGGAAAAACCGTGATTTGATCTTTTTTTCCTTTCGCGTTTTTGAGATGAATAGTGAGTTCATCGAAGTTTATATCTCTAATTTTCAAATTCACAACCTCGCTGACGCGTAAACCCGCTCCGTATGACAATGCAATTAGAAACCTATGTTTTTTGTTTTTTATCGAATATATTATTTTTTCAATTTCAGACCGAGAAAGAACCACTGGCAGTTTTTTTGAAATTTTCGAAAATTTTATATTTATCAAAACAGTACTTTTCGCAATTTCGCGATAAAAATATTTGATCGCGTTTAAGTGCAAATTGATTGTCTGTCCCGATTGTCCCTTTTCATGCTTTTGAAGAAGATATTTTTTGATTTGCTGGATGTCTGGGTCTTTTTTGACGGTCGTCACGAATTTGAAATAATCAGTCAGGCACAAAACATAACTTTTTATCGTCTTCCGGCTATAATTTCGCAGTCTCAACTCATCCTCAATTTTTTTCAGCAGTTCTTCCAAATTCATTGAAAATATGATATTATTCTTCTATGAAAACAATATCATTTCTACATCTAAGAGCCTGTTAAAAAAGCCTGCTTTTGGTGTAAAATAGGAACATAAGCCATAAGCTTGTGATCCTATGCGACATCAAAAACAAAAACGAAAAAAGTATGATACTGATCTGACGGATACTCAA
>JAQVJV010000021.1 GCA_028695025.1 Candidatus Moraniibacteriota bacterium
TTTTCAAATTGCTCGCGAGTAATGTCGCTTGGATACATTTTTCTTTGCATAGTTTTGTTTGTTTTTGGCTTAAACAAAGCTCTGCAAAGAAGTATATATCAAAGAAAAGATATTGAACAGTTACTTAGCTTGGGATCGGTTGCTGAAGTAGTCGTTATGAATTCATAGCGACGCTCTTTGCTTATGGTGGAACTTAAAGCTCCGATCCAAAGAAGGAAACATAGAATGCAAGAAACCCAAAGAGAGAACGAAATACACACTTCATGATTCCAATAATGATCATATCGCTTGGACATCCATCTCCAGAAAAGAATCCAGAAGGGAGATTTTTGGGCGATATATTCCATGGCTTCTTCAATCGTGAAACGGTGAAAAAATTTCATTTGATCTACCATTCTCATTCCATGGTTAGAAACAAAAGGAATGAACAATAATGGTTCTGATTCCCAACCAATGTCCCAATCATAAATCAGACTGCTTTCACCAATTGTCAGGTTTTTATCAACCCAAGAATTGGCATGCCTACTCCAAAACACCAGCGTATTTTTGACTTTCACGCGTTCACCTGGCTCCGTGCTGCGCTTAGCTCGAACAAAATCATCACGTCTTGCTATTGCGATGACTCCGTTGTTTTCGTTGCAAACGAATTCAACATGCCCAAACCTTTTGAGGAAGAATTTGAGTACTCCCCAGGCAAATGACAATGCGCCTAACAACACAAACATCCAGAAATAAAAAGAAGACATAGCTTCTCCTTTTCCACAATCTTTTTCCCTGCCAATGTCCAAGGTGTGAGGTGGAGATAAAATCTCTTTTCCCCTGCTTTTTCATTGGGCATGAGATGGATTATGGTGTTGACCTATTTTGCCGATCAACGGGCAGTTTTTAAAAAACCATAGTATAATAGCAGGTATATTAATAATTGTCAATACCATAAAAAGGCTTATAAAAGCCTTAAAATTAGATCGGCTCGCACTCAAGGATACATCCGCGAACTTTTTCAGCGAAACCTACGCCGGTATTTTGGAAAATTGGGAAAGCGTTGAAGTGAAAATGGAGAGGGTGAAAGCCTTGATAAACAAGTAATTCTGCGCCTATAATACCACAAATAGGCGTATGAATCCACGAGCTTTATTAATCTATACAGACGGTTCTGCAAAACCGAAAAATCCAGGGCCGGGCGGCGTTGGCGTCAGATTTGTATTTCCCGATTTTTTAGAAAAAGGCGAGATGAGAAAAGACTTGAAGTTTTCTGGCTATAAGTCAGCAACAAATAATCAAATGGAGCTGATGGCCTGCATACTCGGGCTTAAAGAAGCGCAGAAACTTGAAGAAATAAAATCGGGGGCGATTAACTGCATTGCGATATGCACTGATTCGCAATATGTAAAAGACAATATAGATAGGGCAATTTATGTTTGGTCAAAGCGAAGCTGGAAAAGTGAAAGCGGATCACCGATTTTGAACACTTCCCTTTGGAAAGATTTGATAAGGAAAATGAAAAAGTTGCCGCCAGTAGAATTTGAAAAAGTAAAAGCGCATAGCGGCAACGAGGATAACGAAGCCGCCAACCGCTTGGCGCGGCAAGCCGCGGAAAGACCAGCGCAGAAACCGCTGTATAATCAGATTGTGCGGAGAAAATCATCAAAAGAAATAACTCAACGCGGGAGCGTTGAGATGTTGGGCCAAAGAATCAGGATAAAGATAATTTCCAGCCAGTATTTAAGCGGACATAAGGAATCACAAATAAGATACGAAGTAACTTCACCAAAGAGTAAATATTATGGCAAGGTCGATATTCTTTTCTCGAAGATTACATTGCGACCGCCGCATGAATATCTTGTTGTTCTTGGGAAGGATATGAAATATCCAAAAGTGGAAAGAGTGATTAGAGAGATTGAAAACAAATCGGCCGAGTGCTGATTACGCGATAAAGCGATTCAAAAAATTATTTTTTTATTTTTGCTTCTTTTTCTTTCCCTAAAACTTTTACCGCCAATTCTCCAAGCCGCGCGAGTCGATCGAGACATATATCGGCTTCGCCCGGAGTTATTTTTTTCCCCGACCTTTCATAAACAAGTTTTTGGCATTTCTTAATCAATTCTTCTGAAAAATTATATTGGCTATACTCCATAAAACAAAATTAGGCTGTTTCTTCAAATCTTCTTCGACGTTCATCGAGCGTTTCTCCTTCAAACATCCAATAATCCGTGCCGGCAATTCCATAATCGTAGCCGAGAATTTTTTGCGCGGAATTTGAAAGGCTGGTAATCTCGCCGTTATATTCGATCGACCTGTTATCAACAACTCGCGCTTTGATATTTTCATCGCGGGAAAAGACGAGTTCCGCGCCAACCGGAATATCAACCATTTTGAAATTAAAAATTGCGCGCTTGGTCCGCGCCTGGTTGAGAGCCTGCTGGTCTTCTTGCGATTCAACAAAATCTTTTTTCGGCGTCACGTTTTCGATTTCCGCAAGCTTGAGAGCCGAAACGACTCTTTCGGGACTGATTTCAAAAAATTCACGACTGGAACGCACCCGGTGATCCAAGAAAGCGTCGTGGAGTTGTTTTTCGGCATACGCCGCATCTTTCACCCTGCAAGCATAAAAACATTCAAACGGAAGCGGGACGCTTGTTGTATCCAGCGACCGAATGCGTTGTTCTAAGTCGGTCGTTTTTCCGATTTTCACATAACCCGGCATCGCTTCGTTGATGAGGACGTAAATTATCTCGTTCATAGCTTTGACAATTTGGCTTATTTTATTAAAATATAAGGTGAAATTCCTTGAAAAGCTGGCGGGGATACTTTCGGGCCTCTTGCTTTTGTCAGGTTAGGTCGCCCTCATTCTCCTCCGTGAAACATAAGCCATTATATTTCACGGCGGGGATTAAATGAGGTGTCGATTCCCTGATAACATGTAAGAACCTAGAAAGGAACCACTCTCGTGATAAATCCAAGATTTGTCATTTACAAGGACAAAGCGGGATTTTATCGCTGGTACCTTCAAGCCAAGAATGGCGAAAAGGTAGCTGCGAGTGAGGCTTACGTCTCCAAGCAGTCGGCGATACATTCTGCTTACCGCGTAAAAGAGATAGCTTGGGAAGCTGATGTTGTAGACAATACAAATTAGTTGACCTTGCAAAACTCCTCGTCAGCTTTTTGAGGAATTATTTATTTCAAATCCAAAAATTTCCAGTCTTTCAAATTGTTCGGATCGTATGAATATTTCTTGTTGTCGTTGATCCGCCAACTATTTTTGTCTTTCAAAACTATTCCGCCGAATAATTTTTTGCCTTTTTTGTTTTCTTCCACGATGTATTTTGCCAAACCCTCGGCTCGTTCTTTCGCGGTTTTGGCATAGATTCCGCCTTTAGTGTCAAAAAGTCCGATGCGCCCGTTTTTAAGCATAACCAAAAAATCAACATAAAATGCTTTCCCCTGACTATTTTCTATATACGGAACCGCAAAATAAGTTGAATCGCTTTTTCCATTCTTGAACCACCATTTCACTTCGGAATTTTTCTCAAGATATTTTATAAACTGCTCTTCAATAATGCTGTCCTCCGTATATTCTTCAAGGATGGATTGCTGCTTGCTATTTATGCGCGCGTAATAAGGCTGAATAACTGATTTCTTGTAATTCTTTTTTTCAAAATTTAGATTGTAATTTATTATTTCCGGCACATTCCAAAGACTATCATTTTCGACAAGTTCGGATTTTCCTTTCCCGACTTTTTCTTGGTATAGTTCTTTGGCCCGATTGATCACATCAATAACCGCTTGGCGATTTTCTTCAGCTAAAACAATTGCCTGGATTTTTGGCCAATCATCTACACCCATCTTGAATGACTTGTCAAAAAATCGATACAATGAATCGTTGATGCGCTTTATGGAGCGAAGCTCGGGATGAAATGGGGTGAGATTTTCTCGCGCGAAATAATCAAAAGCATTTTGCAACTCAACCTCATTCTTTGGAATATCCAAGGTTCCTTTCTTCTCAATACTTTTCGTTTCCTTGTCCACATCATCGATTTTTCCGCTGGCAATGAGCTTTGTATCAACAATATTGTGCTTGAGAGAAATTTTATTTTTCAACTTCAGCTCATCCGCCGCCTGAAAGAAAGTCGGCACAAAATCGGAAGACAAACGGGTTTCTTCCCTAAAACGTTTTGAGTGAAAAGATGTTAAATCGATACTTTCATAATCATCGCGCCTTTTCCCTTCGAAAAATGTTATATATTCTTTGGCGATATCTTCGGCGATTCCAATATCGCTTAAACTGGTATAAACATAGCCGATATTCAATTCTTGATCTTTGTAATGATGATGTTCCGGCATACGCATAATGCGGCCAATCGTTTGAATGGAAAATATCATGCTTTTCCATTCACGGAATAAAACCAGAATTGCGGCTCGCGGACAATCCCAGCCAACCGCGATCGCCTGTTTGAAAATCATTACTTCCACTTCGTTTTCGTTTTTCTCAATGTTTTCAAGATTTATCTTTTCATTACCGGTCAAATATATCGCCAGTCGACCATTTTCAGTCGTATAGCCAAACTTTTTCAGAATTGATAGAATATAATCCTTTTTGTCCAGCCCGCCTTTTTTATCCGGCAGCTGAATGAGCATTAGCGGATTCACGTCTGAAACCCCTTTTTCGTATAACTTGGTGAGTTCTGCGCGCTTTTTTAGCCCGGCTTCGACGATAATTTCATCCGCCGTTTTGTCTGTGAGTTTCTTATTCAGTTTATAATTTTCAAATCCAGGATTGATAATAATTTCTTTTTTGATCATTCCCTCATCTTTGACTTCTTTCAGATCCACTTCAACGCCGTGAAAAACGCCTTTCAATTGCGGTGTGGCGGAAACCTCGATTGTGACTTTCGGCCCAATTTCTTCAATTAGATCTTTTGACTTGTCAGTTTCGGCATTGCGGTGACTTTCGTCAATAACCAAAACAATAATCCGGCCCTCGTCTTTCGTGCGGGCAACAATGTTGGATAGATTATTGTCCCGCTCATTTTCGCGGACATAAATATTACCTTTTTTATTGATACTCGCCCAGTTTAAAAACAATATTTCGTTTTCTCCGATTTTTCTCTCGTCCAAATCTTCGAAATACGAACATTTGAGACCAACGCCGAATTGATCGTAATATTTTTTCAAGCTGTTTCGGCTTTGATCGTGCAGCTTATTAACCGCAATCCAAATGAAAGAAAATTTTTTGCCGTCAATGCGCGAATCAATAATGCGCTTCAAAAATTCCGCCATCATCAGCGTTTTGCCGGAACCGGTTGGCGATTTGAAAATGCAGATCTTGTTTCCCTCCGCATCCAAAAGATCATTGACTTCCTGTTTCAACTTCACAATCGCTTTTTCCTGATAATTTTTGAATTCAATCCACATAATATCAAGATATTTGAGGTTGCTTTTCTATTGAAAAATAAGATTCTGGATCATTAGGGTTTACAGCGACTTTATATATATCACTACCTCTTTCAACAATAAAATGGCGAATAGGGAAAACTACATTTTTGTTGTCGTTATATTGAAATCTTATTTTTATATCTCCGGCCAAATACTCTTTAATTTTTGTCACAACGGCTTGATTAGAATTTATCTGACGGGTTTTATAATCGCTTTCTAAGTGAAGTTTGATTGCGAAAACACTCGCGGAAAATACAACAGAAATAATTAAAAGAACATAAGATAAGCCAATTATGTGGATGCTTTCAGAACTTATAAAAAGATAAAACCATACAAAAGAGAGTATGATAAAAAAAGTAGCAATCTTCTCCAATGTAAAACTGAATGGTTCCAATACAATCTCGCTAATCTGCACTTGCGTAGCATCATTTTGAGTATTTAAAGTTCGCAAATATGCATAATATCTCTTTTCTGCTTTTTTATTTGGATAATATTTTTTGAATGATACTAAATATCTGTTGGAGTAGAGAGCCAAGATAATGACAATCGATAAGACAAAAGAGGTCACGCTAGCTGAAGTGAATATTTTTTCATCAGCATTAAAAAATGACTTAAATTGTTCCCTGAATATAAATTGAGAAATTGGAACCAGAATAGCCGTTGCCGTGCTTATCAATTGTAAAAGCTGAGTTATTAAATTATTTTTTTCCATGGACCTTTACTTAAAAATTTCTCTATACACTTTCAAAATAACTTCGGGTATAGCACAAAGCGCGACTTTCTTTTTCACATCAGCAAATTGTTTTTCGTGTGGGTCATCACCAAGTGAAAAAACGTAAACATTAAAATGACCATTTATTTTCTTGATTGCTTTTTTGAAATCATCAATGGCTTCCTCATAAAAAACAATGCCAAGATATTTTTTGCTATTCTTGAAAATTTTGAAATCGCCCTCATCTTGGACCAGCTCAAAAGCATTTTCTCGGATACAAAGCATTTCCGTTGATTCACTCACGAGTTTTCGCTTGTTCCTATCCGTCGGTTCAGCCTCAACAAAATCGCAAATATAATATTTCAAATTTCCGCCAAGCCCGGCAACATTTTCGCCCTTGCTACTTTTATATCCATTGATAACTTTTTTGAGGCGAGGATAACAAACATCCGTGCAGATATTATTTTCATTGTTGGTACAAAGTATAAATTGCCGATTGCTGTTGTCTTCTTTATTGAGTGCTAAAACTGCATGACCAGTTGTGCCTGAGCCAGCCATGAAATCTAATATAATGCCATTTTTAGGAGAAGCGAGAATTACAAAATCCTTAATCAAATTAATCGGCTTTGGATTGTTGAATACTTTTTCACTAAAAAGTTCTTTTAATTGAGCAGTGCCATTGCCGCTACTGTATTCTGGTTTATAAAAAATGGTTTTAGGTTTTTTAGACGGTAAATCGCCAAGGGCAGGACGCTGCTTTTTGTAAATTGATATTGTCCCATTATTTTTTTCAATAATAAGATTGTTCTTTTCATTGCGAATTTTATCTTTACTCCAACGCCATGACATCTCTTTGTTGTCTGTAATTGGTAATAATTTTATATCATCTTTGTTTCTAGCATTGTCATCATCTGCCACATAAAAATCGCCAGTTTTGGAAAAGAAAATTGGAAAAAATAAGTTTGGTCTTTTAGATCGCGGAGCGTTTACACCGGTTGCCTTTAGATTTGCACCCTTTTTGAAAAATCCCTCCTGGTCTTCTTCCCAGTCATCTAAATCGTCATCGTTCAGTAGAAACTGACCAATTTTCGCCTGCATTATGTCTTTGGCATAAACTAATGTGTATTCGTGTGTTCCAGCAAATCCAAATTGATCCTGATTGCCTTTCAAATTCATAATAGTCGGAAGCGTTGCAATAAAATTTTTTTCTTCAAAAATCTCATCAGCAAGTAGCCTTAGTTGAGAAACTTCATTATCGTCAATGCTCATAAAAATCAACCCATCTGGTTTGAGAAGTTTTTTAGCTAACTTCAAACGCTTTTCCATAAAAGCAAGCCATTTACTATGCCTGAATGGATCATCTTTTTGAACGTAGTTATTTTTTATTCTATCGTTGTAGATAAAATCGTTATTTCCCGTATTATATGGCGGATCTATGTAAATCAAATCAATCGCCTCCTGGTGTGTAAAATTCAAAACTGCCAGAGAATGATAATTATCACCCTCGATCAGCAGATTCACCGGCTTGCCATTGTTGCCATTTATTTCTTTGCTTTTTTTCTCCTTCAAAATCGGGAATGGCTTGCCAGCCATCTCATTCGGAAACATTTCATTTGGCGTGCGAGCATCAGGGTTGATAAGAATATCAATCTTCTCTTCCGGCAAATCCCTATGCCAAACAAGACCGTATTTTGTCTCTTTGATGCGGCGAAGCTCCTTTATTAGCTCCTCTTTTGACCAGTTATCGTAATTTATTTTTCGGGCCATAAATAAAGGTTTTTACCTCTTTATGTTATCATTAACTAAGTAATTATTCAACATTGACGAACGATGAGCCAATCAAGGCTAATTCGGAAATTTGTGAGGTTATTTGTCCAGGCAAACAACCATCTGTTGCTGCCAAGATTGCTTTATCAGGAAGCGTTTTCGTTGGCTCAAAATTTGAGCGGCGATCTCACCCGAAATCCAAAGATGAATGTCGATTTATACACCCGCCCATCTGAAAAAATCGTCTACATAAAAAAGAATGGGGAGATAGATTCTTTTCGTGGAACGGATGACAAAAGAGAAATAAATTATGTTCAAAAATTCAAAGCAAGAATCATCGAAAAAGACGGGAAGAGCCACAAATGGAATTTCATTTACCCGAAAAAACTTTATCTCGATTTTATCAAGATAAAATCTCTCGAAGAGCTGCAAAAGTTTGTCGAGACAAATGAATTTTGCATTTTTCCGACGACAAAAGAAACACAAAACCTGGGTCTTGAGTATGAAAAGGTTGGCTTAAATCGAGTGCCGGAATTTGTTGTCGTTCAAAATAAAAACCTAGTTCAGGAAACACGGAAAAAGGAAGCGGAAATTATATTTCAAATAAACCTAAAATTTATCTGGGATAAAAAAGTCGAACTTGAAGATATTGTTAAAAGATATGCCGACGGGAAGCTCGAATATCACAAGTTGCTTTGGGTGAACAGAAACATGGAAAATGTTTCCGACAGTTTCTATAATTCCGATCACTTTGCTCGGGAAGAAATTCGAAAAGGTCTCGAAAAAAAATTGGCGAAAGATAAAAGATCTATGAAAAAAATAAATGGCATGGAAGAAATCCAAAAATTGCCGATTGTTCCCGCCTACAACGTCTATGGGCACTATGCTTTGTGTTGTCTCGAATTCTATTTGGATATAATGCGAAAAAACAAACTGATAATTTGCAACGAATGCGACCAAATTAACCGTGTCGAACCCGGACAGCATTCGGACAGGGAAACTTGCCTGCCGGAAGAAAATCCGGGATGCGCAAGAAGAGTTGCCGCAAAAATAAAAGCGGGCCATCGCAAGAAAAAGTAGAATCAAAAAAATATTGTCCGGTCAAATGTCATGCTAAACGGCATGATTTTTTGTTGCGCCCTAGAATAAATAAAAGAACACTAAATAATTATGGAGCGCATTTTCGACGAACAACTCATGAAAAAGGCCAAGCGGATCTTTGAGGAGCGCAGCGGCTTGAAAATGACCGACGACGAAGTCGAGATTCATCTCGAACGCTTGAGCCGGCTCGGCCTTTTGTTCGCGAAAGTGATGATCCAAAACGAAGAAAAAGAAAAAAACAATGCGATCGATCGAAAGAAGATTCAATAAAATTTCAAAAAAATATCCGATGTGGAGTTCCTATGTCCAATTCGCCGAAGCGATCCGGGACCAGAACTTTTCAAAACGCGCGATATATTCCTGGTTCAACCGGCTTGTCGACGAGGACGATTTTGCCCGCGGGGAAAAAACGAAAATTTTACGGCAGCTCGGAAATTCAAAACCTCCTTGACGACTGCATGATTCGGGACAAAATTTCGCCGAGGCGAAGTTTTTCCGGCCAGGACGTGCCCAGCTATCAAAAAATAATTTTTAGCCCCCTGGAATAAAAATATGACCAAAAAGAAACAAACCGCCCGAGAACAGGAAAAAGAACTCGAGGAAAAATTCAAAAAACGCAAATTGCGGTCGGCCAATACCGTCCGGATGAACCGCGAATTGAACCGGGAAATAATTGACCGTTTCATTCGGATGAAACATTGCCCGCTCTTAACGAACAAATTCGAATGCGGCGATCTGGAGAACCACAACTTGAAAAAAGGCGAGGAAAAACAATGTCACTGCCCCGACTTCATCAACTGTCCGGCCTATAACCAATATCTAAGCTTTGGGATAAGGCAAAATCGCCGGGGGGTGACCGAAAGCATTGAAGATGAGGCTAATGCAAAAAATGAAAATGAAACTGCCGGTTAAGAAAAGAAAAAGAACCAAAAAGAAAAGAATCGAAAGAACCGAAAACCGATTCTTAATGTTTCGAAACGGAACGAATCTTACCTAGCCGACAAAATCGATCCCGAACTTGCCGAAAATTTCGAGCCAGTCGACCATTTAAAAAATTTTGGTTTTTGGTTTTTTCGAACAATCCGAAGAAAATAATCGAACGAAAAACCGTCAATATTGACAAAAAACGCGACAAGAAGTGGTACAAAAAGCTCATTCAAAAACATCAATTAGAGGTATAAACAAGGGAAGAAAAGACAACCACCAGTTCGTATGTTGCAAAAAGTGCGTGCGATGCAGTGAGTGCGTGGTAGTTGACCCCCGGCGCGCCGGCAGCTTTGCTGCCGCTGGACGGAACGGAAGTCCCGACTTGTCGGGACGGACGTTTCGGACAGACTCAAAGCGCGCCCAGAAGCCCCCTTACAAAGGGGGTTGGGGGTTGTAGGAACGGCGCGAAAATGAATGTTGCACAATCTCGCGTTTTGCGCACGCACCTTTTTTGTCCGAGAAGTGGCGAAAGCTTGCAGACATTTCTCGGAAACAAAAAAGAGTGTGTCGCAACAACGTCAAGATTGTGCGAGGGGAGGAAAAACATTCCTTCAAAGATTTCAAAATGTGTTTTTCCGAACCCCTTGCGTTCATTTTCGCTTTCCTTGAGGGAAGAGTTTGAGAAACCGCAGGGGTTTCTCATTACGAAATAAATGCGGCGCGGAATGAATTTGCCACGAAGACGGGAACTTGAACGCGCCGCTTTCCGATATACGCAAACGGAGGGGCGAGCGGCCGGAATATGAAATGATGTGCGCCGTGTCAAAGCGTAGTCTTGAGCTGGCGCACCTCCTCCTCCGGCCGCCGCCCCGGGCTATGCAAAATATTGTTCTTTGAGATAAAAAGAGGCCCCAAGTGGAATGTAACCACGAGGGGCACCCTATAATGCAGCCGCTTTGGCTTTATTACTTGATCCAGTCCTGATTGAGGCTGTCGCCGTTGAATTTCCGAGTTGGGATTGATATCCCCTCAACCACATAATCCCCGCCCGGGCCTATCTCCATTTTCTTAACAGCCTGGACAAATTCGATGCGAGGGTCAGTAAGGCCGTTGAGGTCCGAATTTGTTAGGACATAGTAGGCGGCGCACAGAAAATCGACGAGGCTAATCTCATAATCGCCGAGGCGCACCACCTCTTGGCCTCTGGCTTCTATAGGGAAGCCGTAGGTTTTAACCTCCAATCCTTTGGGTTTCGAGCCCGAGAGAACCAATGACATGGTATTTCTCCTTTTCTCCAATTGGGTTTATTTGCTTAATTGAGGCTAAATATAAGCCAAAAAATGGCATATATTTGGCCCCAACTAAAGTTTTGGAAAGAATATGATATCCTAGCATATTTCAATTCATCCGTCAAGCTCGCAATTTTTGATAAAAATGTATTGAAAAAAACAAAAACATGCTAATATATAGGTGGACACAACTCTATAATTCGGAAGTTTTTGAAACGATGCTTTTTCGTATCGCTTCAAGTAAAGGGCGACCTTTGCTACAGCTTCCGAAAGGAGTTGTGTCCAAGCAGGGTCGTCCTTTTGTTATCCAAAAATATGAATCACCAAGATTTATTGCTATCAGACTCCCCGGCCGACTGGCCGCTACTTGTCATGTTTTTTGCAACCATAATTTTTTTACTTTGGCTTGACTATGGAAAAGACAAACACAAATAATTTGCGCTATGTGATCTACGCGCGAAAATCATCCGAATCGGAAGACCGGCAAGCTCTTTCGATCCAATCGCAGATAATCGAGATGAAAGAAATCGCCAAACGCGAAAAGCTTGCCGTCGTGAAAATATTCGAGGAATCGAAATCCGCTAAAGCTCCGGGCCGGCCGGTTTTCGGCGAGATGATAAAACTTCTGAAAAGTAAAAAAGCCGACGGAATTTTGTGCTGGAAAATCGACCGGTTGGCGCGGAATCCGGTCGATGAGGGAATGGTTAAGTGGCTCTTGCAGAACGAGACGATCCGAAAAATAAAAACGTTTGACCGCGACTACAATCCCGAGGACAATGTCGTGATCGCGAGCATCGAATTCGGAATGGCCAACCAGTATATCCGCGACTTGAGCCGCAACGTGAAGCGGGGTTTGGCCGAGAAAGTCCGGCGCGGAGAGTATCCGGGAGCCCCTCCGGCCGGATACATAAACCACGCGAAAACAAAACAGCTTATGCTTGATCCGGACAACTGGCGGCATATCAAAAAAGCTTTCTGGCTCTATTCGACCGGAATGTATTCGGTGAAAACCTTGTCCGACAGATTTTTTTCCGAGGGATTGCGCTCAAAGACCGGCAAGAAAGTCCACCACTCGACCATTCACAAAATTCTCACCAACCCGATCTACTACGGCTGGTTCCGGTACAACGGCCAGATTCACAAAGGCATCCACCCGCCGATAATCTCCAAAGGAATTTTCGACAAAGTCCAGGAAATTCTTTTTCCGCGGAAGCACGCAAAAAGAGCCAATAAGCGGGATTTTGTTTTTCGGAATTTCCTGACCTGCGGCGAATGCGGCTTGAAGATAACCGCCGAAGTGCAAAAGGGGCATATCTATTACCGATGCACGAAGTCGCGAGGCGCGGGAAAATGCTCGCAAAGATACATCCGGGAAGAGGATTTAATTTCCGAAATTGAGAAGAAATTGCGGCAGTTCAGCTTCGACAAGGAAATTATCGACCTTGCAATTGAAAGCGCAAAACAAAACGGCCGGAAGCAATACGAACACTATACCGCAATCGAAAAGAAAAATAAATTTTTGCTCGAGAAGAACCAGATTCTTCAGAATTCTCTGGTCGAGAAATTCGTCGACAACAATATTCCCGAAGACATATACAACCGCAAGCTGGCCGAGCTTCGCGGCGAGGAGGCAACACTTGAGGGAAAGCTGGCCGACGCGAAATCGAACTATCGCAATGTTTTTGAGAAGATTGAGCAGATGGCAACGTTCGTGAAAGTCGCGCCGAAAATATTCAAAGACGGCACGAACGACGACAAAAAAGACGTGATCTCGGTAATATCTTCGAACATCGAGATAAAGGACCGGAAAATCACCGGTTTCACGCTTGCAATGCCGTTTGTGTGGCTCATAAAAGACATGGAAAACGCAAAAACCCCAAGAGGTGAAAATCAGGGCTTCGAACCGCTATTTTTAGCAAAAACAACCTCAAAAGAGGTTGCCTTGTCTTCAAAGCTCCGAGGGTGGGATTCGAACCCACAACCAATTGGTTACACTTATCCAATAGTTTCCTAAAGGCGTGGACTATATCACCACCTTATCTCAAAAAGAGATTTAGGCGTTTTGGTATCTAGTCTCTACGGCGCTCTCCGACGCATGTCGAAGTTCCCACGGTATTAGCATACCCCTCAATCCCCTCAATTGAGCGACTTAGCCTTCACCGTTATCCCAAAATTTTTCAACCTAAGTTTCCTTAGGAAGCTGCGTAACGCCACCGTGAATTTCTCTATGGCAATTTGCGCATACAAGAATACATTTATCGGCTTCTTTTTTTATTCTTACACACGATCTGGTTAATCCATCTTCAGACAGGCCAAGTTTTTTCTTGGAATCACCGGCGTGATGCAAGTCAAATGCTCCAACATATTTTTTGTATCCGCATAAAACGCACTTACCACCCTTATACTCGACAACCATTTGTTTCAATTTCTTCCTTCCTTTTGAAACGGATGCCTTCATATATTCTGCACGGTCAGCGTATTTTCTTTTGTCTGGCATGCATAAATAAGCATGCCGCTATTTCGTGTTCACAGCCAACTGCTCTACCATTGAGCTACCTCGGAATATTCAAATATCAAAAAACAATGCTTTGTCATTTTAGGCCAAAAATCTTTATTTGGCAAGCCTATTTCTCAATAATCTCCACCGAATCGACCCTCACCGGGTTCACTGGTTTTGAATTTTCACCGGAAGAGCTCATCGCCACCTCGGCAGTGGCAATCTTGTCAACCACGTCCATGCCATTGGTCACATGACCGAAAATGACATAATTGTTTGGAAGAGCATAATCCGCGTGCATGATGAAAAATTGGCTGCCGTTCGTATCGGGGCCCGAGTTGGCCATCGCTATAGTCCCCCGGACATACTCCCCTTCGAGATTTTCGTCATCAAAGCTGTATCCCGGTCCCCCAGTTCCATTTCCCTCAGGATCACCGCCCTGGATCATGAATCCTTTTATCACCCGGTGAAAAATTGTTCCGTTATAAAAACCGTCGCGTGAAAGCGAGACAAAATTGTTCACGGTGATGGGAACACGGCTCGCATCAAGCGTGATTTCAATGTCGCCCTCGTCAGTCTTGAGCGTCGCGACATAGGTTTTGGCCTGGTCGATTTGCATGGCAGGTTGTTGTTTAGAATTATTTGGACTGGAACTCGCTTGGTTTGATACGCTTCCCGCTTGCCGGGAGGAGACTGACAAATTTTTGGCCGCATCCGAACCGTCGCCGCCCGAATTTTGATTGGGATTGATGTTATACTGCTCGGCATTCCGAAGCACTTGTTCTTGAGCCTGGTTTTCCCCGCATCCGGAAAGGAAAAATGCGCCCAAAAAAATTATTGCCGCGAAAAAAACATTTTTCTTCATGGGATAGCGAATTATTTTACGTTTTATAATTTAGCATCATTCGGAAAATATTGCCAGATGTGAAAATTTTTCTTAATACTTTATACTGAATACATGCTACTTCATATATACCAGCATTTGCCCGAGCATATCGATCCTATCGCTTTTCACCTCGGCCCCATCGCCGTCTCCTGGTACGGCCTCATGTACGCCGTCGGATTCGCCATTCTCTATTTTTTGGCCCGCCGCCGCATCCGGACTGAAAAAATCGGCATCCCGCTTGAAACCGTCCAGGATTTTTTTCCGTGGATGGTCATCGGCCTTCTTCTCGGCGGACGGCTCGGGGATGTTTTCATTTATGACTGGGATTATTTCCATCTTCATCCTTCGGAAATTTTTCTTCCTTTCAATATTCACAACCACTGGCAATATATTGGGATTTACGGCATGAGTTACTTCGGCGGCGTTGCCGGAGTCGCCATCGCTTTTCTTCTATTTTGCCGAATCAAAAAAATTTCTCTGTTCCGTTTCACCGATCTCTTCGCGCCGGCGATCCCACTCGCCTACGCTTTCGGACGGTTGGGCAATTTCATAAACGGAGAATTATACGGGCGCGCCACCAGCCGCCCTTGGGGAATGTATTTTCCGGCTGATTTCACCCACCAGCTCCGTCATCCGTCGCAGGTTTATGAATTGTTTTTGGAAGGACTGGTTTTATTCGCGATCCTATGGCCGGTCAGGAAATTCAACTGGCCCCCCGGATATTTGGCCGCTTTTTATCTCATCGGCTACGGCCTTGCCCGCTTCACCGCCGAATTTTTCCGCCAGCCCGACAATGATTGGTTTTTTCTTTCGCTCACTCTCGGGCAATGGCTCTCGATCGGGATAATCATACTCGCTTTCTTGATTATATACAGCCAAAACCCCAAAAATCGGAAAAATGCATAAGTTCATTAACATATTGCACTCTTTGAAAAAATAGCGTCGTGCCGTTTTTTCATAAAATACATTGCAAATATACTGGTATTCGGGGTTTCATTACCCTGTATAACCACTATCTCAAATACCAGCATATGCTCACGGAAAAAGCCAAGGAGAGGATGCGGATTCTAATCTTCTGGGAAAAGCACGGACTTCAAGCCACGCTTGATGCTTTTCCGGTGAAAAGAAGAACTCTTTTCAACTGGAAAGCGAAGCTTGAGGCTTCCGGCGGGAAACTGGAAGCATTGAACGACCAATCCCGGGCTCCCAAAAAGAAACGAACTCGCATCTGGTCGGAGGAAATTATCAATGAGATCAAACGCCTTCGCTGGGATCATCCCAATCTCGGAAAGGAGAAACTCCATCCGGAGCTTCTAGAATTCTCGAAAATCAACAAACTTGAATGTCCTGAAATATCAACCATCGGCAGAATCATCAAGGATTTGGGAGGCCTTCGGATGTATCCGCAAAAAGTCTCTCACTTCGGCAAGGTAAAGCCCCTCAAACGCAGTAAAAAAATCAGAAAACCCAAGGATTTCAAGGTTTGCTATCCCGGCCATCTGGTGGCTCTCGACACTATCGAGGAGCATCTGAACGGCAATCGCAGGTATGTCATATCTTTCGAAGACATTTACACCCGATTTGGTTTTGCATGGAGTACCAAATCTCATGCCTCCCTTGCGGCATCCGAATTCTTCGAACTGTGCCTAAAAATATTTCCTTTTCCGATCAAATTTGTTTTAACCGACAACGGCTCTGAATTCGCCAAGCACTTCTCCGATAAATTGAAAGAACTGCACATGATTCATTTTCACACCTATCCCAGGACTCCCAAGATGAATGCTCATTGCGAGAGATTCAACCGAACACTCCAGGATGAATTCATTGATTTTCATAAATCCGAACTTCTGAATCCCGATATTTTCAATACCAAGATCATCGATTACCTGGCCTGGTACAACACGCGAAGAGTCCATTGCGCTTTCGGAAACAAGTTTTCTCCGCTACAATTCATATTATCAATCCAGCCTAACAACTTTAATTTGCCCAAGGAGTGCAATCGAGGGTGGACTTATACAAAAAATTGACTTTTTTGCGATTTTGCGCTAAGATGATATCAGTAATCGATAGGCGAGTATCCGAAATTCAAACACTTTTAGGATAATAAATAGTCGTTCGCCTAAGTGAGAACTATTCCGATTTTTCGGGATTATTTAACAAAATAGGCGAAACGAAAAATGGACTATCAAAATCGTCCTCGACCGGAGCTTATTGACGTAACCGACCTCGACCTCACCTGTGCCGAGTGCGGAGCGAAAATTGACAAGCTCCCCTTCCAGCCAACCAAGCGCGACGACGGAACCTATGGCCGCATCTACTGCCATGAGTGCAACCGGAACCGCCGCAGAAGTTTCGGCGGACCGAGACGGGATGGATTTGGTGGCGGTCGCAGAGACCGGTACTAATCCCAAAGCAAAAACCCTGGCACCACGTCGGGGTTTTTGTTTTATAATATCAATAACCATGAGAAAGTTTATAAAAATATTAATTTTTATAATTATCCTGTCCGGCGTTGCTACGCTCGCCGAATGTTTCTATTTCCGGAAAAATAATATAGCGCAAGTCCCCCAACCACAAGAAAATATTCCCCAGTCAAAACCTATCAATTCTGAACAACCGAACAGCCAAGCAACCGGGCAATTGGATTCACCCATAGACGCACAATCATCCGAAGTGAATTCTCTAGAGGCAAATTTTTTGCCTGATAAATTTTCTCTCGAAATGCCTTTCTACTCCCAGGCTCCGCTCGGAAAATGGGACGCGACCCATGAAGAAATGTGCGAAGAGGCTTCGGTTTTGAACGCTGGATTTTATCTGCTCGGCGAAAAAATATCCGACGAAAAATTTGAAGCCGAACTCCAAAAGTTCAAGAAGCTTGAGGAAAAAGAATTGGGCGTCTGGAAAAGCACGACAATTTCAGAACTCAAGAAAGCGACTGATGGATATTTTGAAGGAGAAATAAAAAGCAAAATCATTGACAATCCGACTCTCGGGCAAATCGAAACCGAAATCTCCGCCGGACATCCGGTGATCGCGCCGCTTGCGGGACAGGATATCGGAAATCCATATTTCACCCCTCCGGGTCCGGTTTATCACATGCTCGTCGTGAAAGGATACGATGCCGAAAATTTCATCACAAATGATGTTGGCACCAAGCGGGGCGAATCATATTTGTATAAAAAAGGAACAATCATGGAAAATTTGCATGACTGGAACGGGAAAGATATCCGCTCGGGAGAAAAGCGGGTGCTAGTGCTTTATGAATAAATTTTCAATGATCAATTTTCAAATAATAAGCTTGTTATTTTCAATCATTAAATAATTGAAAAGGCTCTAGACTAGAAGATTTTTCTTCGATAGTCTAGAAATATGATTAAATGGGCAAAAATCAGCAGTTATCAACTGAAAAAAATTATTCATCATTTTGTAGTCGATGTTTCTGCC
>JAQVJV010000022.1 GCA_028695025.1 Candidatus Moraniibacteriota bacterium
TGGCTTGATCGGCAGAAACATCGACTACAAAATGATGAATAATTTTTTTCAGTTGATAACTGCTGATTTTTGCCCATTTAATCATATTTCTAGACTATCGAAGAAAAATCTTCTAGTCTAGAGCCTTGTTTTATTTACGAAATCTGTCAAAAATACGGATCCAAAAAACTTTTTACTTCCGCTTATTTCGTATTCCGTAAAGCATACCCGTCCTTCTCCTTCACAAAGATCTTCCGATCCGACAAATTTACGTCGATTGTCGCTTTTTTCACTTTGCGTTTTTTGAGGACATGCTTGACGATATCTTCTTTTTTCACCGGACCGCCGGATTTTTGGATGAGCGAAACGATGATTTCCTTCACCGTCCCTTCTTCATATCCCCATTCGCGAAGAGCATACGTCCCCCGGCCGATGAGCACGAACCTTTTGTCCCGGATCAGCTCATTATGCACCGTTTGCGGATGGACCTTTTTGGCGCTCAACCCCATTTTTTCAATCGATTGGCTGATTTCACGGAAATGCAAAGGCTTTTTCCGGCTCAAGAGGACCAGCGTCGCTTTTTCCCGCACTCCCCGCGGCCGGATCAGCGGCCATTTTGCTTTTCCCCAATCCCCGAAAATATTTTTTCCGAATTTTTGGGAGAGCGAGAGATAGTTGAGAACGACCTCGGGCTGAATCCTGTTTTCACCGCCAAAAATTTCTTGATTGTCAATTTTTTTGAGAATATCTTCTTCAGAATACAGTTTTTTTGTTTCATCAAAGATCTTTTCCGCCGCGCTTACCACGCTCCGAAATTTCTTCTGGTCAAAACCATTGCTCGCCCAAGCTTCTTTGATTTCCTTGTTCCCTTTCAATTTCTTGAATCCCGCTACCGAAAAAATGAGCTCCATGAGATATGTTTCCCGTCCGGACTGCGCCGTTTTTCCAAAAAATTTTTGAAAAACATCTTTTGAGAGCGTTTTGTCTTCCGCAATATCGCCCTTTTCGGCCAAAATCTCTTTCGTTGCTTCAACAAGCGCCGAGAGATCGATCGACTTTTCCGAATTTTTGAGCAAATTCAAGCCGTCCGCTTCAATTTGGCGCACTCTTTCCCGGGTGATATTGAGACTTTTTCCGATCGCTTCCAGAGTGAGCGGTTCGCGGCCGGAAACCCCGAAACGGCCGGAAACGACCAGTTTCTGTTTGGCGCTCAATTTGCCAAGCAATTCTTCGGCAAACGTGTCAATATCAACGGATTTTACCGCTATTTTATGCGGAAATTCAGGATTTTCCCGCAGATTGAATGTGGGTTCGATGGTTATCATTTTTTTCGAGAATTTAATATGTCTTAATAAATATTCATTCTGAAATAAAATGATAACACAGCCATATTATATTGTCAAGTTTCTATGCAAAACTTCTTTTTTTGAGGAAAATTTTATTTTTTATCCCACTTCCACCAATCCACCATGAGAGCTGAAGCGACAAAAATAGAGGAATAGGTTCCGAAAAAAATTCCGATGAGGAGCGCCAGCGTGAAATTCCTCACCGACTCGCCGCCGAAAACGAGGATGGCCAGCAAAGTGATCAGCACTGTGAGGGAGGTGTTGATCGAACGCGCCATCGTTTCATTGAGGCTCCGGTTCACCACTTCGTCGAATTTTTCGCCCGATGACTTGAGGAGATTCTCCCGCGTCCGGTCATATACCACAATCGTGTCATGCACCGAAAATCCAAGAATGGTAAGGAGCGCCGCAATAAAAGATGAATCAATTTCGATATTCAAGAAATGTCCCAGGACGGCGAAAATTCCCACCGTGATGAGCACATCATGGACAAGGGCAACAATTGCTCCGATGCCGTATTTCCATGATTCCACCGGACGGGAAACCTTGCGGAAAGCGTAAGCGATATAGAGTGCGATGCAGACTATCGCGAGCGCGAGCGCCCAAACGGCTTTTTGCTTGAGCTCCGAGGAGATGGACGGCCCGATGTAATCAAGACGAGTATTCTGCGCCTCCGGAAACTTCTCTTTCAATTTTCCCGAAACCTCTTGATTTTTTTCGTCATTTGCATCAGCGTAACGAATAAGAACCGAATTGTTTTGAGTGGGGGTAATTATCGCGCCTTGAATTCCTGCTTCTTGCAAAGCGCTTTTTATATCATCAATATCGCTTCCCATATCTCCGTTATCGCTTCTCATCTCCATCAAAGTTCCACCCGTGAAATCAAGGCCGTACTTGAGCCCCCAAACAGAAAGGGCGACAACCGAAAGAACCATCAGCGTTCCCGAGAAGATATAGAAATATTTGCGTTTTGCGAGAATATTAAGCGTTTTCATTTTTCTTTTTCCCTTCAATGATAAACCCTTCTTTTCCTTCCGCCCATTGGCCGATCACCGCCGTGAGTATCGTCCGCACCAAGATAATCGCCGTGAACATCGACACCAAAACTCCCAAAAGAAGCGTGATGGCAAAACCCTTCACGAATCCCGTCCCGAACCAAATCAAAATGAGCGAAGTGATGATTGTCGAGATATTGCTGTCGCGGATGCTCGGCCAGGCCCGATGGAAGCCCTCGTCAATGGCGCTCCGCATCCCCCGCCCATGGCGGATCTCTTCTTTCGTGCGTTCAAAAATCAGGATATTCGCATCCACCGCCATTCCGATCGACAAGATGAAGCCGGCAATTCCCGCAAGAGTGAGTGTGATCGACCAAGGCGTCACTGTTGAAATTTTGAACAACGCCACCATGATTGAGCTGTATATCACAAGAGCGACCGAAGCGATAAAACCAAGAAAACGATAATAGAGAACCATGAAAATCATGACCAGGACGATTCCGATAAAACCGGCTTTGAGGCTTTTGTCGAGCGAAGCTTGTCCGAGCGAGGCTTCCACGCTTTGCTGGCCGATGAGGGTGATCGGCACCGGAAGCGCCCCCTCATTGAGCCTCTGCGCCAATTTTTTGGCTTCATCGAGCGTGAAATCGCCCGTGATCACCGCTTTTCCGTCCGTGATCTGGGTTTGCACCGTCGGCGCGCTGATCACTTGCCCATCGAGAAAAATGGCAATTTGCTTTCCGACATTGTCTTTTGTGAGTTGCGCGAACAATTTCGCCCCTTCTGCGTCAAATTCGATCCCCACTTCCGGCTTTCCCGATTGCGACATGAATTGCACATCCGCACTCTTGAGATTTTTTCCCGTGAGGCCCGTATCGGCAAAAGTCGGCTGGGTTTGCGGAACTTCAGGCGATTTTGCCATCAGCAGGATATGTTCGGCGTGAGCTTCAAGATCATCTCCCTCTCCGCGGGTTTCCAGAAGCTTGATGATATGATATCCGAATTGGGTTTCCACCACTTCAGGATAAACCTGCCCGGGCTGAAGCCCGCTGTCAAAAATTGCTTTGTCAAATTCCGGCACCATTTGGCCTTTTTTGAAAAATCCCAAGTCTCCGCCCTTGTCTTTCGATCCGGGATCTTCCGAATTGGCTTTGGCCAGCTCTTCAAAATCGGCGCCGCCTTGGATTTGTTTCAGCAAATCTTCGGCTTTTTGTTTTTGCTGTTCGTTATATTGCTTGTCCTCGTCGGAAAGTTCCTGCGGCGCTTGCTGGACTTCCTGCGACAGGTCCATCGTTTTGAATTCAAGGAACGGCGTTTCTTTGATCATTTCTTTGGCCGCGTCGATATCTTTCACTCCCGCAAGCTCCACAATCAGCCGCTCTTCATTTCCCGATTTGGCCGTTTCAATCACCGGTTCCGCCACCCCGAAAGCATTGACCCGCCGTTCAATGACATCCTGCAAGCCGCTCAAGGCGTCCGGCACTTTGGCCGGATCCACCCCGCTTGTGTCGGCTTTATATATCAAATGGATCCCGCCCTGGAGATCCAGGCCGAGGTTTATTTTTAGTTTTGAGAGCGTGTTTCCAAGCCAAGCCGGCCTGGAAATGGTTTTCGGATATGCAATAAGAGCCGTGATTGCAAAAAGAGCCACGACTAAGGAAAACCTTATCCAAATTTTCTTTCGGACTGTCATAGGATATTCAAGGATGCTATACGATTTCTGTTCTTATTATATCAGGTTCAAAGAAAAATTTCCAGTCTATGGGAAAGAAAAGCGCGGAGAACAAATTGAATAATTTCAATTAAGCTCCCCGCGCGAATAATCATTAGGTATGACTATCATCACCCCGCAGAATCGGAGTTAATGTCGCACACCATTATGTTCTGCCCAAAATCTCGATTCCAAAAAATTCCCCCTCCTAAATTTATATCCCTAAAAGTTTCAAGAACTTCGCCGAGAGCCCGCAGAGTTTTTGCATCATCAGGAAATTCTTTAATCAGCAACTCATTGACTGTGTAGCGAAAGACTTCGCCTCTGCGACTTTTTTCTTCTACTGCCTTCGTCAATCCATCAAATATTTTTTTCAATGTTGGATGGATATTACCCGACTCCATAGAAGTAGAATGAAACCTCTCGCATTGTGGCATGAGGTATATCAAAACCACTAGAATTAGTCCGGCCTGATGAACCTCAAAACAAATATTCTCTTGATATTTACCCATCTCCTTACCTCCCTTTTCCTATATGTATGAATATGCAAAAAAATAGCAACTTTGTAAATAAAAGTCAAAAAATCAAATCTTTTTATTTCTCCTTAGCCAGAAACTCATTCGCTCTCGCAATAATATTCTTTGATTTCTGAAAAGTGATCCGCTCTTTCGCCGCTTCAAATTCAAGCCAGACGGAATCGACATGCTCAAATGACAGTTTCACCTCTTTTTCATGTGTTTCGGCAAGAAAATAGTCAACAATCTTGAAAATATTGATTCCCCGGCCGATTTCCCGCCGTTTTTCCTTCTCTTGCGCTTTGGCGCGATAGAAATAGCTGATCCATGCCGAAAAACCGGGAACGATCGCGAGATCCTCGATTCCCGTTTCCTCCCGCACCTCCCGGCGCAAAGCATCTTCCTTGGTTTCCCCGGCTTCAATATGTCCTTTCGGAAAATCCCAATGGCCCTGATAGTTATCCTGATTTGGATGCTGGATGAGAAGATATAAAATTTTGTCTTTTTCCCGCCGGAACACCACCGCTCCGACCGATCGTTCAAACGGCATGTTTTTATTCTAGCATGATTTGGGGATTTTAGGGCAAGTAAAAAGCCGCCTATCGCCCTCTTTCGCAACAAACGGCTTTTTATTTTTTGGGTGGGATGAATAATGCCGGATTCGCCGGCATACCGATCTTTTTTGCGTCTCCAGTGATTTTTCTTATTTTGTTTTCGGTACTCATCCTAATCACTGGATTTTTTGGATCAATCGGCTCAATCGGACGCGAAGAAAAATATTTCTTCACATACCATTCACACCAGCAAATGCTCAAGGCTATCTCCACCCTGTCCCGAAAATTCAAGGCAAGATATGGAGAATAGTACCCAGCCTTACAGGCAACCATATTGATCCGATAGATTTTTTTGTCCACCAGTGGTGATGCAACAAGCAAACCGAATGAAATCGTAATTATCATCAATACGGACAAAAAAACATTAAGGATCACAGCCAAAACACGCACCCTTATACCAAAAAAATATTCCATGTTTCCCTCCTCGAAACTTGGATTTTGAAATTCCCGACAATAATATTGCACCGGGATGTTATTCTAACCAATATTACCAGCTTTGTAAAATTTTCTTTCATTTCTTCAGAAACAAAAAAGAGCCAGTAGGAGCTCTCCTGAAATTTCTAGGAGAAGCTCCTAACTGGACTCTAGCCGATCAAATTCGGCGCCGGGGATTATTTTTCAACGTAACTGGCGGCAACATTTGCCGGAATTCCAACCACTGCACCCCACACAAAAGCGTTTTCAATAGGACCGGCGACCAGGGGATTCACACCCATGACCGGAGCATAAGCGCCGGGCAAGGCCATAGACAATCCCTTAGCCACAATAACACCACCATCGGCCAAATGGGAACGTTCGGCATTCAGTCCGGAATATGGATCCTGATCGCGCCAGTTTTTCCGAAATGGAGTGAATAAAGTAGCAGCTACGGCTCCTTCCGGCCAATTTGACGCTGGTTTCAGAAGAGCATCGGCAACGGCAACTCTATCCGCGCTTTTGGGCCCAGATTTTCCGGTGACCCGCAGATAGCGAATATTGTATTCCGCTGTCCGCATTTGACCAGAAGAATAGGACCTGGGGATATCACCAATAAACGGCACCCATCCCAGCACGCGATAAAAATTATCTTCGCGTTTTGCTGCTGCTTTTGAGGCAGCTTGCTTCGCTGGCCGCTGGCCAAAATATTTTGCCTCAAGGTCGCCATATTTCTTAGTTTTGGCGCCCTCTTTTGCCATTAAAGCTTCGGCGGCCCTCATCGTCGCTGTGGCCTTGGCGCCCTTAACTTTGGCGTTTTTCATTTTAATATTCGCCAACGCCAGGATATAATCCGGGTCACCGGGGCCGGGCATCCCTGCCCAAGCCGGCACAGCCAAACAAACCGCAATCGCTAAAATCAATGCAATCATTCCAAATTTCCTCATCGGAAACCTCCTTTGTGCCTTTTCGGCACATTTAAACTTTCTCCATCCCATACGAGATGGATAATGTTAAAAAAACTAAAAAGACTAAGTTCGCTCCTTACTGCCATCAAGCTAAGATAACTTTCAAAATTTGTCAACTCTGTTGTCGAAAAAGTTATCCACAGTTTGACAAAATATTATTTTCATTTCCTTGAAAAAAACTCCGCCGGTTTTTTGGACCGACGGCTGGTTATTTCCCTTGAGCAGCCGTAACTGCAATCGGGATAATATGAAACGGGGTTATATTTCGGGGATCCAGTGCAGTTTTTGTGTATTCCGCAATCCAACCTCCTTTAGGAGCGCTATAGCCACAGTTCTGAAAACTACAACACCCGAAACAAAAAAAAGAAAGAATTAGAATAATAAACACCTTCATTACTTTTCCTCCTTGCTTATTTTTTTTTCCTTCAAGAAACTTTATGGCTCTTGAGCCATTTTGTCAACTCGTCCACTGTCATGCAATTGATTACGTCCTTTTTCGTCGCCCAGCCGCGACGGGCCTGGGCGATTCCCAATTCCAGGTTGTGGAGCTGGTTTTTGGAATGAGAATCCGTCCCGAAAGAAATTCTCACGCCCGCTTCAACCGCCCGCCGGATATTCACGTCATTGAGATCCAGCCGGTTGGGATAACAATTGGCCTCGATGACCGTTCCCGTCCGCGCCGCCGCCTTGAAAACCTCATCGAGATATAGCTCATAACCGGCCCGCTGATGGATCACCCGGCCTGTCGGATGCGCGATGATATCCACGTGCGGATTTTCAATCGCCCGGATGATCCGCTGCGTCATTTCAGCCTTTTTCATCTTGAAATTCGAATGGATGGAAGCAAGGACCACGTCGAATTTGGCCAGGTATTTGTCCTCAAGCGCGATCGTCCCGTCCGGATTGATATCCACTTCGCATCCCTTGAGGATCCGGATATTCTTCAACTTCTTGTTCAGTTTTTCAATTTCGCACCACTGTTTTTGGATTGTCGCGACATCCATTGCGCCCGCAATCTTGAGATGCCCCACGTGATCGGTGATCGCGATATATTTTCTTCCCAGACGCGCTGCCGCCAGCGCCATTTCTTCGATCGAATTCGCCCCGTCGGAATAGGTCGAGTGCATCTGAAGATCTCCGAGGATTTCACTGTATTCAACAATCTTCGGCAGTTTGTGCGCGAGAGCAAGCGAAATTTCGCCTCGATTCTCGCGCATTTCGGGCGGCATCCAGACAAGTCCGAGTTTTTTATATATGCTTTCTTCGCTGCGTCCGGCAATTTGCCGGTTGCTTTTGTCAAAAAGGCCGTACTCGTTCAATTTCCAACCCTTCTTTATGGCGATTTTTCGAAGCTCGACATTATGATCTTTCCCGCCGGTGAAATATTGCATCGCCGCGCCGAAAGATTTTTTCGGAACCACCCGCAAATCGACGTCAATGCCGACATCAAGCCGGATCATCGACTTCGTTTCTCCTTTCGCGAGCACTTTTTCGACATTCGGCATGGAAACAAAATATTCCATGACCGCGCGCGAATCTTTCGCTTCCGCAAGTATGTCGATATCGCCGACCGTTTCGCGCCTTCGCCGGAAAGATCCGCAAACAACGACATTTGAAACGCCGGAAACCGAAGCGAGCTTTTCCCGGATTTCCGAAACAATAGGGGAGACAAAACCGAGAAGAAACCGGCCTTGATGCTCGCGCGAAAGCCGGATGGAACGCAAAATATTCTGTTCCGTTTTTTCGCCAAAGCGGGGGAGAGAACGCACCTTCCCCTCTCGAGCCGCTTTTTCCAAATCTTTCAAATTTTTTATTTTCAAGTTTTTATATAGCGCCATGAGCATCTTCGGGCCGACACCCTCCACCGCCGAGAAGCTGTCGAGGTCGAGCGGGGCCTCATGCTTCAGTTTTTCAAAAGTCGCAATTTTCCCCGTTTTCACGTATTCCTCAATATGCTCCGCCAGCCCCTGCCCGATCCCCTGGATCTGCATGAGTGCTTTCAAGCCGCCTTTTTCATATATATCTTCCAGATCTTCTTCCATCGATTCGATGAGCCGCGCCACGCGTTCGTAGGCTCGTGGACGAAACTTATCGTCTTTCATTGTGTAATATTCGGCCATCTGGCCAAAAATTTTCGCAATTTTGAGATTGAGCATGGGTTATTGATTCTTATAAGTTATATAAATCAATCCCTTTTCTCCGCTTTGCGGGCTTCTTCAAAAACGAAAACGGCAAGCGTCGTCCCGATGACCACCAGCCAGTCTTTCGCGTCAATTGGCGACATATGGAGATACTCCCGGAAAAAGGGGACGTGCAAAAAGGTCATGAGCATCCCCACTGAAATCAAAATTGCTCCGATCACATATCTGTTCCGAAAAAAACCAATCGTGAAAACCGACAATGTTTCCGAGCGGGCCTGGAGGAGATTCGCCATCTGGGTCATGGAAAGGACCGCATAAGTGACCGAAGTTGATTTGATATAAAGCGCCGAATCAAAATCGATTCCCTCCCCGAAATTCCATCCGCCGCGCTTCATCGACCACACGAAAGCGATTATCGCTCCCGAAGCCATGATCACACCGACATAAACCAGCCGCCAAAACCCGAATGATCCCATCAATCTCTCCCTGGAATTGAGCGGCTTTTGTTTCATGATCCCCGGTTCGGCCGGCTCCAGTCCGAGAGAAAGAGAAGGAAGAACATCCGTTCCCAAGTCGACAGCCAAAATCTGAACAGCCGTCACTGGTGAGGGAATGGCAAGAAGCGAGCCGAAAATCACCGTGAGAAACTCGCTGGCGTTTGAAGAAAGAACATAGTAGATAAATTTTCGGATGTTTTGATATATAGTCCGTCCTTCTTTGATCCCCGCCACAATGGAAGAAAAATCATCGTCAAGAAGAATCATGTCCGAGGCTTCTTTGGAAACATCCGTTCCAATGACGCCCATTGCAACACCAATGTCCGCTTTTTTGAGCGCCGGCGCGTCATTCACGCCGTCTCCGGTCATGGCGATCACCGCTCCCGATTTTTTGAGCACGCCGGCAATCCGCAATTTTTGTTCAGGCGTGATGCGGGCAAAAACCGATACACCCTCTTTTATCCGCCCGACTAACTCACGATCAGAAATATTATTCAAATTTTTCCCATTAATCACAAAATCATTTTGGGATTTTGGGTTTGTGGTTTTATTGAATATTGCATATTGGATATTGGGATTTATTAAGCCAGCTTGCCCCGCTATTGCTTCGGCTGTCACTTCATAGTCTCCCGTGATCATGATCACTTTGATCCCTGAATGACGGCATTCAGCGATCGCTTTTGCCACATCCTGGCGTGGCGGATCGATCATTGCCATCATTCCGACCCAAATTAAATCGCGTTCAGCCACATCAGTGGAAATATTTTTTGAATCATTATTTTTCAATGGGCGATACGCAAAAGCCAACACCCGGAGCGCTTCACTAGACATCTCGTCATATTTTTCCTTCACCCTCTTTTTTTCTTCATCAGAAAAGGGGACTATCCCCTTTTCGGTCAATTTTTGGGAGGAGAGGCCGAGCAAAACATCCGGTGAACCTTTGACGTAGGAAAAAACACCTGATAATTTTTCATCCTTTTCATCCGGCTTTTCATATATCACGCTCATCCGCATCCGATCCGACTCGAACGGGTTCTCCCCCACTTTTTTCTCTCTTTTTTCAAAATACTTGGCATGCGGGTTATATTTTCTCGCCGCAACAATGAGCGCCCCTTCCGTCGGATCGCCGACGATTTTATATTTGCTTTTCCCGCGGACCAGGCTCGCGTCGTTGCAAAGCGCGGCTATCTTCATCAGCATATCCAAATTTTCCACTTTCTGCGGATCAATTTTTTGCTCGCCAATATAAAAATTCCCTTTGGGTTCGTATCCCGACCCGGAAACCTGCAATTCTTTTTCATCCAGGATTATTTTCGTCACCGTGAGCTCGTTTTTGGTGATTGTGCCTGTTTTGTCTGTGCAAATAATATCCACCGACCCCAAAGTCTCCACCGCAATCAATTTTTTCGCAAGCACTCCGACCTTGAGAAGCCGCCGCATACCAAGCGAAAGCGCCACCGAAAGCGCCGCAGGGAGCCCCTCCGGAACCACTGCAACCGCGACCGCAAGGGCAAAAAGGAAATTTTGGTAAAGGGACAGCTTATAAAAACTGCCGGCGATCATGACGGCGATCGCGACAAATACGGCAAGAATCGTCACGTCTTTCCCCAGGACGCGCATCTTTTTTTGAAGCGGCGTCAGATCATCTTTCACTTCAGCCGCAAGATCGGCAATTTTTCCGAGTTCCGTGCCCATCCCCGTTCCCGTGACAACAACCTTCGCTTCTCCCCTCACCACCAGCTCGCCCGAAAAAACCATATTGTCAATATCGGCAATAGCCACTTTGCTTTCCTTGATGGCCCGCGCTTTTTTTCTTTCCGGCCTCGATTCGCCCGTGAAAACAAAAGTGTTGGTGTGAAAATTGAAATCCTCAAGAATATGCCCGTCTGCCGGAATACTGTCCCCGCTCGCGGCAAAAATCACGTCCCCCGGCACAACTTCGCGGGAATCCACCTCGATTTTTTGCCCGCCGCGAAAAACGGAAACCTTGTCCGAGGTGAGTTTCTGGATATGGTCAAGGATCCGCTCCGCTTTCCATTCCTGGAAAAATCCGAAAAGGGCGTTTATGGAAACAATCGTGAGAATAATGATCAAATCCCGCACTTCCCCAAAAAAAAGAGAAAGAAGCGCCGCCGCCAAAAGGATCCAGACCAGCGCATCATTGAATTGGTTGCCAAGAAGCTTCAGCCAACGGAAATCCCGTTTTTTTTCAATTTTGTTCGGCCCATATTTTTTCAGCCTTTCTTTTGCTTCTTCGCCCGACAACCCTTGCGGGCCCGTCGCCATTCTTTTCAAAGCTTCATCCGGCGTCAGATTATATATTTGTTTTGCCATACTTGGATTATAGCGAAAAAACATCATAAAAACAAAAACGGGATGAACCCGTCTTTGCTTCACTATTTCGGTAAATATATTTTTTATTTCCTTTCTTCGAGCTTCACCTGAACATCTTTCGTTTCGCCCTTGTGCCAAATTTTGAGAGTAATGGCATCGCCGGCGTTATACTGGCTCAAAAGGTTTGTTAGCGGATGATCCGCATCCACCTTGGCTCCATCAACCTCGAGAATGACATCGTTTTCCACAATTCCCGCCTTATCCGCCGGACCGCCCGGAATGACCGCGAAATCCGTCACTTGCTGGCCGCGAACCACCAGCACGCCGTAGCCAAAGGGCAAATTATTATCTTTTTGGATCTGTTCATCGATCGGGAGATAGCGTACGCCGATATACGGCTGGGTGATTTTTCCATTCGTATTCACGCTTTCCAGATCTTTTTTGACCAGGTTGATCGGAAGGGCAAAACCGATATTTTCCGCCCCTTGCGCCATCGCCACATTCACGCCGATCGCCTTCCCCTGGATATCAAGCAGGGGGCCGCCCGAGTTTCCCGAATTGATCGCCGCATCGGTTTGGATCACCTGGCTCAAAAGCTCCGTCTGCCCGCTCATTTCCGAACCGGCGTTCACGTTGCGCTTGAGGCCGGAAATTACGCCCTTGCTCACCGTATTCCGAAACTCGCCCAAAGAATTCCCGATCGCAATCACCGTCTGGCCAACTTGAAGATTCTCGGAATTCCCCAGCTCAAGGATTGGAAGATTTGTCGCGTCAATCTTGAGAATCGCAATATCGTTCACCGGATCAATAGCCTTTACTTTCGCTTCATATTTTTTTTGGTCGCTGGTCATGACCGTATATTCCGCGCTTGCGTCCGAAACCACGTGCTTGTTCGTCACCACCAGCCCGTCGCTCGAAACGATGAAACCCGAACCGGCGCCGACTTCCTGCTTTTGGGTGCCGTTTTGGCTTCCTTGCGACTGCTGGCCAAACCCGAAAGGATCAAAAAACGGATCCGAAAAAAAATCCTGATACTGCGCCACTTCCTTGGAAATGATGATGCTCACCACCGCCGGAGAATCGGTTTTGACCGCTTGGATCACTGCTGATTCTTCGCTCGGGACGCTGATCGTTGATCCCGAACTGCCGTTCTGCAACTTTCCGGCCGAATTTGAATTTCTCTTCAAAAAATCAAGATTCAGTTTTCCATTTTCCAGTTCCGCCGCCATAAAACCGAAAATCGCCCCGAAAAATGAGGAAATGAGAACCACTGCCACGGCCAAAATGATCAACGGCTGGTTGATCCTTGGTTTTCTGGCCGGCTTTTCCGGATTATTCTCCGGAATGTTTTCTGTCGTTTTTTCGGACACCGGATCCGAAACTATGTTCTTTTGCTCATCCATAGTAACAAATAAAAACAAATAAAACACTTGTCCGATCGCCATATCGGCGGGACACCAAAATTTTTAACTCTTTACTTTTAAATTTTAACTTTCCAATGAAATCGCGTTTACCGGGCAACTGGTGACTGCTTCATTGCAGTCGCAACCCGCTTTTTCGCAATCTTCGCCGATCACATGCGATTTTCCATCTTCAACTTTGAACATTTGGGGACAAAGCGCTTCACAAGTCCCGCATCCGATGCAAAGTTCTTCGTTTACTTTCGGCTTAGCCATATGTTTCGATTAGTTATTACTTAAAAAAGCAATATTATCTTTCATTTTCTAATCTCTCGTCAACATTTGCATTCTTTCTTTGACTTCTTCAAGGATCGCCCTATAAAAAGCGGGTTTTTTGTGCCAATCTATGGAATTTGAAGTCGTAAAATGATGAATCAAATCTTCGTCAGAATAAAACTGCACTATCTCTTTCATTTCGATAAGGGACTCTTGGCTACAATCTTTAGTATTTTTTTCAACTTCGTTGAATATTTTATCAATTTCAACTCCTCTTATGCCCTCAAAAAGCAATCTCATCGTAAGTCCGGTCGGATTACTTTCCCCTAAATTGCCTAAAAATTTCTTCAAACTATCAAACTCGCTACCCAAAACCTGTTTACCTGATTTTTCCTTTTTTTGTTTAAAATCAACTTTAACTAAGCCACCAGATTCACTTTCAGGATTTTGTTCTTTTTTTTCTGTTTTTTCTTTTTCCTTCCTCCTGGCAGGATCAAATTTTATAATTTCCACCATCTAAATAGAAAAAACTATTAATCCACTTCCGCTAAATTCATCAACCTTCTCCAATTCTCGTCCACTTCTTTTTGCATTTCAGCAATGACGTGTTCGTTTCCCGGCTTGAACAAATGCTTGAACCGGCCTTGGGTTTTCAAAAATTCTTCAATCGGCTTCGGCTTTTCCGTCGCCCAATTGATCTTGTATTTTCCGTCGAGATATTCCCACAGCGGCCAAAAATTTGTTTCCGTGGCCAGCTTTCCGATATTCACATATTCCGAAGTTGCATATTTCCAAAGGTTTGTGCACGGCTGAAGCACCAGCAAAAACCGCGGGCCTTCCATTTCAAAAGCTTTTTCGGCCTTCTTCTTGAGATCCGGGAGATATGCGACATTGGCCTGGGCGGCGTATTTCAAATGATGCGCGACCACGATCGACATCAAGTCCTTCCGTTTTTCTCTTTTTCCGAAACTCTGCTTTCCGGACGGCGTTGTTTCCGTGTCCGCGCCGTAGGGCGTCGCCCCCGAACGCTGGCCGCCGGTGTTCATATAGGCTTCGTTGTCATAACAAACATAGAGAAAATCATGTTGGCGTTCAAGCGCGCCGGAAAGGCTTTGGAGGCCGATGTCATAAGTCCCGCCGTCGCCCGCAAAAACCACAACTTGGATTTTCTTTCCCGCCGGAATTTTGTTTCGCCTTCGAAAGGCTTTGATTGTTCCCGCCACGCCAGCTGCCGTCGCTCCGCCGTTTTCAAAAGCGCTGTGGATGTACGGCACCTTCCAAGCGGAATAGGGATAAAGCGTCGAAGTCACCTCGAGACACCCCGTCACGTTGACGACAATCACCGGATCTTTGGTTGCTTCGAGGACAGTCCGCACAATCGCCGGAATGCCGCAACCCGCGCAAGTCGAATGGCCGGGAGCTAAATATTTTGCTAAATTGGTATTCATTGTTATAAAATCTTACTTGCTTTTTGCTAATTTCTGGAATTAAATTTTCAATTCACAAATTTTCAATTTTCAAACAATTTAAGAATTTTTAAATTTATCAATGTTTGAAAATTTCGTCATTGAAAATTCTATTTCAACCCAATATATCTCACTTCTTTCCCGTCAAAATCTTGTCCAAATACTTTCTTTATATCCTCTTTGAAAATTTCTCTCCCTCCCAAGCCAAAAATATATGATTGCACCGAATGCTTCATTTCCCTCATTGTGTACAAACCCTGGATCACCTCGCTATATATTGGGGGGTTTGAGCCGAATGAGGCTGTCCGCTCGAGAACAGCGATATTTTTCACATTTTTGAGCGCTTCGCCGATTTGCTCATACGGAAACGGCCGAAACAGCTTGATCTTCAAAAGCCCCACTTTTTCTCCCTTTTCCCGTAATTCATCCACTGCCGTTTTGACCGTTCCCGCCGTTGATCCGGCGACGACGATAGCTTTTTCCGCATCGTCCAATTTGTATTTTTCAACCAAATCATATTTTCGCCCGCTAATTTTTCCATAATCTTGGTTAATCCCGGCCAATTTCTTGATCACCTCGTTTGTTGCCTCGATTTGCGACCGCTTGAACTCAAAATAGGAATTCTGAAGACCCACCGGACCGAATGTTTTCGGATCTTCAAAATTGAGAAGATAGTCCTTCGGCTGATAGTCTCCCGCAAAATTGCGTGCAATATTATCTTCCAGGGTTTCCAAATTTTCCACACTGTGCGAAGTGGTGAACCCGTCCATGATCACCATCGCCGGCAACCTCACCGCTTCGGCCAATTTGAGCGCAATGAAAACATTGTCATATACCTCCTGCGCGTTTTCCGAAAAAATCTGGATCCAGCCCGCATCGCGCACGAACATCATATCCTGATGGTCGCCATGGATGCTGATCGGCGCCGACAAAGCCCGCGCGCTCGCCAACATCAAGATCGGCAGCCGCGTCCCGGAAGCAATCGGTAGAATTTCCGACATGAGCAAGATTCCCTGCGAACTCGATGCGGTCATGGCCCGCGCCCCGGCCGCGCTTGCCCCCACCGTCGCGCTCATGGCGCTATGTTCCGATTCCACCTCGATCATTTCCGTGTCCGCCTTCCCGTCGGCCACCATCTTGGCATAAGTTTCGATTATCGGCGTTTGGGGCGTTATGGGATACACCGGCATCACATCTGGATTAATCTGCCGAAGAGCTTCCGCCGCCGCCGCGCCGCCCGTGAGAGCGATATACTTGGTATCTTGTATTTTGTATCTTGTATTTTGTATCATCTAAGTTTTTATTCTTTTTAAGCCGTTTATCAATTTTGCTACGATAACACTTTGGTCAGCCAATTTCTTGAATAAATCCCTATCGATATATTTAACATCTTTTGCAATTAATAGCTGATTTTGCAATTCTGTAAGCGAACCGTGAGAAATGGAATAAAATTGACATTTATCCTTTGCGGTGCTCCTGCTAAAACCCTCTGCAATGTTAGATGTTATAGAAACAGCACATCTTCTCATCTGGCCCGTCAATCCAAATATTTCTTTTTTTGGAAATTTTTCTGTTTCTCTATAAATCATTAAAACCAGTTTATGTCCTTCTTGCCATGCATATAAGTCGGTAAACGATTTTATCTTCTTGCTCTCCATGCTAGATACAAAATACTAGATACTAGCTACTAGATACTATTTTGATCGCCTTTTGCGGGCAGACTGTCGCGCAGACGCCGCAACCTTTGCAAACATCGTAGTCGATATCGGCCTTTCGCTCATCATCATAGTCAATCGCCGCTTCCGGACAATGGCCGAAACACATCCCGCAACCGACGCAGGCTTTTTTGTCCACTTTTGGCTTCATATAGCGCCAGTCGCCGGTTTTCGGGGACTTTTTGGGGTCATGTTTGATGACCGCCCCTTCTTCAATATTTTTCCAATCTTCAGACATAAATATGCTAAATACAAAATACTAGATACTAGAGCGTATCTCAAAAATAATTTCTTAACAATATAATGATACAGGCCAGATGAATGAATGCCAGAAAATGGCTTGCATAATACTCATATCTCACTACCAGTCTTCTAAATTGCTGGAGCCAGG
>JAQVJV010000023.1 GCA_028695025.1 Candidatus Moraniibacteriota bacterium
CTGGCTTGATCGGCAGAAACATCGACTACAAAATGATGAATAATTTTTTTCAGTTGATAACTGCTGATTTTTGCCCATTTAATCATATTTCTAGACTATCGAAGAAAAATCTTCTAGTCTAGAGCCAAAATAAATAGTTTTTCCCAGAAGGTAATCCACCAGTTTTACTGGTGAGACTTGAACAGGTTTTACCGTTCCAGCAACCACAAAAAAAGACAAGATGCTGTAAAATGAACATTGTGGCCGATGAGTGGCCAACCATCCATTAATAACATCATGTCAAACCTATACCAAAGTTTATCCCACTCAAAATGGAATTGCAAATATCACCTGATATTCGTGCCCAAAAGAAGAAAAAGCGCAATCTATGGTAAAATTAGGCAGGAACTAAGAAAAATATTCCATGAACTGGCCAAACAGAAAGAAAGCAAGATCACCGAAGGAAAATTAAGCCCCGACCATGTCCACATGTGCATCGAGATTCCTCCCAAATATGCCGTGGCCAGCGTGATAGGATTCCTGAAAGGAAAAAGCGCCATTGCGATTGCCAGGATGCAGGGAAAAGACAGAAACTATACCGGAGCGCATTTTTGGGCAAGAGGATATGCAGTCTCGACAGTCGGATTTGACGAAGAGATAATCAAAAAGTATATCAAAGAACAAGGCGAACAAGAAGACAGTTTCTAATAAACGTTAATCAATTAACAAACGGGTGATTGGGTTCTATCGCCTTTAAGGCGATCCCACTCATCAAGCCACCGCCTTTGGCGGGGGTGTAATGACTTCAAAAAGAAAGCACCAGCGATCACTCACTGGTGCAATTTTTTTGGCGGTGTGCATTTTATTTTGTATTATTTTTAACATTATATGCGCACCCTTTATAATCATTGACCGTGCATCTATACGGAAAATTGAAAAGTCTCGTATGATTGCAATTTCCATATAAGATGCATGTGGGTCCTGGATAGGGATCAGGCGGCTTGTTTGGCATTGCATACCTCCGAAAGACTATCTTCTTTAGGTCTACAATCCGGACACAATTTTCCAGCATATTTTTGAGGTATCGTCAGCGGCTCAATCTTTTTTGTCCACCCTCCAGTTTTCTCTAGGACATGACAAATTAGACATTGAGAAATTATTTTTTTCTCTCCCATATCCATTCTCCTTTTTGAAAAGAACCCTAAAAAAAATCGCCCCAATTTCGGGCGACGTCCGTTTAAAAAACTTTTTTCAATTTTGCGAATTTCTTGTTCATTTTTTCAATTCTATCATCCACTCCACTAACCGTCAATAGGCAATTTAAAAGCCCGAATTCAAACTCCGAAGCCCCTTTTTTTGCTAGACTGGAGCGTTAACCTCTAATTAACGCCATGGATATGCCAAAAGGAAAGGAAATCACCCTCTATGAAAGGGAGAGAATTGAAGTGTATTTGCGAATGAAGAAGAAAAAGAGCTGGATAGCCAAGAAACTGGGCCGGAATTATTCAATCATCAAAAGGGAAATCAAAAGGAACTCCGGGCAAGTCCTTCCCTACGTCGCAAAGGACGCTCAATACTACGCCGAACGGAGAAGGAAGAAAACCAACAAACGGAAATTGGAAAAGTGGCAGAATGAAAAGCTGGCCGAATATGTGAAGCGGCAGATAAGGGAAGGCTGGAGCCCTGAAGAGGTTGCCGGCAGGTTAAAGAATCATCCTCCTCAAGAAGTGCGAAAATGCAAAGACAGATCGGTGAGCTACGAAAGCATTTACAATTGGATATATGAAGGCGAAGGAAGATTTGAGGGATTGTATAAAAAATTAAGAAGAAAGCAAAAGGTCAGAAAACGCAGATTCGCCCGTAAAAAGCAGATTAAAACGACTATTAAGGAAAGGGTGTCTGTCTCAGAAAGGCCAGCAGTTGTAGGTAAAAGAGAACGGGTCGGCGATTGGGAAACTGACAGTGTGATATTTTCTGGACGGAGTATTTTGTCAGTCCGGCAAGAAAGAAAAACAAAACTGTGCCGATTGCACAAATGCGAAGATAAAACTGCCGTCAGATCGGAAGAAGCGCTACGGGATATTATTGAGTCTCTGCCTCGAAATTTCTGGCTGACCATTACAAGAGATAATGGAAGCGAAAATGTTTTGCACCATGGAACGGAAGTGCCCTCATTTTTCTGCGATACCTATTGTTCCTGGCAGAAAGGCGGAGTGGAAAACCTGAATGGTTTGATTCGGGAATATTTCCCTAAAAAGTCCGATCTTGATAAAGTTGAAGGAAGCTATGTTTACACGATACAGGAAAAGCTCAACAACCGTGCCAGGAAATCCCTTAATTATCTAACGCCGAATGAAGTTCTCGCTCTTGAAATTGAAAAAGGGGCTCTAAATTCTTGAATTCATGAAGGGCGGATATTTCTTAACCCGCCCCTAGGTTTTAGAGCTAATTTTCATGAGATTTCCCCGGATTATTTTCTGAAATAGGCAATAAGCCAACCATTCTGCTGTAACCTCGAGAAAGCTTATGATATCCCGCAGAAATCCTGCCACATATTTCCGGCGACCCAAAGCTCTTGCACTTATTTCCAAACTCACAATTTGAACATATGTAATGATACTGTCTATCCTTCTCCACTGCAATCACCCCTTTCTTTTTATATTTTTAAGTTGCTACATATATTTTTTAAGCAGTTCCATCGCTTTTTGCGGATGGATCCTGCCTTTGCTTTCCTTCATGACCTGCCCCAGTAAAAACTGGAGCGCATTTTGCTTTCCGTTCTTGAAATCCGCGACCGGATCCGGATTTTTTTCAACCACATCTTTCACGATATTTTCAACTTCGCTGTCGTCCGAAATCTGGCCGAGATTTTTTTCCTCGATGATATGCTCCGGATCGGCGCCGGTTTCAACCATTTCCGCAAGGATCGTTTGGGCTGCGCTGGAATTTACCGTCCCTTGTCCAATTATACGCATGAGCTCCCCAAAATTTTCCGGCGTCAGTTTTAAATTTTTTATTTTCACCGTTTCCGAAAGATATTTCTTCAGTTCCGAAATGATATAGTTCGCCGCGAGCTTCGCGATCTTGTCCGGATCGGCGCACTCCGCGCGGCCATCGCTCACCGATTCTTCGAAAAATTCCGCGAGATCCTTTTCGCGCGTGAGAATTTGGGCGTCATATTCGGAAAGTTTGTACTCTTCCTGGAACCTTTTTGCCTTGGCCGCCGGCAATTCCGGAAGACCGGATTTCAAATCCTCGACGTATCTTTCGCCGATTTCAAGCGGCGGCAAATCCGGCTCGGGGAAATAGCGATAGTCATGCGCCGATTCCTTTTCGCGTTGGGAAAAAGTCGCCATCCTCCCCTCGTCCCACCCGCGGGTCTCTTGCGCCACAGCCTTCCCTTCGTCCAAAAGTTCGGCTTGCCGTTTGATTTCATATTCAATCGCTTTTTCCACCACTTTGAAAGAGTTGAGGTTTTTGATCTCGACTTTCGTGCCGAATTTTTCGGGATCGGCCGAAATGGAAATATTGGCTTCGCAACGCATTTGTCCCTTTTCCATATCCGCGTCCGAAATTCCGATATAGCGCAAAATAAGCTGAAGTTCTTCGCAGAATTTTTTGGCCGTTTCAGCGGAGCCTATGTCCGGTTCCGTAACAAGCTCCATGAGCGGCACTCCCGAACGGTTGAAATCAACGAGGCTGAAATCGTTTCCTTTCTGGTGGATGAGTTTCCCCGTGTCTTCTTCCAAGTGGATCCGGGTAATGCCGATTTTTTTTCCGTTCGCCTCCAAAAATCCCTTCTCGCAAAGCGGCTGGTCGTGTTGCGAAATTTGGTATCCCTTGGGAAGATCGGGATAAAAATAGTTTTTGCGGTCGAATTTGGAAATTTTGGCGATTTGGCAACCAAGCGCGAGCCCGGCCCGGATCACGAATTCAACCGCTTTTTCGTTCGCAACCGGAAGCGCCCCGGGCTGTCCCGTGCAAACCGGGCAAATATTCGAGTTCGGCACGCGGTCGAGCCCAAGCTCGTTTTTGCACGGGCAAAACATCTTCGAATCGGTTGCGAGCTCCACGTGCACCTCCATCCCGATTGTCGGCTTGTATTTCATAGAAAGGCCGAAGTTAAAATCAAAATTCAAGATTATCTTTCCCGATATATCCGCCCTATTCCTGTGTTCATCCTAGCAAAAAGAGCGGAAAAAATAAAGGCCCCCGAAAATCCGGAGGCCGTAAAAGCAAAAATTTATGAATGCAGCGAATTGGGCTTGATTGTCAAATTATACCGCTCCATATCCGCTACGAGTCCCCGATGAATCACGCAAGAATCACAATCATGCGTGTAACACATGGGACAAATTATTTTTTCCATTTTTCTAATCAGGACAAATAACAATGTTTGTCGCAATCTCATCAAGGAACTCATAACTTCCTCCTGTTTTACCGATCATCCCCATCACCATTCAGAACATTTCTTTCCATTCTGCTATAAAGTTTTTCAATGTTTGAATTTGCTATTTCTTCGAGCGACAACCCAAATTCGCTTGCAAGCTGTGAAATATACCAAAGAACATCACCCAACTCTTTTTTTATTTCTTCTTTTTTTGCCTCATCAATCTCGCCTCCGCAATCCCTTATGACCTTCTTCATTTTTTCCGCAACTTCACCAGATTCTCCGCAGAGACCCAACATAGGATAAACCCAATTGTTCCCTGCATTTGGATACTTCGCCGTCTTTCTTGATTTTTCTTGATACTCTAAGAAATTCATTTATAATATCTTGGATATTACAAGATCAAAAACGAGACCGCTGATTTTTTCCCGTGTCATTATGGTGTCATTTTCCGCGCACTCCACCAACTCAATATCGGGGAAAATATCAGCTATTTCCAAATATACCCTTTCAGCATCTCTCAAATGCCCCAGATCTTTTTCATGGATATCCCTTTTCCCCCCTTGCTTGATATAATCGCGCTCTTCCTTTGAATCAACAAGTTTTTGAGCCACTGCTGCATCAACATGGAGAATCAAATTCAAATCAGGCCTTGGGATTTTGAAAATATTATATTCGAGGTCATAGAGCCACTTGAAATATTTTGCCCGCTCTTTCCGGCTCTTGATCTTTCCACCCTGATGTCCCATGTTGGCAGTAACATACCTGTTTGAGATAATAATTTTTCCTTCCGAAAGCCACTTTTTAATTTTCTTCGCTGCAGCATACCGATCACAGGCGTAGAAGATGGAAGCTCTATAAGGACCCACTTCCAAAGCGGTTCCGAATTCGCCATTGAGATATTCTTCGACCAAGGACGCTGATTTTTTTCCGTACTGCGGAAAATCAACTGTCGCGACTTTATATCCCTCTTTTTTGAGCCTTTTCACCAGAATTTGGGTCTGCGTCGCCTTCCCGCTTCCGTCCGTCCCATCGATGACAATGAATTTGCCTTTGGGAAAATTTCTATCAATCATTTTTTATTTCAATATTGCTTTAAGATTTTGGTTAATTTTATCGCCAAATCATTTTCGTCTTTCGCTTCGATTTTGTGAGAAACAGCCGGATTGCCTAGGGCCATTCGACTCACTTTTTCTCCTTTAAACCACCAGATGATCAAATTCGAAGCTGTAATCCTGGCAATTTCCAGTTCCGCCCCGACTCCCAAGGACGGTGTTCCAACATATGCGATAATAAGATCCGATGAAGCAACTTCTCTATGATCTTTATGCCAAACAACCTGCGGATCTACTGACGGATCCTTAACCGGATCCGTACCACCAAGATGGGGAACGTAAACATTGGAACAGAAATTTGAACACACCCGGGCGATTTTTTCATATACCGATTTCAAATTTTTATTTGCATCGATAACCGTTAGAGCTCCCGAAATATAGATTTTCCCAATTGTCGCCGAAAAATTGAATTTATTTTCAGAACCTTCAAGCAGATAAACATTTTCCACCCCTGCTCCGATCATTGCATCCCAACAAGGCTTGCAACACCACCAGTGGCCATACAGATACAGGTCGGCACCTTCTGTTTCCTTGCCTTTTTTCCGGGCATCTTTGACAGCCATCGCCTCGCTATGCCCCTCCTGTTCGCAATATTCTTTGCAATAATGGTAATCCTCTCCAGTCTTGCTGCCGTTGAGAACCCTCGGACAGACATCGATCTTTCTTCCCGCATTTGACCCCTTGCCGATAATTTTCCCCGATTTCACTAAAACAGCGCCGGTTGCCTGTTTTGTGCAACCGCTTTCTTCGGCAATTTTTTGGGCAGCCGACATAAACTCATCATTTTGAGGAACATATTTAATATCCCTTCCCTCAGGCAAATAGGGATATTGGATTTTTTTGTTTTCAGACATTTAATTTATATTCCTCCTTTATTTTCATTATATTTCCTTTTTTAATGTGCTCGATTTCCTCCTTACTGTCACTTCGCGCCTCAAGACCATACGGTGTTGAAGAAACATATTTTGCCCTTGCAATACCATGAGACAGTGCCTCCTCTTCAGTAAGATTATATGGTAGCTTGAAAAATACCAACTGGCAAATTCTTTCACCGGGATAAATTCGGATGATTTGATCCCGCGTATTGTTTGTGATAGGAAGCATCAGATGCCCGTCATATCTGGCATCCACTGTTCCACTCTCCACATTTAAACCCCTTCTTATGAAAGAACTTCTTGCAAACAGAATCGCCATGAGACTCCCGGTATTGAGTTTAATTTTTTCCAAGGTAGAAATAATAATAAACTCACCCGGCAATATCTCAAAGTATTGTCCCCCCTTTAGCCTTATTATTTTGTATCGCTCTTCTCTTTCTTTAGATGCAAGGTAATCCACCTTCAGGGCAACGCGTCCTTTTTCGTTATATTCCCAACTTTTTGGGATATAAAAATTCCATCCCACCCGCAAATCAACCGAATTTGGTTGGATTTGGAACTGATCAAGCGATGGGTCAAACTCAATTTTTTTTTCCTTTATTAGGATCACTATCTCTTTTTTTGTAAGCGTTGCCATAATTATTCACAATACAATTTCCATTCCCTTGATAGAGGAAAGTGGATTATACTGCCGGTTAATATTTTCAACGATTTCCTTAAAAAGTTTTTTGTCTCCGCTTTCCGCCCGATCAAAATAATCTTCCTGGCATTCCAACAGAATCGAGTTATGGTCATTCTCTCTTTCAATTATTTCCCTAGCTTGTTCATAATGGATGTCATAGATATGAGCATTGCTAATTGAATAAGTCATTTTCCCAACACCACATCCTGTTTTTGCCGCTAAAATAGCTTGCATAAGAGCATAACCCGCCATATCATGCGGACATCCTAGCATCATGTCATTTGAACGAATTATCAAATGAAAATGCAATTTATTATCGATAATATTCGCTGTAAATGTATACGGGCAAGGAACGTTTTTTTTCTTCGTACCCGTTCCCAAACCATCATCGGCCGGATCCCAAAAAACCACAACTCCATGCCTAGAACCTCTCTCCTTCCTTAAGTGCCTGATAAGATCCTTCAGTTGATCTCGTCCGAAATGCTTCCTCATTCGATAGCCGTATGCAGCTGCAATTTTTCCATCTTCCTCTCTGAAATCATCCCAAATTTTTGTATAATCCCCTAGAAATTTTTCCGGATTATCTTCTCCCATGATAAACCAAATTTGCTCCGCCACAAAAATTCGCACTGGGATTTTTCGAAGAGTTAGCAATGGAAAAGTTTTATCAATTTCAAACGTTATCCCCGGCAATGCCATAGTTCTGTGGCCAGTTCTTTCATTGAACTCCTCGCTCCCTTCGTTCATTATCTTCCTGATTGCTTCTTTATATTGAGTATCAAACTGGTGCATTTTATTTCGCTTTTTCAATTATTTGATCAATTTGACCATAAAGGCTCTCAAAATTCCCGTTGTTATCAACTACAAAATCGGCCTGATTTTTCAACTCCCTTATTTGGAGTTCCGCCTCTTTTTCGTGATCTCTTTTGAATTCTTCAAAAGTTTTTTGCGTATCATCGGAGTTTTCACCCCTCTTAATTATTCTTTCATATCTCTTATCCATGTCTGCATCAATATAAACAAGCTTGAATTCTGGAAGTTTTGTGAGATAAGCAATGTCCGCTAATCTTCGCACTCCATCGATGGAAATAATTTTATGCCCATCTTCTTTAACATCACCAGCAATAACTTCTGAAAGAATATCATCATGGAAATTCTGTCGAAATATAGTTGATATTTTTTGAAGATTTTCCCTTGATTCTTCCAAATGCATTCTTTTTGCAATATCCCGCAACATAGTTGAAAAACGATGCGAATTCCCTTGGTGTTTTTCGATGATATATCTAGCAACAGTCCCCTTGCCGCTTGCAATTTCTCCTGCTAAGCCAAGAACAATTTTCATTTGTTTTTAGTTAAAAAGAAGTTTACCCCTTTGGAAACTTGGTAAACTATTTTTGGAAAGTTATGCCGCCAATCCCCGTTATCTTTGTCGCTATTCCAAAAAATTTTCGGGGCACCCCTCCCACAGCGCTTCTTTAATTATAGCGGCTTGCCATTGAAAATGCAAAGGAGCGGTCGAAACCGCTCCATAAGGTTATAGATTACTATTAACGTCACTTGTCGCCACTCTCCACCAGGCATCAAAGAGTTTCTTATCTTTTTGTAAAAGATCGTCCTGCTCTGGGAAATCAAGCAAAACGCGCTTCAGTAAAAGTCCCATTTCAATAACCGGCTTCAAAAGCGGTAATTCGCCACGGTGTTTATCCAGGGGACTTTGATATTGGCAAACGAGTTCTTTCACCTCCTCATCGCCAATGGCCACATTGATACCCGGCCAATCAAGATCATCGGGTGAAACAACAGATCTTTCCCGCTGGAAATAATCCCTTATCTCTTGGGCGCAATCAAACCCCAGCAATAATGGATAAGAAGTTGACCAAAATTCGGGATCATGAATAAGATCACAATAAGCAAGGGGAGCCGAAGTGGGAATATTAAGTGGAAATAAATCCTTCCCAAAACTCAATTCCCCGCTTATTATGCCCATCCATAGATCGGTAGTGATAATTTTTTGTCCTTCGCAAAGCTCCGGACCCCCCTTGCGCATTGGCGTCCAGCTTCTTTCAACGATGAGAAAAAACTTTCCTTGGCAAGTATTAATCCCCTTAATTACTCGCCGCAAGTTCCGTTTAACAATTCCGGCATTTTTTGGATCGTTACATAGCATACCAACAAGATCCAAAACAGGATCACACATGCCTTCAAGCCCCTGTTGCCCTTTCATTGTCCACTCTCTCCTTCCTTATGATATTTCGCCGCAATGGCACGCGCCTTTTCCCCCTCCGGATCGAATTTATCCAGTGCTTCGCTAAGCTTTCGGAGATAATTGGGATCGCCTCCCGCGGAACTGGACATATCTTCCGTGGAACCATGGAGATCATAAAAAATTTTAAAGGTTCTTTTTTTTCGCCATTGACTCACCCTCCTGAAAGAACTTTTTTTATTTGGAATAATTCTACCCCACTTTCGCCAAAACGACCATTTGCACCCGGTCGTTTCTTTTTTTGGCGCATTTGGGACAAGTCGCATACCAAAAAATATATTCCTCCGGTTCGAAATTTTGTTCCCGACACCAGGTGCGGGTAACTTTCACCCATTTTTCCATATCGCCATAATTTCCATCAAAAAGCCGCGTCAAAAACCGCCCGGTGATGAGCTCGATTTCAAAAGCGTCGGTTTTCCCGCTGATCGGAACCAAAAGCTCCGCCCCCAAAAAAGAATCCCGCCGCGAAAGCACCATTTGCTCGGCCGAAAGTCCGGCCTCCTCGATTTCTTCAAGCCCCCGGATTATTTTCGTCCCCATATTGACCGGCACATGGAAAACCGACCAGTAGCGGGATTTATGGAACGGCTTATCCCGCCAAACGATTTGTTTTTTGTCCCATTCCTGGGAAGAGAGGATTTTGCAACACTCGTTATTCATAATTGACGGATTTTAAATCACAAACTGATAAACTTCACCGGCAGGACTTTTCGAAAAACTCCCGCGATCATGAAAGAATCCGATTCGTGGATATAGATCGGCTGGTGGAATTTGTTGGTCGAATTCGGAAAAAGTCCGATGAGCCCGCTTCCCAGTTTCTTGTATTTCTTGATCGTCGCCATCCCGTTCACCACCGCAACCACAATTTTTCCATTGTACTCAAAATCCTGGTCCTTTTTTTCAAAAATGACATAATCCCCGTCGTTGATTTTTTCCCGGTTCATGGAATCCCCCAAGGTTTTCACCGCAAAAAGCTGGGCTTTCGCGCTCGGTTTCAAGAGGCTTTCCGAAATTTGGAGATACCCATCGACATTATCCTCCGCAAACGCAAGCGCATCTCCCGCAGAAGCAAGGCCATAGACCGGAACCTGAAAAACATCTTCCAGTCCCGAAGGCATATTCCCGTTTTCAATGAGATAGATCTTGCGGAAAACATCGCGCTTCACCAGCTCTTTTTTTTCAAGCGCTTCAATCACTTGCGACACAGTTTTTACCGATTCGCTCATCCCTTTCCTTTGCAAGTATTTCGCAATGCCGTAGGTCGTCGGATTTCCCTGGCCGTTCTCGCTCATTTCCCTCACTGTTTCCAGAACCAACTTTTGTTTGTCGGTTAGATTTTGCATTTTTTTCCAATAATATTTAAAGATGTATCAAATACATTATACTTGATACTCATACTATCACTATATCACCAATATCATCACTGTCAAGCGACAGTTATCCACAGGCTTTTATTTATAGAAGCTAGGCTTTCAAAGAATTATCTTTTCCGTTCGAGAATATCTTCCGCACGACATCAGAAATATCCACTTCGTCGATCAAGATATCATCAACCGGAAGGTCGGATGATAAAATTTCCCGCGCGACATTTTTGGCCTTTTCGCGATCAACCCGCAAAATTACGTTACCCGGTTCAAACTCCATCACCTCGCCAAACCGGTCAATATCACTTTTCTCAACATCCCTTTCAAAAGTTATTTTCAAAACTTTATACGGCGCGTATTTTTCAATCAGCTTCACCAGGTCCCCGTCGTACATGATCTCTCCATCTTCGATGATGATCACCCGCTTGCAAAGATCTTTCACATCTTCCATGTAGTGCGAAGTAAGAAGAATCGTCGTCTTGTTTTCTCGGTTGTAGTGCTTCACGAAATCACGGATGTTTTTCTGCGCCACGACATCAAGCCCGATTGTCGGCTCGTCGAGAAAAAGGACTTTCGGCTTATGAAGAAGCGCCGCCACAAGCTCGCACTTCATCCTCTGCCCCAAAGAAAGTTTTCGCACTTGGACGTCGAGAATATCTTTGATGTCGAGAAGCTCGACCAGCTCATTGAGATTTTTCTCAAATTCGGCGTCGGGAACTTCGTATATTTCTTTGTTCAGGATGAAACTCTCCATCGCCGGAAGGTCCCACCAAAGCTGGTTCTTCTGCCCCATGACGAGGGCGAATTGTTTTTGGTACGCCGCTTCGCGCTTCCAAGGCGTGTGTCCCAAAACTTTCGCTTCGCCCGAAGTCGGATAGAGGATCCCCGAAAGCATTTTGAGCGTCGTCGTTTTTCCGGCGCCGTTCGGCCCCAAAAATCCGACGAGTTCCCCTTCTCCGATTTCAAAGCTGATTTCTTTCACGGCTTTCTTGTACAGCTTCTCGCGGTGGAAAAGTCCCGCGACCGACGCCCAAATCCCGGGAGCCTTTTTGTAGTACTCGTATGTTTTAGAGAGATTTTTGACCTGGATAATCATATTTTTTCTCATGACGACGCGCTGGAATAATGTTTAAGCCCGGTTTTCCATAATAGCAAAGACCCGCCGAAAAAGACAAACGTCATCGCAAGGGCAACCAACGCCATCTTGAGCGTCAGCAGTCCCAGCAAAACTTTGGCCGGAAAAGCGAAAATGACGATTATGGGAAAAACAAACGTGAAAAAAAGCTGGATTGATCCGGAATATACTTCCGGCGGGAAAAGGCTCAAGAAAGTCGTATTGCGCAAAACCCAAATGAAACTTTCGCTCTCCATCGTCCACATCGTGAGCGTAACCGATATGACGTGGATACCGGCAACCATCAAAAAACTTAGCATCAAGAAAACGGGATAATACGCAAGCAATTGCGGATTATAAAAAATATCCAATTTGGAAAAAGCATAGAAAAGAAAAGCGACAAGCGGGAAAATGAAAATGACATCAAGAAAATCAGGAAGCCTTGAAAGCACGAGAAAAAGCGAGTTTAACGGTTTTGAAATTGTATAATCGAAATTCCCCTGCCGGACATCTTCGCGGAACAGATAAACGCCGCGAAAAGCCGCTTGCCCGAGGGTGTCGATGAGGAACGAAGTGAGGAAAAATATTATGACCTGGTATTTCGTGTATCCCGCCATATTTCCGGTGTGTGAAAAAATGGCCGCGATCATCAGCATCAAAAAACAGAACCGGATGATTTTCCCCAAAAAATAACTCCCGTATTCGATCCGGTTCGACATATAGCTTTCCGACGCCATGACGGCCAATTGTTTCCAAACTCGAAAATATTTTTTCATGCCCTATTTTTAAGGTCGAACCTTAAACGAAAATTATATCCCTTCCCCGCTATATCTCATAAGTCCCCGCTTCAAAACAACCCTCGCCAGTGCCGCGAAAACAAAAATGAAAACGGCTTGGATCCCGATTCCTCCGGCAATCTGTCCCGCGTTCCATCCGCCAAGATAAATCTTGAGCGGGAAATAGATGAGATACGCGAAAGGCAGAAATTGGAACACGGCAAGCAAATTTTTGGAAAGTATGTCGAGCGGGAAAAAAGACCCCGAAGAGAATTCCAGGATCCATTCGAAAAGAAAACGCGGCCCCATGGCTTCCCGCGACCAAAAGGCGGACAGGCTCACGACATACGTGAGGATGAAATAAAGAAACGACGCAAGAACGGTAGCCAATATGGAAACAAGCAGTAATTGCCACTGGGTCTGCCGGAAAAAATGAGCTTTGGTGATGAAAACGAAAATCACAAGTTCGAATATCGCCGAAAGGAAATATAGCGCCCTTTGCGCCGCTTGTAGCCAAAACATATACCAAAAATGGCTGACGGGATGCGTGAGATAATTCGAAAAATTCCCGTTGTTGATATCCCAGGCAATTTCCCGGGTTTGCGAACCGAAAACAACCGAACGCAAAAGATGCGCGCCGAAAACGTACGCCGCGAGTTCATCAGCCGAATACATGGCAAACCGCCCCGTCATTCGGCTCAAGCTCAACCAGACGTAATAAAGCAGAAGCAGGAATATGATATTTCGCGACCGACCCAGAAAAAAAGCCAGACGATATTCCAGCTCCCGCGCCCAGCTGATTTTGAAAACGGTAAGATATTTTTTCATGTATTTGCCCGAACATTGAATGTTCGGGTGAGATAGTATGGATATTGACAATAATATCAGCTTCTGCTAGCCTATTCAAGCATCTGCGAGACGGGTTGGCCAAGTGGGAAGGCAACGGTCTGCAAAACCGTGATTCTCCGGTTCGAATCCGGAACCCGCCTCCAGCTCTTTTTTTGAAAATTACAAGCCCCGGTAGCTCAGCAGCGGTAGAGCAACGGGGTTGTCAGCCCCGTGGTATGCCGGTTCGAATCCGGCCCGGGGCACCAGCAAAATTGCTGGAAAAATAAAGAAAAAGTATTGGGGCTCAAAGTTCATCGGGTAGAACACCTCCCTATATCCGGCACCTGCTTATGCTATTCCTGGGAGGCGGTTGTTGGTTCGAATCCAACTGAGCCCCATCAATACTTTTCTCACGTCGAGTAGGAACAATTTCCTGCTCTTTTTTTATTTGCAAAAAATTAGCAACGTTGTCATTCCCGCGAAAGCGGGAATCTAGGATTTATGTTAAAAATATATTTTCTGGATCCCGCATCAAGTGCGGGATGACAAAAAAAGATTGCTATTCGAACTGCATCCGCTTGTATATCTTCCGCGTCACTTCGACATCCGCATTGCAGTAGTCGCAAATCTCTTTCACTTTTCCTTTTTTGTAATAACTTGCCACTTCCGATCCGTCCATGTTTGTTTTCGAAGTGGGAAGTCCCATGGCGCGAGCAAGCGCGTCAAGTCCCACGCCGCGCCCGAAGCTCCACTGGTTCCATTCGTGCATGCAGTCATACATCGGCTCGCTCCGGTATCGCGCGAAAGACAGCCTCACTTTGGTCTTCGGCTTCACTCCGTGGATCATGGATCTCTGCATGATGTACTTCATGTCGAAGTCGATTATATTGAATCCGACAAACAAATCGACATCTTTCGCCGCCTCCCAAAAATTTTCGAGCACTTTTTTCTCATCCTCATCGCAGATGCAATGGATCATGTCGTCGTTGATCGCGTATGAAATGCAAAGGATCCGGCCGAAAGTCCCGTCAAGCCCGGTCCCGGAAAGAAAATCCTCAAAGCTTGTCGAATATTTTTCGCCCAAGCGTTTTTTCTTTTTCTTCTTGTATTCATGGAGTTCCTTCAGGACTTCGTGCATATGCTCCGGCGCGGGAAGCGTCTCAATGTCCAAAAACATTTTCTTTTGGGGACGACTGTAATTGTTGTAATAATTGTTCATATTATTCAATGGCCAAAGATTAATAATCAGTGATCATTATTAAAATTATTGTTCATTGTTCTTTGATCACTGTTCGCTGAAATCACATATGCTCCGGCGCGCTGATCCCCATCAGCCTCAACGTCTCCGCGAGCACGATCTGCGTCGCTTTCACGATTTCCAATCTCCAGACGGTCGTTTCCAAATCACCCTCGTCAATCACCCGGCACTGGTCATAGAAAGAATGGAATTTGTCCGCGAGCGAGATGGCATATTGCGGCAGATGATGGGCCGCATAGTTCCCGGAAATTTCCTCAACCAGATCCGGAAATTTGAGAAGCTCAAAAATAAGCGCGCGTTCTTTGGGATGCATCCCGGAAGGCTCAACCTTCGGAGCTCCGAAGGTTGAGCCTTCGGAAAAAATGCCCTCCGCTTTTCTCAAAATACTCGATATCCGCGCGTGGGCGTATTGGACATAGAACACCGGATTTTTTTCGCTTTGTTCTTTTGCGAGACTCAAATCAAAACTCATGTGCGTGTCGGCGCTATGCATCAAAAAGAAAAACCGCGTCGCATCCCGCCCAACTTCTTCAACAAGATCGTCAATGCTCACATATGTTCCCGCCCGCTTCGACATTTTCACTTCTTTCCCGTCTTTCACCACCCGCACGAATTGGGTGAGGATGAACTCCAACTTGTCCGGATAGCCAAGCGCCGCGAACGCACCTTTTGTCCGCGCCACTTCCCCGTGATGGTCCGCTCCCCAAATGTCGATAATTTTTTCAAAACCGCGATCGAATTTTTCCTTGTGATACGCTATGTCGGAACCGAAATAGGTTTTTTGTCCGTCGGATTTCACCACCACCCGATCTTTGTCGTCCCCGAACTGCGTCGACTTGAACCACTGCGCCCCGTCTTTTTCGCAGATCAGATTTTTCTCTTTGAGTATCTCAATTGCCTCATCCACCTTCCCGCTCGTTTGCATTTCCTTTTCGGAAAAATAGTTGTCGAACTTGATCCCGAATTTTTCCATCGACGGCTTGATGATTTTTTCTAGTATAATCTCCAGCCCCTTATCTCCAACTTGCCGAGGATTTTGCCTATCAAAGCCTTCCGACGATTTCAAATTTAAAATTTCAGATTTCAAATTTTCTATGTATTGTCCCGCATATTGCGCTTGATCGTCCCCCAGAATCGAATGCCCCAGCACCTCCACTTGGTTCCCGGCATCGTTGACATAGTACTCGCGATACGGATCATAGCCAACTTTCGAAAAAACATTGGCGAGCGTATCCCCAAGCGGTCCGCCGCGCGCATTCCCCACATGGATCGGCCCCGTCGGATTCGCCGAAACAAAATCAAGATGAACTTTTTTCCCGCTCCCTGTCTCGCTTTTTCCGTAATCGTTTTTTTCTTTGTTTATATTCTCCGCAACATTTCGAAGTGCCGCGTCAGCCAACCAAAAATTCAAAAAACCCGGTTTCGCCGCTTCGATTTTTTGAAATTGCAATTCAGCTGAAGGCTCAACCTTCGGAGCTCCGAAGGTTGAGCCTTCGGATATTGCCAGCGCCAGCTCCTCCGCAACCTCCATCGGACTTTTTCCCACTTGCTTGGCAAGAACCAGCGCAATGTTCGAAGAATAATCTCCCATCCCCTCCGGCGCATAATCTACTTTGATTTTTTCCAGCTCAAAATCAACCCCAAAAGCGGATCGGATAGCGTTTTTTATAATTTTCTGAATCTCTTTTTTCATAGAAACAGTATAGCAAGGGTTTTGAAATAAAAAAAGCGGTGGGACATTTGCCCCACCGGAAGACTAATTTAGCTCTTTTTAATATACCACGTTAGCTTACCCTGCCCCTTTAGTCGGCTGAAAATAAAATATCCGACACCAACCATCAAAATAAAAGCCCAAGGATTTCTCCAGAGCCAGGCGACCGCATAAAATAGAGTGCCGATCAAAGCAATAGCACCAACAATCACAACGTCTAGCAACAAAAGGGTCGCAATTAACTTATTGACTCTTAACAATTAACTTAATACGCATGCTTTTCTAAGAAATCCTTTTAACAGCCGCTTGTCCGTTCTGATTCTCTTGACCGACTTCCTAACCAACCGCTTGAGATGCTTCAGCCCCTTGGG
>JAQVJV010000024.1 GCA_028695025.1 Candidatus Moraniibacteriota bacterium
TAATAATTTATGCTTCCTTGTCTGCTTTGGCGGCGGCTGTTTTTTACTATAAGCCCTATCTTGAAGATTTTTATTCGCTGTCCAAGGAAAAAGTTGCCAGTTTCGAATCAGTGCTTTCCGATTCCGTTTCCAAGCCGGCCGGGAAAAATATTTACGCCCCGACGCCTCTCAAGTCGGAAGAAAAATCAACAAACACGACGCTCACCCGGAAAGGAGTGATCGAATTTACCAACAAGGAGAGATCAAAGGACGGCAAAAAAACACTGAAAGAAAACAAAGAACTCGACGCGGCGGCGCTCAAAAAAGCCAAAGACATCCTTGCCAAGCAGTATTTTGAGCACGTTTCGCCCGACGGGAACGGGCCGGACTACTTCGTAAGTTCGGCCGGCTATGATTACATCACCATCGGGGAGAACCTGGCTCTTGGAAATTTTTCCGACGACCAGGATCTCGTGACGGCCTGGATGGCGAGCGAGGGGCACCGGGAGAATATCTTGAACTCCAAATTTCAGGAAATCGGAGTGGCGGTGGTGAAGGGAACCTATGAAGGAAAATCAACCTGGGTGGGGGTCCAGGAATTCGGCACTCCGGCTGATGTTTGCGAAGCGGCCGACGAAGATCTGAAGGAAAAAATCGAATCCAATTCGAAAAAAATCGACAAACTGGAGGATAATCTCAAAGAAAATAAATCAAAAATTGAAGATATGAGTCCGCGCGACGATGATTATAGCCAAGCGGTGGATGATTATAACACTCTTGTGAATGAATATAACGCGCTTGTAAAAAAAACGAAGGATTTGATCGAAGAATACAACGACGAAGTGAAAGACTATAACAAGTGCATCGAGAGTTATTAACTTTTTTAAAATAAAAAAATGCAAAAAAACGAAGGAATAATCGATCGCCTGGTGCGGGCCGCTCTCGGAATCGTGATAATTTATTTAGCCTATCAGGCTTTTTCCGGCATAGGGCAGATTGTTGGGTATGTTATTGGAGTGATTCTTTTGGTCACGGCGGCAACTGGATTTTGCTATCTTTATACTCTTCTTGGGGTCAATACTCGAAAATAGCCATATGAACGAATACAATTGGTACCAAGCCCTGATAAAACCTTCGTGGGCTCCACCCTCCTGGATTTTCGGCCCGGTTTGGACAATTTTATACGCGATTATTGCTGTCAGTTTCGGATATGTCGGTTATTTGTTTTTCAAAGGCCGAATTTCTTTCTGGGTGGCTTTGCCGTTTCTCTTGAACCTGGTTTTCAATTTCGCTTTTTCGCCGATTCAGTTCCGCTTGCAAAACAATTTGCTGGCGGCGGCTGATATTTTGCTGGTACTCGGAACTTTGGCATGGCTACTTCTGGCGGCCTATCAAGCCGCTTCCTGGGTGGCGTACGCCAATATCCCGTATTTTCTGTGGGTTTCTTTCGCGACGATTTTACAACTCACGATCACCTATCTCAATTGGAAATAATTTTTTGCAAAAAAATCATGCTAACCGACATCCAAATCGCCCAAAAGGCCAAAATGGAACCGATTAAAAAAGTGGCCGGAAAGATCGGGATCAACGAGAAAGACCTTGAATTTTTCGGGGAGTGGAAAGCGAAGCTTAAACCTGAACTATGGGAAAAATTGAAAAAGAAGAAGGACGGGAAATTGATTTTGGTGACCGCTATCAATCCGACGCCGGCGGGGGAAGGAAAAACAACAACTTCGATCGGTCTCGCGCAGGCGATGAATAAGCTCGGAAAAAAAGCAGTGCTCGCCCTTCGCGAACCGTCGCTTGGTCCGTGCATGGGCGTGAAAGGCGGTGCGGCGGGAGGCGGCTATTCCCAAGTGATGCCGATGGAAGATATCAATCTCCATTTCACGGGCGACCTTCACGCGATCACAGCGGCCAACAATCTTCTCGCGGCGATGATCGACAACCATATCTATCATGGAAACAAGCTTAGCATTGATCCGGGGCGTATCACTTGGAAGAGAGCAATGGATCTCAATGATCGGGCGCTTCGAAGCGTGAAAATCCAAATCGGAAAAAAGAAATCTCCAATTGAGCGCGAGGACGGGTTCAATATCACGGTTGCTTCCGAAGTGATGGCGATATTCTGCTTGAGCGAAAACCTGGCGGATCTCAAAAAGCGGCTCGGGAATATCATTATTGGTTATAATCTCAAGGGGCGGCCTGTATATGCGCGCGACTTGAAAGCCCAGGGGGCGATGACGGCGCTTTTGAAAGATGCGCTTCGGCCAAATTTGGTGCAAACACTAGAACATACCCCAGCACTCATTCACGGCGGGCCGTTTGCGAACATCGCTCATGGCTGCAACTCTGTCGTGGCGACGCGCCACGGACTCAAGCTCGGAGATTATCTCATCACTGAAGCCGGATTCGGGGTGGATCTCGGGGCGGAGAAGTTTTTCAACATCAAATGCCGGAAAGCGAAGTTGAAACCTGATCTCGCGGTGATTGTGGCGACGGTGCGGTCGCTCAAATACAACGGCGGAGCCGAACTTTCGGAACTCAAAAAAGAAAATTTGAAAGCTCTCACGGGGGGAATGGTGAATTTGGAAAAGCATTTGGAAAACTTGCAAAAATTTGGCGTGCCGGCGGTCGTGGCTATCAATGTTTTTCCGACGGACACGAAAAAGGAAATAAATTTGATCAAGGAGGCGGTCCAGAAGATGGGCGCCGTGGCAGTGGAGTCGAATATTTGGGCGCGTGGCGGAAAGGGCGGGATCGATCTGGCAAAAACCGTTCTCAAAACGTTGCAAAGCAAAAAAGCGCGCTTCAAACCGCTCTATGATTTGAAATTAACTATCCCAGAAAAGATCGAGCATATCGCGCGGGAAATCTATGGCGCGCGCGGCGTGAAATTTTCGCCAGTTGCCAAAGCACAAATCAAAAAAATCGAGCGCGAGAAGCTCGACAAAGTCCCGGTCTGCATCGCCAAAACCCAATATTCCCTTTCCGACGATCCGACGCGCCTTGGCCGTCCGGAAAATTTTGACATTACTATCCGCGAAGTGCGGCTTTCAAACGGCGCCGGATTTGTCGTCGCGCTCGCGGGAGACATTATGACCATGCCCGGCCTTCCCAAAATCCCCGTGGCGGAGCAGATCGATGTGGATGGGATGGGGAAGATAAAAGGATTGTTCTGATTTTCAAAGGAGATTTCAAAAGAAAAAAGGCCCGGCGTGGTTCGCGCGCGGGCCTTTGGGTTTGCTATGAGATCTTTATGCAATAATCCGCATAGCGATCATCCTGAAGTAGGAGTTGTCTCACCAGAGCTTTATCTGCTTCTCCGTATGTTCCGCTCTTACTTCCCAGTAAGATGACCTTAATCTCTGGTTTGAAGACAAGTAAGCCGCCGCCGAGGACTTCAACCAGGTTCAGCTGATTGGCATAGGCATTGAATATTTGCCTGTGGCCGGGGTTGTTTTCAGAATCTTCAGCCGTAATTTCCATGGAAATTACGATAAGTTCACCCCGATCGTTTTTTGCCAGAATGAATTTGTGGCAATCTTCAACCAATATGTGCTGCATCTTATTTCTCCTTTTGTATTTTTCAATCAACAAGCTTGCGACCAATTCGCAAACTCGATAAAGTGGAGAAGCGCTGTTGCGATGAACAACGCTTCCCGATAAAACATTAAGCCCAAGAACAACTTGGTTCATGGCTATCTCTGGGAAATTTCTCAGGATTATATATGGGATTTACGTGATCCCAGATATAATGATCATATTGCCAGTCTTTTCCATTGATGCATCGATATCCTTTGACAAGTCGGGGCCATTCTTCACCGGGACATACGCAACGCGGAATGAACAGTGTCGGAACGAAGATCAAGGGCTGGTGCATATGCCAAGTTTCTTTCCATCGGTCCAAGCCAAAACCCCAACGCTTCTTCTTGCTTATCCTGTTCTTGTCAGAGAAAATGGATCTCCAGAAAAATATGGTCTCTGTTTCGCTGAAATGCTTCAAGAAGCAATCAACGCCTTTTTCGAACATTGCTTCTCTCTCCAATAAGCCGAGCGATAACTCAAGCATGCCATCATGTCGGAGGTGGTCCAATACCGCGCTGGTGGTCCTGCACGTGTAATCGGGATAGTATTTTCTAATTCTTTTCATGTCGATGTTGTTATGTCCGGAAAGTGCTAATTCCGAAAACAGGAATTCATCGAAATATTCAGGTAATTCGACTTTTCTTTCACGATCGATGATAAGAATATTTTCCATTTCTATCTCCTGTTCTATTTGTAGACCGCCGAGGCAGGCGGTTATGTTTATGTATTTGATTGTTAAGGTTCATGTTAAGCTATTGGATTTTTCAGCTTAACGGGCTATTGTAGCACGCCAAGTAAAAGATATCAAGAGATTACTTGATTATTTTCCCAAAATTTGCTATAATGTCATTGAAAGTAAATAATTTAATGAAAAACAGGCGTGAAACAACAAATAATTTCGGGATATTAAGGAAAAAAGGCTTGCATAAGGGTAATAAATAATTTATTTATAAAAAGAGCTAATTTATGTCATCCCTGCGAAGGCAGGGATCCAGGGATGAGTCTATAAATATTTTTCTGGATCCCGGGTCAAGCCCGGGATGACAAACTAAAAAACAGATGATCAAACTCACCGACCTCGACAAAAAGATACTCTTCGAACTCGACAAAGACGGCCGGGCGAGTTTTTCGAAGATCGCGAAAACCCTCGGCACCAGCCCGCAAGTGGTGAAATACCGCTTTGCGAGACTTGCGGAATATGGAGCCATCAAGCACTTTTGGGCGTTTGTGGACTACGACAAGGCGGGGTACCCGTTTTTTTGGGGCTATTGGATGAAATTTTCCGGCCTTACAGCGGGGCGAGAAGAAGAAATGTATGCCAAGTTCCAGGCGAACAAATATATCCCGATCGTGATGCGCTCGGACGGGTACGCTGATTGCATGATCGCGATCATCGCGAAAGACGTTTTCCATCACAACGAAATTTTGCAAGGATTGTTCAACGAGTATGGGAAATATATTACTATGAGCGAAATGGTCGTCGGAGTGGGCTTTGTGAAATTTTTGCGCTCGCATCTCGTCGACGAAGAAAATAAAGAGGGCGTGTCCAGCTTGTCCGGCGGAACGACCGAAAAAGCCGAGCTTACCGAAGTGGAGCGGAAAATGCTCTCGCTTCTTCAAATTGACGGGCGGATGGAATTTGTGGAAATGGCCAAAATCATCGGTGTGACGCCGGCCATCATCCATCGGTACTACGCGCGTCTCGTGCGGCGCGGGGTGATCACCAGAATCACCTATACGTTCAATTATGACGCGGTCGGCCTCAAGCTTTTCCGGGTGTTGTTCAAAATCAAGCAGTTTCAAAAAGAGCGGATCGACGCGCTATATGATTTTTGTCTCAAAGATCCGAATATTGTAAACTACGTGAAGGTGATGGGGAATTGGCAATTGATGCTCGATATCGAAACCGGGAACCTGGACGAGCTTCGGGATCTCCTTCGCCGGATGAAGCATGATTTCAACGACATCATTTTTGAAATTGAAGTGAACGAGATCTGGAAGGTGGATAAATTCACCCAGATGGCGGTTGAATATCCGGAGCTGGGGAAAAATAATCCGAAAACGTTATGAAAAATATCCAAGACCTTCTCAAAAAGAAAAAAATTTCCGGTGCGGCTGGCGCGGTGAAAGGGCTCGACGAGAAAACATTGGCTCGTATTTTTTTGGAAGCGGCGAAAAAAGAGATAAGGAATTTCGAAGAAGCGGACGCGAGGGCGGAAAAGCTTAAAAACAAAACTTTGTATATAAAAACAGCCCATCCGGTGATCGCGAGCGAGCTGTTTTTGCGGAAGGAAGACATATTGAGGAGCATGGAAGATCTGGCCGGAGGCAGAAAAGTGGAGCGGCTGATCATATGAGATTCCGGACAGGCTCTAGCATTCATCCAAATCTTCAACGGTATCCAAATCCTTTTTCTCGATCCATTTCTCGACACCTTTCTCCCAAGCATTGAATTGCGGATCCTTCCCGGCGTTTTTGGGAGCGTCTCCCAGCGGGTCGTCTTTGTCGAGCCAGTAAAGAATACTGTGGGCGGTGTAAAGCTTCCGCTTCTTTTTGTCGGCTCCGTCCGGGCATTTGTCTCCGGAGGGGATGCAGTATTCGCCTTTCTTGATCCGGCAAATGGCCGTTTCCTTTTCCCCCATGTTTGTTGTTCCGTCCAAAACCCCTTTTCCGGTTTTTTCCACTTTAGCTTCCGGGAATTTTTCAATGGCGGTGTTGGCAAGCGCGTGATCCATGAATTCCCGCCAGATGGGGGCGGCGACATAGACTCCGTCGGATCCTTGGGCCATGGGGGCGTTGTCGTTGTTTCCAGCCCAGACGCCGACGACAAGTCCGGGGGTATATCCCATTGTCCAGGCGTCGCGCCATTCGTTGGTGGTTCCGGTTTTGGCGGCGACAGGACGGTCGTCGAAGCGGAGCGGAGTGTTTGTCCCGAAGACGGGCGCGCGCAGGCTGTTGGTGGAGAGGATATTGTCAATTTCGGCGCAGACATTGGTGTCGAGCACTTTTTCTCCCGCCGAATTCTGATATTCATCCAAAACGTTTCCCTGCGAGTCCGTGATTTTGAGGATGGCGGTTTTGTCGTGATGGGTTCCGCCGGTCGCGAAAGTGCCGAAAGCGTTGGTGTGGTCGAGGAGGGTCACCTCGCCGCCGCCCAAGACGAGGGAGAGCCCGACGCGGCTGGGATCATTGATGGTGGTGATTCCCATGGACCGGGCGGTCTCGATCGCGTTTTTCACGCCGGCGAGATAAAGGGTCTTCACGGCGGGAATGTTGAGCGATTCGGCAAGGGCGTCCTGCATCTTCACCGGCCCGCGGAATTTGTTATCGTAGTCCATCGGTTCATAAGGCTGGTCTTTGGTTCCGAAGTTGGTTTTCACGTCGAAGAGGACGGTGTTGGGAGTGTAGCCTTTTTTGAAAGCGGTGGCGTAGACATAGGGCTTGAACGAAGATCCCGGCTGGCGGGAGCGGATGGCCACGTTCACGTTTCCGTCGATGGATTTGTCGAAATAATCTTTGGATCCGACCATGGCGAGGATCTGCCCCGTGTTGGGATCCATGGCAACGAGAGCCGCGTTTGTGGCTTTATATTTGGCGGCGTTTGTCTCGGCGCCTTTTTTCACCGCTTCTTCGGCGGCTTGCTGTTTGTCCCAATCGAGAGTGGTATAAACCTTCATGCCGCTTTCCTCTACCTCCGTTTCCCCATATTTGTCCACGAGCTGTTCTTTCACGTACATCACGAAGTGGGGGGCGGAAATGCTGTCCTGGAAGGGCCGGATTTCGGCGATGACGTCCACCGCTTTGGCTTCTTTGGCCTCCTTTTCGGTGACGTAGCCCATCCCCTCCATTTGGTCGATGATGTATTCCTGGCGGTATTTGAGCTCGTCCTGGTGCGATCCGTAGGGGGAATAATAGGTCGGCGCTTTGGGAAGGGAAGCAAGAAGCGCCGATTCGGCGAGATTCAAATCTTTTGCATCTTTTCCGAAGAAGGTTTGCGAGGCGGCTTGGATGCCGTAGGCGTTTGAGCCGTAGGGGATTTGATTGAGGTACATTTCAAGAATTTCGTCTTTTGAAAATTTCTGCTCGAGTTCGACGGCAAGAATCACTTCCTTCACTTTACGGGTGAAAGTTTTTTCGTTTGTCAGTACGGTGTTTTTGATCAGCTGCTGGGTGATGGTCGATCCGCCTTGGGAGCGGGCCCGGCCAAGGACGTCGTATATGGCGGCGCGGATTACGGCTTTGAATTGAATGCCGTGGTGATTATAAAAATCCTGGTCTTCGGCGGAAATAGTCGCGGCGCGGACGATTTGGCTCATCTGGTCGATGGAAATGGCCGTCCTTTTTTCCTCGCCGTGGATTTCGTAGAGGATATGCTCGCCGGTGCGGTCGTATATTTTGGTCGATTCCGCCACTTGCCGCTCATTGAGCTTGGTCGGGCTGGGGAGGTCTTTTGCATAATAGGCAAAAACGCCGATTGCAAAAAGAAGAAGCGCGGCGGCGCACCATCCGAAAAACTTGAGAAACCGCCAGTACCAGCGTTTCTTCGGCTTTTTCAAGGCATTTTGGGTGTTATCAACGAAGGTTTTCATTGGGAGTTAGTACGTACACTTTTTAAATCTAATTTCTTATAGATATAGTTTATCATAGTTTTGGAAAATTTATTTAATTCTCCATTTTTATCCAGAAAGGTATTTCGAGAAACTATTTTACAAAGATTCTTATTTTTTCCATAGACTTGTCCCTTTTTAGGCACTCCGCTGGTAACTAATATTTCGTTATCTCTCTTTAAATCCTCAAAAAATATTCCTTCTCTCAAAAAAGAAACTGTTTCTGTTTTCTGGTTTATTTTATATATGCCCGGCCTGATATTTCCGGATATAACAGAAAAACCGGGATGCTTTGAGTATAAATTCAAATGTGCGCCTATTTTTGGTTTTGCCAACAAGCTATTTAAAGCTTCGGTATCCAATATGTAGTCGCTGTTTCCCAGGCTCTCCAGTATCTGTATGCCTTGAATAAGAGGCTGTCGAGCTGAATATTGAACCATGGACAAAATAGGGAATGACCCAAGCAACCTAACATTGGCTTCTATGGGATAAAGTCTATTCGTTTTTCTTTCAAGAATAAAGTCTATGCCGAAAATTCCCCGAAAATTTTCTTTCTCTTTAAAATATTTTCCGATTTTTTTCGCAATCTGTGAAGCCTCTCGTTCAATTTTGCGGGTAAAAATGCTACTTGTCCAATCGTGGCCGCAAAAAACACCCGATCTCTCACTGTTCGTCACTTCGCGGGCATCAATTATTTGTTTTTGCAGGCCCGTGTTGACAATGCCAAAGTTTGTGACGCAAACCGTCATACTTGGAGACGCTTCTCTGTCCGCGAGTCGCGATACCTTTAAATGGAAATTGTTTGCAATAGCCTTTTTTACCGCGCTGTTGTTTTTTATTTTTTCGAAATCTTCCCTGCTTCGGACAAAAAAAGTTCCTCCCTGGAAAGCTTCATCGGAGATCTGAATGACGAATTCTTTTCCCACTTTTTTTACTGCCTTTTTATAGGACAACTCTTTTCCATTTAGGAATGCATAACCGAGCGAATCAATTTTGAGCCTATCTAATAATTTCTGAAAATTAATCTTATTTTCGTATTTGCTGAACATCCGATGGCCACTTGATACCATCGTATACCCTTTGCATTCAAGGTTTTGTAAAACACTCTCGAGCCTTTTGGGCATCTGATTGAAGAGTAGTATTGGCCTCTTGCTAAAAGAGTCTAAATACTTGATGATCCTTTTGCTTGACAAGAGGTCCGACGGCGTTAGGGAGGCGTATGTCCGGTAGTTTTCAATTGAGCGCGATCCCCTCTCAGAATTATCAAGAAAAGTAACTTTTATTTTTTTTTCAAGCAAGTGCCTTTCCGCGCCTATCTTTCTACAAGCCAAAATTTCAAAGTTTTTAAGCAGTTTATAGGTTCCAATGGTGAAGTTATAAGGCCTGGTGCCTATTCCAAAAACAGGGTTTCTGACACTTGCCAGATATTTATTTAGTGAGCTTGCATTGGTAATTTTATATTTTCTCATTACATTACAGCGGATAGCATTTTAGATCGAAATTTATTTCTGACCAACTTGTGACTTTTTTAAATTCTTTTAAATATGATTCGTCGATTGATCCCTCTGGATAATAAAGAAAACAATCTTTATAAAAGCCTGACTCGTCGGGGTTTGTGAAGAAAAAAAGAGGTTGATCGTGTTTCTTTAGCGACTCCGCGCTGAAATCGGCGGTATCATAGCTGTCTTCCGTCGGTGGCTTTTTAGCTTTCATGCCTGTCTTCAGCTTGTATAAAGGCAGGCCAATCCTTGTCTTGCCTATATAAGGGTTTGAATCCCTGCCATAAGAAAAGAACTTTATTCCCAGGCTTTTTCCGTAGTTAAATATAAGCTTTTCTGTCCAGTAGCTGACAGTGGCTTTATGGCTAAGCGCCTTATCGAAATCCTTATTGTTTGCTTTATAGCTTAGATACAACCCGTTATTTTTCAAGGAAAACATGATGGCAGTCACAATTTCCTTGCCATAATAAATAAAAAGAAACTTGTAGTAATTTTCTTGGCTGATCTTGTCCGCCAGTTGAGATACAATTTTTTCCCGGTCAAGGGTGAAGTCTTGGCGACTGGCAATTTCCTTCATGTAAAGCGGCACGAATTTTTTTTCCAACTTTTCCATATCGGCATCAACAATTTCCACGCGAAAGTTTTCCTCGAAAAATGCTTCTCGCTTTGTTATCTCCTTATAGAAAGACGGATAAAGTGCTTGAGAAATGTCAATATCGGCGCTTCTTCTCCAAACAATTTTGTTGTCAATTTTAAAATTTTCCATATCTATAAAAAATTTAATTTAAACTAACTCAAGCAACTTTTTAGCGTGTTTGCTCCATGAATATTTTTGAGCGGTAGCAAGGGCATTTGCACCCATTCTTAACCGGAGAAATTTTTCATTTAGGAGCAGTTCTATTTTTTCTCCCATTTCTTTGATGTCTTTTACCAAATAGCCATTTTTTCCATTGAGGATTATTTCATCGCTGGCGGTAAGAATTTTTTTTGACGGCTTAAAAGCGATTACGGGCAAGTTGCTTGCCATCGCTTCCAGGATAACCAACCCAAAGGCCTCATATTTGGAGGGCAGGACAAAAATCTTGCTTTCGTTGTAATATCTCTCTACATTTTTTCTTAAACCCGCTAAGTAGATTCTCTTGTTTGGTATTTTTTTTGCGGATATTTTTAATTCGCCTAGTAAGCTGCCCGTACCGATTAACTTTGCGTTTAAAGGTCTTCTTATCATCCCCAGGGACATCAAGAGTGCCTCAACATTTTTTTCCTTATCCATCCTTCCTACGTACAATATATCATTGCTTTTTAATTTTTTCTTTGCAGAGAACCTTTTTGTATCGATGCCTGGCGGAATGATAAAAATCTTATAGTTCTTCGCGGGCAAAAATCTTCTAAGCATAATCTTCATTTTTTTGCTCAAGACGACCGTATTGACGTCAACCAAGTTTTTTTTCATGCGATGGGTTATCTTTCTATATCCTCCCGGGTTTATTTTATCTGAGAATGCCATGGGAGACGGAATAATTACTACAATTTTTTTGGCATCAATATACTTTTTAAGCGCGGGCGTATAGATGTCGTTTCCGGCAATTACCATGTCGATAGACTTCCATTGTATTTTTTTCAAGGAATCCAAGAAGAGTGAGTGATTCTTTTCTTTTCTTCGTTCTAATTCTGTGGCGGACATATCCATTTTTTTTCCGACATAGCCGAAAAAAAAATATTTTACCTTTCCGTTGACACCTTTTTGATTTTTATTCCCTGCTACAAGTCTATCGACTTTATAGTTCATGGTAACCAAAGTTTCCTCGATATATTTGAAGTGTCGGGCGATGCCGGAGACTTCTGGCCTTGCTTGGTTGTTAACAAGAAGAATCTTCATAGTTATTTCACTTCTATTAAAAACTTTTTTAAATCTCTTTTTCCGATTATCGCCGGGTATTTCAAGTTCACCCGTTTGGCGATATTGGCCTTAGAAGAAATTTCCTCTTCGCCTAGTGCGAGTTTGATTTTTACATTTGGTCTGATAGTTCTTCCAGAGGCTGAATAAACAATATCAAAATCAACTATATCATCGTGTCCCGCCAAATATTTTTTTCGTAAGTCATCTAAAATCTGTTTACCTCCTTCCCTCGAAAAATCTTCCGGCAAATCAATTTTTTCAAAGTATTCAATAACGCTCGAGAATCCTATCTTTTTCGCTATTTCTTGGTCAATCGAAGTATATTCCGCTCCCGTGTCAATTTTTGCTTCAACCTCGACTTCATTCCCATTTTTTCCAAATAATTTCACTTTTTCAACAGTGCCAATCATTCTCTTTCCCGAAATGTCTTCAATTTCTTCTTCGATCTCCCCGCCGAAAAGGTTCATGCCGACCGCGACGCCTTTTTCCGCGGTTTTGATTTTGAGCCCCTCGACTCTTTCGAGGCGGCCGAGAAGCCCGTCAAGGTTGGCAATCTGGATGGAAAGTCCCGGTCGGGCATTGAGTTCCAAAAAAACCGGACCACGCTCGCCATCAATAGCAACGTCGGCTCCCAAAAAACCAAGTCCAGACACCTCTTGGGCTTTCACTGCCATCATCAAAATATCTTTCCAGTGGGGGATTCTGATTCCAGAGAGAATAAGTCGGGTTCCGGGAAGATATTCCACGATTGTATTTTTGCGATAGACGGCCGTTGTAGTGACGCCAGTCGCCATATCAACCCCCACTCCCACAGCGCCCTGCTGAAGATTGGCCTTTCCGTCCGATTCGCGGGTGGGGAGACGGAGCATGGCCATCACGGGAACTTTGTTGAAAACAACAATGCGGATATCAGGAACTCCTTTGAAAGCGTAGGGCTTGAAGAGCTTCAAAAGCTTCAAGCGTTCTTCAAAAAAAGCGACGTCCGGAACGCCGGAAAGAGAAAAGCTTCCGTCGACGATGTTGGTGATGTGCGTTTTGATGTCGTCGAGTGAAACCAGGGATCCGTCAGCTTTGATCCAGATGTTTTCAGCCCCCTTTTTCTTTCCATAGACAACCAAGATGCCCTCGCCTCCGAATCCGCGGTTCGGTTTCAATACCCAGGAGCCGGGAAGCGCCGACCAGTCGAAATTTTCGAGTTCATCCAAATTTCCTATTTTGGCGATGAGTCCGGGAACGGGCAAATCAGCTTTCTTGAGCATTTGCTTGCTCGAAAGCTTGTCGTCGGCGAGGCGTTTGGCGCGTCGCAGATTATTGGGACGGATGAACTTCAAGTTTCGGGCGTTCATTCCCAAGATTTTTCGGCTGTTTTTGAAGAGCGTTGTCATTTTGATTTGATGATTTCCCTAAAGCGAAAATATTCGGAAAGGCGCAAACCTGTCCATTTTCCAAGGAAGATATTTGCCGGAATAGTGAGAAGGGTCACCCAGGGATAATTAAGAACGAAGCCAATAAGAGCCGTCCAACTGGCGATATAGTACCCGATGACGGAAATGAGAAGCGTTTCAAAAGCAAGAATGAGCGCGGCTCGCCCGCCTTTTTCGATTTGAACGGCTACGAATTTTTCAACCAGGGTAATCATAATGAGAATTGGGAAGATGGAAACGCTTGCGAGCCCTGTCCGGTTGTATATCCCGCCGATGATGAGAAGGATTAAAATAGAAAAACCGACAATAGTGATCATGATGGCGACACGAGGGAGATAAAGCAGGCGAAATTGTTTGAGGAGGTAGCGGATAAATGTTCCCATGGCGATCACCGTTACGAAAATAGCAATTCCGTAGCGGATTTCATTGGTGGCAAGAAAAGCGAAGGTGATAATAGCGGGAGTATAAATTCCAAAAGCCTTAATTCCAATCACTTGGCGGAAGAAAGCAATCATAGTGACTATGATCGGCAAAAGAAGTACCAGGATCAAAGTATCAAGCGGTACGCCGTTGGAAAGGGCAAGTTGAACGAATTGATTCATATTTTTATGCTTAAGATTACTCTCAGTTGGTTAAAATAAAAATCCCCCTAAGATTTCCCCTTATAAAAGGGGGAGACATGCCTTTTGTATGTTCTAATTTTACCTATTTTTCATACGGTTTGTCAATGTTTTTTAGGTAAAATTTATATTTTTTGGGAAGAGGTAATTTGCTCCATGCTTCGCGAATTGAGATGACATATCGCGATTGCCACCGCGTCGGCGGCGTCGTCGGGTTTCGGGATACAGGAGAGTTTCAAAATATTCTTCACCATGAGCTGGATTTGTTTTTTGTCGGCGCGGCCGTATCCGGTGAGCGCCTGTTTCACTTGAAGGGGGGTATAGCTGGTGATAGGAAGCTTGTGTTTTTGAAGTTCATAAAGAACCACTCCGCGGGCTTGGGCCACGGTGATTGCTGTTTTTTGGTTGGAAAAGAAAAACAAGTTTTCAATGGCGGCTTCATTGGGCTTGTATTTTTTGAGGAGAATCTCGATATCGCTTCCAATTTCAACCAGCCGCTCCGCGTCGGTTTTCGTTTTTGCCGTATTCACGCACCCGCAAGCAACCAGTTTCGGAATCTTATTGTTCTCCTCAACCACCGCCCAGCCTGTCGTGGCTGTCCCGGGGTCTATACCGAGGATCCGCAGGTTCATAAGCGTTTTATTTCAGGCAAATTATCCCAAAGCAGTTCAAAAAAGGATTTCATAGTTTGGTGAATCTCTGGACTTTCGATGATCACTCCCATTTGGTCGCGCGCTGAAACGAAAAATACTCTTTGATGGCCATATATATTTATTTCAACAGGAAAAGGATATTTTTTTGCATCAATGATTTTTGAAGCTCTGAATTGCTCCTGATCTTTTGATGTGTATTCTTTTTCTATGAATTCAGATTTTGCCACGATTCCTCGGACATGAATGTCTTTCTGGATCCTTTTTTTGATATATCCCAAAATCCAATCGTGGCCCAAAGCTTTCACTGTCGTTTCGCCACCGATTGCCAAAATTTCACCAGAATATTTCAAAGAATCGGAATAAACATCTTTGAGACCCTCGATACCATTATAGAACCAAATTTTCGGTTTTCCTCTGGAAACATTGCTGATCGAGTTCAAGAGGGGGAGTATTTGCGAAAGAAGGGATTCTCTTTTTTTCACAATTGCTTGAAGTTCTTCAGGGTTTGCGGCCAGATATTTCTTTTTTTTGCCTTCAGCCGTCAACTTAATATATCCCGCATTGATCATCTCGTCTATGAGATCATATATTGTCGTTCGTTTAAGGTCGGCTTTTTTGGCAATTTCTTTTATTGTTGTTTCTCCAAGCTCAAGGGAGGCCAGGTATATTTTGGCTTGTTTTTCGTTGAGGCCGATTTGTTGAAGGGTGGGGAGTAACATGGGTATAATGAATACTTGTCGATATTTTCGACTACATTTATATTATATCACACAGAAATAATTTGTCAATATAGTGCTTAAAATAAAGGAAAAAACGGACAATGACGCTTTTTGTAACCAAATATTAGGTCGAATATATTGACAATTTTTTTGGGAGAGTATATAATTGTCTGTTAGGATGAGAAATTCAAGAATAAGCAAGCCTAACAAGTTCTTGAAAAATTAAATATAGAGGAGATAGTTATGAAAGAATTTGATAACGGATTTAATCGCCCATTTCCACCCGCTTTCACTTTCAATCAAGAATGGATACAAAGCGCAATTTGCTTTGGATGGAACGAGCTTCTGCGCTATAGCCATCCATTATTTGGAAGAGCGTCGAGGGTAAGATTGGACGCGTTAGTTCCAAACTTTCTTTCATATGCGTCCGGGCAAAACAAAAATAAGCCTGGAGATCCGAATATTTTTGCAGCTATGCTAAGGGATGACCAGCTTCCCCTCATGGTTAAACAGCTTCGCAAAGACTGTTCTAGCCGCCAAGTTAGGCAAATTGGGTTATTCATTGGGCGGGTGATTCGTGAAAATCAAAGGCAGCGAGTCACTAAGTTGGATCGTAAGCATTATTTCCATGACTATATTTTCGAAAAATGGAAATGGGAATGGGGGATTGTAATGAAAGCTCTTTGTGAAGAGTTTTCCGTGGAGCTGCCCCCGGAATATTATGAAGACAATTTTCCGGACAGAAGATACTGATAAACCTTCCAAGTATTCAGCTAAAAGGAGGATAGGCTGGATAAGGCGCAGACAATGCCTGGGCGAAAAACCCCCATTGGAAAAAGTTAGGTCCTCCTTAAAGGAGATATCGCCGCTCCGACTGCGGGAATCCGCGATAACAATCGGCGACAAGGGTTTATTTCCGGGTGGTTGCACAACAACTGCCCGGTTTTTTTATTTTTTTCTGTCTCGAAAGCCAACTATTTTCACCGGTTCGATTTTGTCTTTTTTAATCAATTTTTTAATAGCCAAAAAAATAACTTTGAATTGGCCGTCGTATTTTTTTCTCCATCGCTTCGATTTTTTCGCGCAGATTTTTGTTGCTCACGATCATTTCCCGGATTTTGGTGAAAGTCCACATGATTTGAATATTCACTTGAATAGCGGTTTTGCTTTTCAGCACGCTCGACAGCATTGCAATGCCCTGCTCAGTGAAAACATATGGTAAGTATTTCGAGTGTTGTCCGCGTTTCTTGCTTAAGATCACATTTTGCGAACTTAAAGATTTCCAAGCTTCTTCTTCCTCTTTTGTTAGAGCGTATCTCAAAATTCTTTGGTATAATTCATAGCATAAACAAAACAAAAATTGTGCTATGGACACTACCAACGAACAGTGGGCGTTAATCGCCCCAATTATCGATCTTCCCAAGAAAGAAGA
>JAQVJV010000039.1 GCA_028695025.1 Candidatus Moraniibacteriota bacterium
TTGTGTTAGCTAAGTATAACACAAACAAATATATTTACTGGCTAATCTGATCCAGCTGTTGTCTTAAACTATTTAACTGGGAAAGATAGGATGGCAATTTTTGCTGAAGTTCCATCGCCGCGGCCAGTTGGGCCGTTTGGCTTCCCGCTTTGCTCGCGATTTCTTCCAATTTCACATTTACAAATCTCACTATTCCAACCAGCATGGCTTGGTGGGAAACGGCTTTTTCCGGCGTTTGCACCTTTAGGAGGGATTGCTCGTGACTTTGCAACCGGCTCACGATGCTTCTTAAGAGCGTCGAATCTCCTTTGATTGCCGCCACCAAAGCATCCGAGAAAGCGGTTCCGGAAGTTAAATCTTGGAGAACGGAACTGTTTTGATCTATGGCGTTTAGGTAGGCTTTCACATCCGCGGCCGAGTTTTTACTGGTCACAATAATTTCCGAGCGGTCGATGGGAACTTTCACTGTTCCGCTGGTGTAGGCGGTGGGAGCAGTTGTTGGACTTACGGTGGGAATTGAAGAAACCGGAGTTGGCGTAGTTGTTACAGTTGAACCCAGTCGCGCGCTTCCGGCTATCAGCGGATCGTATCCGTTGTTTATTTCTTCATAATCGTTGTAGCTATCGCCATCGGTGTCGGCTACAAAAATATCGGTGCCCCATTTGCATTCTTCATAGTCCAAAAGTCCATCGTCGTCGCTGTCTAATCGCGCGCTTCCGGCTACCAGCGGATCATATCCGTTTAGCACTTCTTCTCCGTCTTTGTATCCATCGCCATCGGTGTCGGGATTTCCGGGATCGGTTTCGTAAATTGCTTCCACGCCGTCAGAAAGTCCGTCATTGTCCGAATCGAGTTCACTGGCGCTTCCCGTCAAAGAAGCGCAAATCAAGGCGCTTTTATTTGTCTCGGGAGAAGAAGTTGGAAAAAGATCGGATCCGCTCGAAGGAGAAGCAAAAATGCTATCTGTGGGAGATTCCGACGGAGCAGGAGTTGCGCTTGGTTTGGAAGTTCTGCCTCTTACAAGCAAAAATGCCCCGGCGCCCAAAGCGATCGCCGCCACTATCACTACTATTATAATAATTATTTTTTTGGGCATTTTTAATTTTTTATTTTAACTTTTTTTGTTTAGGCTGAAGGACTTGGGCTGGCAGTCGAAGTCGGTGATGCAGTGGGGCTTGCGGAAGGAAGCGGCGAAGACGGCCCATACAGCTGCTTCAAACTTTCGCCGATATCGTCAACCATTTCCTGTTGAGTGGGAGTGATTACGTTCACCAAATTGTCTTCAGACGGCTCTCCCTGCGGAATTTGGACCACAGTGTTGTCGGTGGTTGTATCCGCAGGACTAGAAACCGGCGTGCTTGATGGAGGTTCGGTCAACGATTGAGTTTTTACCACTTCTGGCCGGTTGATGAGCCAGGTTATTCCAAAATATCCGAGCGCGATAACGGCCCCGATGCCGAAGCCAAGCGCCAATCCCGATTTTTTGTCTAATGCCATAAAATAAGTTTTTTAAAGCTGAATTGTCATCTACAAAATAGCACAAATAAAAACAAGTGGGAAAAACTCAAAATTAAAAAAGCGCCTTTTTGGGGGCGCTTTGAAGAAATCTCTTCACGGGTATTCCTTGGTTAACTCCCTGGCCTTTGAGGCTAACTCATCTGTTACCCTCGCGTGCTCGCTGGAATTATCTCCGCCGCGAGAATGAATCCCGCAGACGTGATAGTCGTCTTTCTTGTAGGCGTAGAAAAAAGGAGACCCCGACATACCACTGTATATTCCATGTTCCATACCTTGGGAGATGAGCAAATCCCCTTCCACCTTAATGTCCACCTCGTGGTACCACATGTTTCCTCTGCCAATACCAGGATAACCCGCATGGCTAACGCTTTTCGGGTAGTTGTCTCCAATGGAATCCAATCCCAAAAACCCCACGTTCGGAGACTCATAAAGTACCAGAAGCGCCCAATCGTTGGCGACCATCTTCCTGTAATCACGGTCACTCCTGCTTTTGTTCGCTTCTTCAAACCAGACTGGAGGAACAAAAGCTGTTTGCACCTGGAACTTTTTCATGCTCCCGGTGGTGTTTGCGGCCGGTTCAAAGGCTCCGCTTGGAGGATACCGGCCTCTTAAACCAGGGACATCGCTGTAGCAGAGATGAGCGCAAGTGAGGACAATGCGATTTTTTATCATCACTCCTGTTCCGCAGCGCGATTTGGGCATATTCCAATCCAGATACACCCTCCCGATGCATGTGAAAGGAAACTGCCTCCAAGGCTGATGAACGTAGTCGGCCCATGCCTCGGCGCGCTTGACCCAAACATACGGCAGAGCGAGAGTGGTTGCGGCCGCGACAAAACTGCGGCGAGAAACGAGCATAGACATATCAAGCCCTCCTTAAAGGTTGTGAGAAAGAACAGCTTATTTATAGTGTGTTTTTATAAATAAGTCAAGTTGACAGAAAAATTTAGATGTGATATAATGAAAGATTGAGGAGTCTTCTCCACTCTTCTATAGTTACAGTCTGCGGACGGCGGGTGGGATCGATTCCGGCGGATTTAAGAACTTTTTCCGCTTCACTTGCTTCCACGCGCCAAAAAGCGCGGAGCGAATTTAGAAGTGTTTTTCTTTTTTGCGAGAATCCGCCTTTCACAAGCCTAAAAAATTCTTTTTCTTCTTTTGCTGGCACCAGCGGACTATTTCTCAAATCCATTCGCAAAATAGCCGAGTTTATTTTTGGCACAGGCATGAAAGCGGTTCCTGGAATATAGTCTCCGACAATTTTTGGTTCCGCGTGCACTAAAACGGACAAAGCCAAAACGCTTAACTGCCCGGGGCCAGCCGTTACTCTTTTGGCAACTTCATAGTCAACCAGAAAAGTTACGCTTTTTGGTTTTGGATTCCAAGCAAGAACATGTTTGATTATTTTTGAAGTGATGTTGTATGGGATGTTTCCAACTACTTGGTATTCTTGCGGCGCAAACAACTGGTCTGGAAAAACTTTCAAAATATCGCTTTCGATAACTTTAATTGTCGGAAAATCTTTTGTTAGGTTTTTCAAAATTGGAACCACGCGGCGATCGAATTCCACGGAATAAATTGAAGCAGCGGATGAAGCAGCCAGCGCGCGGGACAAAACTCCGAAACCGGCGCCGATTTCTATCACTGGATTTTTGGGATCGATTTTGGCGGCGTCAACAATGTCGCTAAGCACAAAAGGATCGATTAAAAAATTCTGGCCGAAGCGTTCCAGCGGCGGCAAGTGACTTTCCGCCAAAAATTTTTTTAGATATTTCGGATTTAATAATGGATCGTCGTACATACAGAATCTGGAATCTTGTATTTAGTAGTTAGAATAGAAAATTGAATAAAGAATCACGATTCGAAAGATTTATTTTTAGTGGCTCTCATTAAACCAGATAAAAGCTTGCCGACATTTATGGACAATTCCGCTATGGTTTTGAATTTTTCTTTTTCCATAAAATTTATATCCCTGGCTATTATCAG
>JAQVJV010000040.1 GCA_028695025.1 Candidatus Moraniibacteriota bacterium
TTTTTACATGCACCTCAAGGAATGCGAATGGAGATGGAAAAGAAACGATGCTGATTTGGAGAAAGAATTGATGAAAATCGTTACCAAGTATTATTAATTTTTTAGAAAAGTGCTAGTCTAGAGCCTTTAAAAAATTGAAATTGATCTGGGCCGATGGCGGCTATGCAGGAAAGCTGATTGGCTGGGTTGATGAGAATTGTTCGTGGAAATTGGAAATTGTGAAACGGTCTGATGACGTCAAGGGATTTAAAGTTTTACCGAAACGCTGGATTGTCGAGAGAACCTTTGGCTGGTTTAACCGGTATCGCCGATTGAGTAAAGATTATGAGTATCATCCGGAAACTGAAGAAAACATGATTTATATCGCTATGACCCATCTGATGCTTAAAAGATTAGCGAGAAATTAACTTTTTTAACAGGCTCTAAGAGATATTTTTTAATATGCTCTCGTCAGGTCGATGCCGTCGTAGTAATATTTCAGGATCTTGCTATAGTTCCAGCCTTTTTCTTCCGCGAGATAAAGCGATCCGTGCGCGATCAACCCGACCAAGTGATTCCCTTCTGATATCAATGTGGATTCGCTTTTGGTGCTTGAATGGCCCCAGTAGGAATTGTTGTAATCCCCGTACGGATCATCCACCGATTTGCACCAAGGGTATGCCGACGATCCCCAGGCTTCTTTATAGCTGCGCGTCTCACCGGCCGACCAGGAGCAATACGGCGTGAGAGCGACATAATCCTCATCCTTGTCGGCGTCGTCATGGGTTACGATGATCGCCCGTGTATCTTGGGCGGCTTTTTTCACTTTCGGATAATCCTTTTCGTGTCCATAGCCGTAATATATCTGCGATCCGGAATCACTCCGTATCCGGAATCCGTATTTCATGTATATGGTGGAGCTCCAGGAAAGGTATTGATAGCCATATGTCCGGAAAATGATGGTCATCACGCGGGTATGGTCCGCGTCTCCTGTTCCGGTTGTTTCGCCTTCGCCCCAGACATATTGCTCGAGCGGAAGGGTGTTGATCACCCAATTGTTGGACGAATCATAGTGCTGAAGCTTGATTTTCCCGCGATATTCGTCATAGTCGGAGTTTGGCCGGTGGACATTGAAAATCATTGAACTGTTGTCTCCGTCAGCCGCATCGAAATTGACAGTTGTCTTCACTTTTTTTGAGGAAATCGAGCCGTAAACCACGAAATATGAGTCAGAATCGTATTTCACCTTGGTTGTCGATCCGCCGCTCACGGTCGCGAGAATATTGCCTTTTTTGTCTTTGATGTTATAGCTCTTGTTGGCGTCGATCTTGAAATATCCATCTTTCAAGTCTGATTTGGAATATGTCCACAGCCCGACGGATATTTCCGGGCCGTAGGTGGAAGTTAGAAGAGCATCTTTTTCGGATGAGGAGATAGTATAGAAATGATCGCCGCCGGAACTGTCAAAAAGACGATAAACAGCTGTCGCGCCGTTGGTTTCGGAGGTATAAGTATAAAAAGCGACGCCTTCATACGAATATCCGGAAGCGTTTTTTTCACTGCTTGACGTCGTGTAAAAATGATCGCCGTTTGATCCGTTTAAAGAGCGATATACGGCCGAGGTCCCGTCAACTTGGGTCGTATAGGCATAAAAAGCGATACCTTCAAAAAGATACCCGCTTTTTGAGGTATTGGATACCACATTTTTCTCCGATTCCGAAGCGGTATAGAAATGGTCGCCGTTTGTTGAGCTGACAAAACGATACACAGGCGCCAGGGAAAGGCCGTTCTTTTCATCAGTCGAGGCAGTATAGAAATGGTCGCCGGTCGAACCGTTGAAAAAGCGATAGACTGCGGATGTCCCGTCCGCTTGGGAGGAATAGACATAAAAAGCGGGACCTTCGTAGGTATATCCCCATTGCGGATTATTTTTAAGGGCATCTTTTTCCGATTCCGAAGCGGTATAGAAATGGTCGCCGGTAGTGGTGTTGAGAAGGCGATAAACCGGAATCGTCCCTTCCTCTTGGGAAGCGTAGACATAAAAAGCGACGCCTTCATACGAATATCCGGAAGCGTTTTTTTCGTCGCTCGAAGCGGTATAGAAATGGTCGCCGTTTGAACCAAGCAACCGATAAACGGGAATTGTTCCGTCCGCTTGGGAAGTGTAGGCATAAAAAGCCGTCCCTTCAATCGCGTAGGCGGAAGGTTTTGCCTGCGCATAAAAAGCCGTGCCTTCTTCGGAATAGGCGGCGTGAGCCGTCGAGAATTTTCCCAAAAGCGAAAATGCCAACAACCCGAAAAACAAAACGATGGTTTTTGTATGTATTTTTTTCATCATATATCAAACAAACAGATTGGTCTTCTGTCCGCTTAATTCTAACACATTTCAGTTTTTGCGGCAATAAACATGAAAAAACAGCTTATTACAAAATAAAAATAGTTGCTTATATCAAATAGTACGAACGAACCGTCGGAAAAGACGCATGAAATTCTTGATAAGGTATGAATTTTTTGATATGATGTCATTGTTATGAGAAGGAAAGAAAAATGCCTTAAAATTTGTATAAATACGAAAGGACTTGACAAGTTTTTATTATCTGTTATTATGGACTATAGCTAAAACCACCCGCTATGACCCTTTGGGCATGGCGGGGTTTTATTTGTTGCAAAATATAAAAAATGGAAAAAAGAAAACGAATCGCGGTATATATTGATGGTAGCAACTTATATTATAAATTGAAGGAGTTGGGAATCAAAAACACAACTTATTTTCAATATGGCAATATGGCTAAATGGCTGGCAGAAGATAATGGAACGGTTGTTGCGAGACGCTATTACGTGGGTTCTGTGAGGGCGAAACAGAAAGACAAAAAAGCGATGAAAATGCAAAAAAACCAGGTAAAACTTTTCAACCATTTGAGATCCTTAAAGGAAGGTTTTAGTATCCAGCGCGGCTATCTCATGAAGAATGACGGAGTTTTTCATGAGAAAGGTGTTGATGTAAAGATGGCTGTTGACTTACTGGTGGGAGCTTAAGAAAACATATATGATGTTGCCCTGCTTATTTCTTCCGATACGGATCTCATCCCTGCGATCCAAAAGGCAAAGCAACTCGGCAAGGAGGTTGAATATATCGGTTTTTCGCACAAGCCAAGCTACGGGCTCATCAAAAATGCGACAAGGACACGGCTACTTACAAAAAATGAAATGAAAAAATTTGAATATATCGAGAAAAAAAACTGAAAAAAGTGTCCGGGAAAATAGGCATCACGGACGCGTATATGATAAGCAAAAATTATAATGGCTCCGAAAACATGGTTTTTCCGATGTTCTTGTAAAAACCGCTGAAAGGGCATAATATATCGTGGCTCTAGACTAGAAGATTTTTCTTCGATAGTCTAGAAATATGATTAAATGGGCAAAAATCAGCAGTTATCAACTGAAAAAAATTATTCATCATTTTGTAGTCGATGTTTCTGCCGATCAAGCCAG
>JAQVJV010000004.1 GCA_028695025.1 Candidatus Moraniibacteriota bacterium
GCTTGATCGGCAGAAACATCGACTACAAAATGATGAATAATTTTTTTCAGTTGATAACTGCTGATTTTTGCCCATTTAATCATATTTCTAGACTATCGAAGAAAAATCTTCTAGTCTAGAGCCTTTTTATCTTTGGCTTTATTCCCTACATACTTGCGATTTTGCGCGGTGAAACAAAACCGGCAAAGGCATCTTGGATTATTTGGGCGAGTCTTGACTACATTGTGTTCGCCGGGATGATCGCAGAGCACACGGTCAATGGTCAAATAATCGGCGCAGTAATTGGAGCAACGATCGTTATCGGCCTTGCCATGAAGTACGGCACTCCTGGCTGGACAAAAACTGACAAATTTTGCCTTGGTGGTGCATTACTCGGCATAGCGCTCTGGCTTGCTTTTAACAATCCCTCGTTTGGAATTATAACGAGTTGCGCTGTAGCATTTCTCGGGTCTATCCCTACATTTTTGTCAGCATGGAAAGATCCGAACCGCGAGGATAAGTTGGCATGGACGATTTTCTGGATTTCGTGTATCTGCGCCGTTATCGCCATTCCGCAATGGAATCTAGCTAACGCCGCTCAACCGATTACTTTTTTCTCCATTGAGTCGATTGTAGTTTTTATTTTATACTTTCGCTCAAAATAATAATGATGGTTCTAGGGCGATCACAAACCAGCGTGATCGCCTTTTATAATTCCAAAATTTTAGATTCTGACTCGAATCAAGCAGGACTTGCCAAATTTTATATTACATTATATAATCCATAAGAATTAATTATTAATCTAACCATTAACCACCATGATGGATAACATTTACGACACTCTAGCTCAAGAGGTCGACAAAATTTCAGAAGATAAAAAAGAGCCCAAACAAGACACAGTTGCCGAAGAATCCGAACCTACCTCGTCGGAAGACGAACAGTCGGTTTCCGGAACAACTGAACAGCCGACAACCATGTCGGATTTTTTGAACCAGCAAAAGATATCCTTCCCGCGCGTCGGCGACGTAATCGAGGGGAAAGTTGTCGCCATTGAATCAAGCGCGATATATCTCGATCTCGGCCTCTTCGGGACCGGAATCGTCCTCGGACGCGAAATCAAAGACGGACTCGGCGCCACCGACAAGCTCAAAATCGGCGACGCGGTTTCAGCGACCGTCACCGATCTTGAAAACGAAGACGGCTATGTCGAGCTTTCCGTCCGCGAAGCCTCAATCGAAAAAGCCTGGATAGACCTCGAAGAGAAACAAGCCGAAGAAGCAGTTTTCGCGGTGAAAATTTTGGACGCCAACAAGGGCGGGCTCATCGTTGAAGTGAACGGCATCACCGGATTCCTGCCGGTCTCCCAGCTTTCAAACGAACACTATCCGCGCGTGGAAGAAGGGGAAAAAAGCAAAATTTTGGAAAAATTGCGTTCATATATCGGAACCGAGATGCAAGTGAAAGTGATTGACACCGACCGCGAGAATGAAAAATTGATCGTGAGCGAAAAGGCGGCCTATAGCGACCAGGAGAAAAAAGCCGTGTCCGAGCTCCAAGTCGGCGACGTGATCGAAGGAGACGTGAGCGGCGTGGTTGACTTCGGCGCTTTCGTGAAATTCCTGCCGCCGAGCAAGGAAGACTCCGCCCGCGAAGAAGACAAGCTCGAGGGCCTGGTTCATATTTCCGAACTTGCCTGGCAACTCATCGACAACCCCCGCGATATCATCAAAACCGGAGACCGGGTCCGCGCCAAAATCATCGGCATCGACAATACCCGCGTTTCTCTTTCCGTGAAAGCGCTTGAAAAAGATCCTTGGGAGCAAGCCCCGAAAAAATATCAGGCCGGGGAAACCTACGACGGAGAAGTGCGGAAAATCAACCATTTTGGAGCCTTCGTATATCTTGACGAAGACATCCATGGACTTGCCCACGTTTCCGAGCTTCTCGAAGCCAATCCGGGGAAAAACATCGAGGAAATCATCCAAGTCGGTGAAAAATACAAATGGAAAATTCTTTCCATTGAACCGAAGGAACACCGGATGGGCTTGGCGCTGGCAAAGTAAATTCAAAATTAAAAGATCAAAATTCGAAAATAATCTTATGATTATCTCTTTTAATGGCGATGAGGGTTCTGGAAAAAGCACAATCGCTAAAAAAATTGCTGAAGCCATAGAATATCCTAGATACTATATGGGCCAAATTTTTCGCGATATGGCCGCTAAAAGAAATATGACTTTGGTTGAATACTTGAAACTAGGCGAAACCGATCCAAGCGTCGATAAGGAAGTTGATGATCATCTCTTGAAACTTTCCAACGAACAGAAAGATTTTGTTATCGAGAGTCGGACAGCTTGGCATCTTATTCCAAATTCACTGAAAATTTATCTTTCCGTTGACGAAAAAGAAGGCGCAACCAGAATCTTCAAAGAACTCCAGGAGAAAAATTCAAGGAACGAAGATAGTCAGATTGATTCCATAGAAAATGTTCTGGCTAGCAATCGGCGAAGACGTGAAACGGATGATCTTCGGTATAAAAAGTATTACGGCATCAATATTCGCGATCTGGGAAATTATGATTTTGTCCTGGATACCACAAATCTTTCTCCGAGTGAAGTTTTTGAAAAAACTCTGGCTTTCGTGAAAAGTAGATTGTCTTAACAACTCAAAAATATTTTTGAGTCATGCAAAACCTTCTCAAAAAAATCCAGGAAAATATCTTTCGGCATGAATTGTTGGAGCGCGGGAACAAAATCATCGTGGGAATTTCCGGCGGCCCGGATTCGGTATGCCTTTTGGACATTTTCTCAAAGCTCCAAAAAAATTATGGCTTGGAATTGGTCGTCGCTCACGTGAACTACGGCCTCCGCGGAAAAGATTCGGAAAAAGACGAGAAGCTTGTGAAAAAACTGGCCGAAAAATATAAACTGCCTTGCGAAGTATTTCAAATTTCAAATTTCAAATTTCAAATTTCCGAGAACAATCTTCGCGATATCCGCTATAAATTCTTCGAAAAAATCAGCAAAAAACATGGATCCGACCGGCTTGCCCTCGCCCACAACCGGAACGACCAGGCTGAAACCGTGATGCTGCGCCTCTTGCGCGGATCAGGACTCCGCGGCCTTGGCGCCATGAAATTCCGAAATGAGAATATCATCCGGCCGCTTCTCAACATTTCCCGAAAAGAAATTTTGGAATATTTGCGTAAAAACAGAATTCCGTACCGCACCGACAAATCCAACCTCAAAAACGATTTCACCCGCAACAAAGTCCGCAACCAGCTTTTTCCTTTCATCGAAAAAAATTTCAACCCGAATTTTCAAGAAGCGCTTTTCCATCTGGCCGCCGCTTCAAATGAAGACTACGGTTTCATCCGCCGCTATGCCGAAGAATGGCTCGGAAAAAAGAAAAATATACCCGTGAAAGAAATCGGTAATCTTCACCCGGCCATCCGGAACGAAGTTTTGCGCCAAGCCATCGGGAGAGAACTGGGAAATTTGCAGGAAGTGGAAAATTCCCACCTTGATGAAATTTTGAAGATTTTGAAAAGTACTAAAAATAAGCGGCAAAAATTATCCTTCAAGGGATTGAAAATTGAAAGGATTGGTGATAAGTTAGTAATTAGCAAGCTGTAATTTGTAATCAGGATACCCGATATATTTATGAAAAATTTTCTCAAAAACCTTGGCGTTGTTCTTCTTGTTTTTCTTGTCATTTCCGGAATCGTGATGCTGTTCAACACCCCCGCGCCGAAAACCACCGATGTCACGCTCAATGAACTGGCAAGCCAAATAAACGACGGAAAAGTGAAATCCATCGAAGTGAACGGCGACAGCCTTTCCATCGCGTTGGACGACGATACTCAAGAAAAATCCCGGAAAGAAGCGGAAGCCGCCCTCACTGAATCACTCAAGAACTATGGAGTCGACCCGGTAGCGCTTCGCAATGTCAATGTCTCCATCAAAGATAGCACCACCACCGCTTTTTGGATCAACACGGTCATTCCGTTCCTCCTGCCATTCATCATCATCGGCGTTTTTTTGTGGTATATGATGCGGTCGGCCCAGCGCGGCAACAACCAGGCCCTTTCTTTCGGACTTTCGAAAGCCCGCCTGGTTTCCCCGCAAAAAGGGAAGAAGAAAATTACATTTTCCGATGTTGCCGGAGCGGAAGAAGCCAAGGAAGAACTCAAAGAAATCGTCGAGTTTTTGAAGCACCCGAAAAAATTTCTTGATCTCGGCGCGCGCATTCCAAAAGGCGTACTTCTTCTCGGCCCTCCGGGAACCGGAAAAACCTTGATTTCAAAAGCAGTTGCCGGCGAAGCCAATGTTCCTTTTTTCAGCATTTCCGGATCGGAATTTGTGGAAATGTTCGTGGGAGTCGGAGCAAGCCGCGTCCGCGACCTTTTCAAGCAAGCTAAGAAAAGCGCTCCAGCCATTGTTTTCATCGATGAAATTGATGCCGTTGGCCGGCATCGGGGAGCAGGGCTCGGCGGGGGACACGACGAACGCGAACAAACCCTGAACCAAATTTTGGTTGAAATGGACGGATTTGAAACGGATACCAACGTGATCGTGATTGCCGCCACCAACCGTCCCGATGTTCTTGACCCGGCCCTTCTTCGTCCCGGCCGCTTTGACCGTCGCGTAGTTTTGGATCTTCCCGACATCAAAGAGCGGGAAGCTATTCTCAAAATCCACTCAAAAAGCAAGCCTGTCGCCAAAGAAGTCGACCTCAAAAAAATTGCCGCGCGCACTCCGGGGTTTTCCGGCGCGGATATTGCCAATCTCGTGAACGAAGCGGCGATTCTCGCCGCCCGACGCGGAAAAAAGGTGATCGAGGATGATGAATTGCGCGTGTCCATTGAAAAAGTGATTCTGGGGCCGGAACGAAAGAGCAAGATATTGAACGTCAAAGAAAAAGAAGTGACAGCCTATCACGAAGCGGGGCACGCCCTCATTGCTTCAAGCCTCAAAGATGCTGATCCGGTACAGAAGGTTTCCATCATCTCGCGCGGACAAGCGGCGGGATACACTCTGAACGTTCCCCAGGAAGACAAGCGGCTATATACCCGCGCCTATTTCATCGATGAGCTGTCCGTGCTCCTCGGAGGATACGTGAGCGAGAAACTCACTTTCGGCGATGTCACTACCGGCGCTTCGAACGATTTGGAACGCGCGACCAATATCGCCCGTAATCTCGTGACAAGATACGGCATGAGCAACCTGGGGCCGCGCACTTTCGGCCATAAGGAAGAACTCGTTTTCCTTGGGAAAGAAATCGGTGAAGACAAGAATTATTCAGAAGCCACCGCTAAAGAAATTGACGAGGAAGTTTCCCGATTCATGAGTGATGCCTACAAAACCTCCGAAAAAATCTTGACTGACAAGAAAGAAACCCTGGAACGAATTTCAAAAACACTTCTCGAAAAGGAAACGCTCGAACAGGAAGAATTCAACGAACTTCTTGAAAATCCCTCAAAAGAATCCTCCTCGAATCAAGAATCCGTTCAAAAAGAAGAAAAAAAATGAGCGAACAAAAAAAATCACCAAAAAAACAAATTCCGTTTGTCGAGATTTTGAAGGAAGCCGCTCGAATTGTCTGGAAAAACCGGTTCCTGGTTTGGTTCGGGCTGTTTCTCGCGCTCGGATCTCCCGGCAGTTTCAATATGGGAAGCAATAACTCCGACGAACTGGGAAGCCGGGGAGAATTTTTGAGGAATTATTTTGAATCGCACTGGCAAATTGCTACTGCTTTAGCTGTTCTCATGATCATCATCGGGATCATATTACTCCTCTTGTCGCTCATCGCCAAAGCGGGACTTGTGAAATCCGTCCATCTCATTTCTCAAAACAAAAAAACTGGTTTTCAATCCGGATGGAAAACCGGAAAAAAATATTTTGGAAAACTTTTTCAACTTTCCGTCTTGTTTTTCCTGATCATCTTCGTTCTCGTCGTAGTGCTTGCCATTCCGGTTGTTTACCTTGCCCTTAACCATTCTTGGGTAGCCGCCATCCTGGTTGGTGTTCTTGCTTTTGCCATTTTTCTTCCGCTTATTTTCGTGTTCTCGCTCACCAAGGCCTACTCCGAGTTTTATATAATCCTCTCCAATCTCTCCATCCGCTCATCTATCGAAACCGGATATGATTTGCTCATCGGAAACCTCGGCAATTCAATTGTTTTTTCACTTCTCATTTTCGCCGTTTCAGCAGCCGCTTTCCTTGTTTTTCTTCCTGTCGCCGGAATATCCCTCTTGATCCTTTTCCCGGCAGGATTGCTGTTTTACTATCTCAACAAGATCGCCTTCGGGGCCTATGTCGCGCTGGCCGCTTTGCTGTTTCTGGGCCTCATCCTGTTCCTTTCGTCAATTTTCCAAACCTATAAAACCGCCGCTTGGACCCTATTCTTCCAGGAAATCGCCAAGGTGGAAAAGCCGGAGACAGCAGAAGCCGCCGAAGAAACGGAAAAATCCATTGCCGCCGCGCCGGAAAAGGCGTAAAGAATATTTTCTTCGAAATTAAAAATCTTCGCAATACTAGCGAAGATTTTTTTGTGTAAATCTAGTGGGCAATACAGGAATCGAACCTGTGACCTTTTCCATGTCAAGGAAACGCTCTAACCACTGAGCCAATTGCCCGATGTGGGACTGGTAGGGATCGAACCTACGACCAAGCGGTTATGAGCCGCGCGCTCTGCCACTGAGCTACAGTCCCGAAAAAATATTCTCATATAAGCGTAATAGATTAGCCGAGTTGCGTCAATGGTTTTGTTTGATATACTAAATAATAGTTACTAAATACTTGATAACAATAATGCCGGAGGAAAAAGAAAAAAAACTCACCAAAACCGAAGAGCAAAAACTACATATATTCTTCATCGAAAAAGTGATCACGCTCATAACCGGCGCGATGGGGCTTGTCGCGGCGCTCGCCTGGAATGACGCAATGCGAAAACTTTTCGAACGGGTTTTCGGCACGCAGGGAGGAGGCGACGTCACCGCGATGTTCATATACGCCATAATCGTCACCGCCGCCGTGGTCATGGTCACCTATCGCCTCACCCGCTTTTCGGAGAGGCTCAAGAAGAAGAACGGGAAATAAACCAGATTCTTATGGAACACAAAAAAGCAAAAAAGGATAACGCCCAAAAAATTCAAGATGAGATTTTTCGAAAAATGCCGGTTGAAAAAAAGCTTGAAATGCTTAATGGTTTTTTTCGCTTCGCAAAGACACTAAACACCCTTGGAAAAAACAATGGAAGAAACAGAGCTTCTAAAAAAAGTTGCGGGAGTTTTGAGGCAGCTTAAGATACCGCACCTTATCACTTGGCGGCGTAGCTGTCACCGTTTGGGGCCGGCCGCGTTTTACGGCTGATATTGACATAATCCTTGAGATTCTGCCATCGAAAGCGGACGAACTCGTCCAAGAACTCCGCAAAATCGATAAAGATGTTTATATAAGTGATATTGCCGTTAACCAAGCGATATCCAGCCATGGTGAATTCAACCTTATTCACCCGGATGGAATGAAAGTTGATTTTTGGGCCTTGCGAAACGATGCCTGCACCCGCTCCCGCCTGAAGCGAAAAATTTCAAAAAAAGTCTGGGGACAAAATATGTCTTTTCTTTCTCCGGAAGATCTCATTCTCGCAAAACTCGACTGGTTCAAAAAAAAGCCAGCCCACCCGGCATTTGGAAGATATTGAATCGGTCATCGCCATCCAAAAAAAACTGGACTGGAAATACATCCGCCGCTGGGCGAAAATTCAAGGCACGGAAAAATCTCTCGATATGGTTTTGAGAAATTACGAGAGATTGAAAAACACGCTTTAGCTTTTCAAACCTACCCTCTCCTTGAGAAGCCTCGCCTCTGGCGGAAAGAAGGAGGGATGAGGTCAAAAAAATAGAGCCCGGAAAATTTTCCGAGCTCGTTTTTTGCGCGCTACTTGGTTAGAATCCTGATATCTGGAACGCTATTTCGCTCGGAGACATCAACGTGAAATCTTCCCTTGGTTTTTGTGATAGCCGCGCCTTATCAGAGTCCAAAAAATCATCAAAAAGGATCTGGAATGCCCGGCAAATATCCTTACCCTTCAGAATATGCACTTTTCTTGTGAGCAATCTCGATAGCGGCGCATGGGGCTCTTCAGCCAAAACAAGTCTATCGTCAATAATAACAAAATGCTGCGAAGCATCTTCAAGACGATACCGATAGAAGAGATTGATAATTCCATCCTCCGCCAGATCCAATACCCCGGAGCTCCTTTCTTCCAAATCTTCCCCGGCTGGCCAAATTGACAATGCCGGTCCAGCTATGAAGTCAATTTTTATTCCAGCCGCTTTTTTCTGCCTAAGCGTATCCACAATAAATGGATGGGAATATAACATCCAATGCGCTACGCCGGAAAAAAATCTAATGCACCTATCGGCCAGCATCAGAATTTCCCTTAATTTCCCGGCCACATCTTCGATAACATCGGGAGATTCCAGATATTGAAATTCATTGATGGGAAACATGGCACAAACCTCCTTTTTTAGGTACAGAATTTTGAATTAAGCCTATATTATAGAGAATTCATCGTCAATACGAAGGCGATATTCACTTCCTCCTCTTCCCGTGAAACGCCTTGTGCACCTCTTTCAATTGCTTATTAGTAACATGGGTATAGATTTGCGTAGTTGTCACCGAAGAGTGCCCAAGCATCTCCTGAACGCTTCGGATATCAGCACCATTTTGAATTAAATCAGTCGCAAAAGAATGGCGAAGTGTATGCGGATGCACATCCTTCACGATCCCGGCCTTGGTCGCGTAGTGCTTCACGATCCGCTGGATCGAACGGGGCGTCAATCTCGAATTATCTCCCTTCCTGTTCTTCTCGATTTGCTTGAGACCGATGCGGACGAATACCGCCGGATCGATGTCGGGACGCTTATCAAAATAGCGCTCAAGCGCCGATTTGGCCCGGTCGGAAATGAAAACCACCCGGATTTTCCCGCCTTTTCCGCGCACGCTGAATTCCTGGGTTTTGAGGTTCACCTGGTCGCGGTTGAGGCTCACGAGCTCTGAAACGCGAAGTCCTGAACTATAAAGAAGTTCCAAAATAGCTCGATCTCGCAGTGACTTGGGATCAGATCCTCCGGCTACCTGAAAAATCCTATCGATTTCTTCAGATTCCAAAAATTCAACTTCTTTACGCGCAGTTTTCCCAAGTTCTATTTTTTCCGCGGCAAGAGTTTTCTCATCGCGCTTGGCTAGGTATTTGAGGAAGTTGCGAAGGGCGATGACGTGGTAGTTCTGGGTGATTTTCTTGAGCGGATGGCCTTTCGCATCTACCGTACGATTGAGTTCCAGCCGGTATTTCCTCACCAGCTCATCCGTGATTTTTTCGGGAGAATTCACTTTCGCCCAACCAAAAAAACGGGTGAGATAATGGCCATAATTCTCAATCGTCTTCTGGGAACGGTCTTTTTCGATTTCGAGATATTCCAAATATTCGGTTTTCAGTTTTTTCAAGTCTGCCATGCTTTTGCAATATATATTGAAATTATACCAAAATACCCAATTTTTTTGTATCCTGAAAATTTTCTTTATATAAGCTAAATCAAACCAATTTGCACAGTTCGTCCCCAACTCGTCTTGACAGGGGGAAATAGTATGATAATCTATTAGCCGAATCAAATAACTTTTAGGGATCAGATTCGGAATCGCTTCAGTTTTGATTTTTTCGAATATTTTCTCGGCCGACTGATCCAAGAGAAAGGCTAAACCTATTAGTAACCAATTCAACGATTTTTCTCGCCATTCTGGCCACAGAAGGAGAGGGAAGTTGCGGACTTTGCTAAAAGGAGATACCCTTCGAAACTTCGCTGGAAAAATCCAGTCTTCCCAGATAAATTTGGCTTCTTGCTTGCGAAAGAAACGTTCTGCTTGCTTTGTGGCTTCCTGGGTTAGGAAATACGCGGCCACTTTTGTGGTAGTCATTTGTGTTTTGCTGGTCGCCATGATCAACTTTTCTTCAGGAAAAGAAACGAACGGTAGCCTTTTCGACGTTCTTTCCGGAACCGACAACAGCCTCAATCCGATGAAAAACAAACTGGCCGCCGAAGCTTCCAAAAAGAGAAACCTGGCTACAGCGCCGTTGGTGAGCTTCAACACAACCATCGGAACTGACGGAGCCAGCAACGAAGATGAATATTATGCCGCTTCCGATTTTATGGATATGTATCAGCCGGAGCCGACCATCGACAATCAAATTGTTCTGGCTTCCATCGGCCCCGAAGTGCGCGTCGCGAAGGAAAAAAGAGGCGCACGGACCTACGAAGTGAAAATGGGTGATACCGCGAGCTCAATCGCCGCCGCCAACGGCGTTTCCACCAGCACCATCCTTTACGCCAATAATCTGTCCGACACATCCCTCTTGAAACCCGGAGACAAACTCACAATTCTTCCAATCACCGGCGCCAGCTACAAAATCCAGAAAAACGATTCTTTGGTAGCCATTGCCAAGAAGTATAACGCCGATCCGGAAAAAATCATCGCCTATAACGACTTGCCGGCCGACGGACAATTGCGCGACGGACAAATCCTTCTCATTCCGGACGGATATATCGCGCCGACACCGACCGCGCCATCCCAAAGCGGAACCCAATTGGCTATTCCCGGAAGCAGTAGCGGATATGCCTCCTCTGCGATACGCTTATCCGGCGGGGGAACCGGACATCGCTTCCCGTACGGTTACTGCACCTGGTATGTCGCCCAGCGCCGCTATATCCCCTGGGCGGGAAACGCCATATCGTGGCTTTCCAATGCCCGGGCTTATGGAAAAGCCACAGGAAGAACCCCACAACCGGGAGCAATCATGGTTTCAACCGAATCCCGCTGGGGACACGTTGCTTTGGTTGAATCAGTGAGCGGTTCCAGCTTTACTATTTCCGAAATGAACTACCGCGGTTTTGCCAGAAAATCCACCCGGACCCTTTCGGTGAATAGCGGGGTGATAAGAGGGTTTATCTACTAAGCCTAAAACGAAAACCGTAAACCTAAAAACTAAAAAACCCGCCGAAGCGGGATTTTTTCATACCTTTTTGAGTTCCGCGAATTTGATGGAAATTTTTTTCACTCCCGCTTTTCGAAAAGCAATGGTGATAATATCATTCTCGGTCGAGATGACCACACCCTCGCCGAAAATTTTATGGCTCACGCGCTGGCCATCGGAAAAAGTTTCAAAGCTACTACTATTTTTACGCCCCGATGAAAACCGAGATATCTCACCTTGAGATGATTGTGTGGAGACTATTAATTCTTCCGGAATATCGTCCAAAAACCGCGACTCCACATTCACCCGCACCGAGCCGAAAATATTTCTTGTTTCCGCCCAAAGGAGATAAATCCTTCTCTTGGCCCGCGTAATTCCGACATAGGCGAGGCGCCTTTCCTCTTCCATCTCGCGCATATCAAGAAGGCTCCGCGAGTGGGGAAAGAGACCTTCTTCCATTCCCGCAATAAAAACCGTATCAAACTCAAGACCCTTCGCCGCGTGCATCGTCATGAGATGCACCGCTCCCGACTCGGAATCAATATTGTCCGTCGAAGCCATGAGCGCCACTTCTTCCAAAAACAAGTCGAGCCCGTTTTTTTCCTGATTGTATTTTTCCGCCACTGTGAAAAGTTCCCGCACGTTTTCATACCTCGCTTGCCCAGCTTCGCCTTCGCTCAACAACAATTTCTGATAACCCGTTTCCGTGAGCACCGAATCCATGAAGTCTGTGAGCGGCACTCTTTGCGATTCTTCTCGGAGTCTTTTAATGAGATCGCTAAATTTAGCAATCGCATCAAGCTTGGATGAATTCAGACCTGTATTATTTTCATCCTGCGTAATAGAAACAAGATCGACATTATTCTCCCTAGCCCAGCGAACCCATTTCGCAAGAGTCTTCGCTCCAATGCCTCGCGGCGGAAGATTGATGATCCGCGCAAGACCGATCTCATCACTAGGATTGTGGATGAATTTGAGAAAAGCGAGGAAATCTTTTATTTCCTTCCGTTCATAAAACCTCACTCCGCCAATCACCCGATAGGGAAGCGCCGCTTCAAGAAAAGCCTCCTCGATCGCCCGGGATTGGGCATTGGTTCGATAGAGTACCACAAAATCATTGTAGGTGAGAAGCTCGCTTTTCATGATTTTCCGGATTTCACGAATGATGAAGCTTGATTCTTCCTGCTCATCGTTCATTTTTCGGACAACAATCCCGTGTTCGCCCTCATTGTCCGTCCAAAGTTTTTTGTCTTTTCGATGGATATTTTGGGAGATGATGCCATGAGCCGCATCAAGAATTTTCTGGGTGGAACGATAGTTGCGTTCAAGCCGGATCACTCGCGCCTCGGGATAATCTTTTTCGAAATTGAGAATATTTCGCACATCCGCCCCCCGGAAGGAATAGATTGACTGCCAATCATCGCCCACCACGCACAAATTGCGATGCCGCTCAGCCAGAAGATTCACAAGAACATACTGGGCATGATTGGTATCCTGATATTCGTCAACCAGGATATATCGGAAAATATTTTGGTATTTCTCCAAAATATCGGGAAATTGGCGGAAAAGTTCCACCGTTTTTTGAAGAATATCGTCAAAATCAAGCGCGTTGTTTTCTTTGAGAGTTTTCTGATAGGCCTCATAAACCCGCGCCACCATCTCCTCAAAAAAACTTTCGCCGGAAATATAGTCTTCAACGCTCTGAAGCTCCCCCTTGGCTTTCGAAATGACCGAAAGCATCGCTCGGGGATTGAATTGGTCCTGGCTAATTTCTTTCTCTTTCATTATTTTCTTCACCAGCGCCAATTGGTCCGAATCGTCGTAGATAACGAAACTTTTTTTGTATCCAAATTTATCAATTTCTGCGCGCAAAATCCGCACTGAAATATGGTGAAAAGTTCCCATCCACGGCTCTTGGGTGTATTCGCTTCCCAGAAGATCCAGGACGCGCTCCTTCATTTCCTGGGCGGCCTTGTTGGTGAAAGTGACTGCCAGAATCCGGCGCGGGTTCACCCCTTTTTCCCGTATGAGATAGGCAATCCGATGGGTGAGAAGCCGCGTCTTTCCAGATCCTGCCCCCGCAATCACCAAAACCGGCCCTTCTGTCGCGAGAACCGCCTCTTTTTGTTCTTCGTTCAAGCCCTTGATTATTTCCATAACATATGTATAATAAACCAATTGGACTGAAATTCCAATATTTTCCCAATAATATTGCAAAAAAACCCGTTTTATACTATTATAAAAACGTTGAATAACTAACTAAACACATTATTGTTATGACACTTACTAAGCAGAAAAAGACAAAGATTATTGAAACTTCAAAGACTCACGAAAAAGACACTGGATCTCCTGAAGTGCAGGTTTCCATTTTCACCGAGCAAATCAAAAAACTTACCTCGCATCTCAAAAAGAACAAGAAAGACAACCACTCGAGACGGGGGCTTCTTAAAATGGTCTCGAAGCGCAAAAAACTTTTAAGTTACCTCAAAGGAAAAGATGCCAAGCGATATAAGAAATTAGTGACGAGCTTGGGATTGAAGGAGTAAATCTAAAAAAACCAAACATATGCCAATTGGCAAATTTTCAGATCAAAGGGTGGGAGTTTTGGTGGATATTCAAAATATGTATTACTCCGCCCGGGTTCTTTATAAGAAAAAAGTGAATTTCAAGGAAATTTTGAAAGCGGGTGTCGCCAACCGCAAACTCATCCGCGCCATTGCCTACGGAATCAAAACCACCGAAGGCCTTGAAAAAAATTTTTTCGACGCGCTCCAAAAATCAGGATATGAAGTTCGTACCAAAGATCTCCAGATCTTTCCCGGCGGCGCAAAGAAAGGGGACTGGGACGTTGGTATCACGGTGGATGCCATCAAATTGGCCGGACACTTGGATGTGATTGTGCTGGTCACCGGGGACGGGGACTATATCCCACTGGTTGAATATCTCCAGAACACCAAAGGCTGCCGCGTGGAAGTGATCGCTTTTTCTGAATCGGCTTCCGCAAAACTCATTGAATCCGCCGACGATTTCATCAACTTGAGCGATAGCAAGAAAAAGTTTTTGATATAATTCATAATTATTTTTTAAATCCAGCCACGTTCGAGCTGATAACACACAATTGTTTCAATAAATGTTGAATTAATTGCGTGTAATTTGCTTCTAGCGCTGTCTGGAAAATTTATCCATGTCAGTGAAAAAATTTGAGACCGAAATCGCCGGAAGAAAACTCGTCCTCGAAACGGGCCTTTTGGCCGGACAAGCCAACGCTTCCATAACAGCCCGATACGGCGACACCGTAGTCCTTGCCACCGCCGTGATGAGCCGCGCCGCCCGCGAGGGAATGAACTATTTTCCCTTGATGGTGGATTATGAAGAGAAATTCTACGCTTCCGGAAAAATCAAAGGGAGCCGCTTCATCAAGCGCGAAGGAAGGCCGACCGATGAAGCAGTGCTGAACGGACGCCTCATCGATCGGACATTGCGTCCGCTTTTCAACCAGCAAATGCGGAACGAGGTGCAAGTCATCATCACCGTCCTTTCCATCGACCAGGAAAATGATCCGGCGCTTGTCGGAACCATTGCCGCTTCCGCCGCCCTCGCCGTTTCCGATATTCCCTGGAACGGCCCGGTGGGAGCCGTCCGTATCGGAGAAAAAAACGGGGAGATCGTCATCAATCCTTTCAACGGGGACCTTGCTTCAAGCGCTTATGACATTTTTGCCTGCGGAGTCGAAGGAAAAATAAACATGATTGAAACCGGCGCCCGAGAAGTTTCGGAAGAAAAAATCTTCGCCGCTTTTGTTGAAGCGCAAAAAGTCATTGACCAAATCGTCGCATTTATCAACGGCATCCAAAAAGAAATTGGAAAAACCAAGCGGGAAGCCATCATAATCGCGCCCGACGAAGGCTTCAAAAAAGAGATTGTCGGTCAATTCTCGGAAAAAATTGCGCCGGCGCTATATCAAAAAGACCACAACATCCAAACCCAAATGCAAAACGATCTTTTTGATGAAGTTGCCGCATATGTCAAGGAAAAATATCCGGAAGAAGCAAGCAACAAAAAAGAACTCGCCCTTGCCGCTGTTGACGCGGAAATGGAAAGGCTGTTCGAGGAAAATGTGCTTGAAAAAGACGAGCGGCCGGACGGACGGAAACTCGACGAGGTGCGCCCCATCTCCTGCCAAGCGGGGCTCCTTCCCCGCACGCACGGATCCGCGCTTTTCACCCGCGGGGAAACCCAGGTTCTTTCGGTTGTCACCCTCGGCGCTCCCGGAATGGAGCAAATTGTGGACACGATGGAGCTCGACGAGAAGAAACGTTTCATGCATCACTATAATTTTCCGCCCTTCTCTGTCGGGGAGGTGCGGCCCATGCGCGGTCCGGGCCGGCGGGAAATCGGCCACGGAGCGCTCGCCGAAAAAGCGCTTGTTTCCGTTGCGCCTGATAAGGGCAAATTTCCCTATACCATCCGCGTTGTGAGCGAAGTCCTTTCTTCAAACGGTTCTTCTTCAATGGCCAGCACTTGCGCTTCGAATCTTGCCCTCATGGACGCGGGAGTCCCGACCAAAGCCGTCATCGGCGGAATCTCGGTCGGAATCGTGGTTGGGAGTGGCGGAAAATACAAACTCCTTTCCGATATCCAAGGGCCTGAAGACCATTTCGGCGGGATGGATTTCAAAATAACCGGGTCAAAAGAAGGCATCACCGCCATCCAGCTTGACGTGAAAGTCGACGGCCTCACAGCCGATATGATCCGCGATACTCTCGAACAATCCCGCAAAAATCGGATTGCAATCATCAACATCATGAACGAAACTATCGATGCGCCGCGAGCCGACCTTTCGCCGTATGCGCCGCGCGTCATCACCATCCGCATCAATCCCGACAAGATCCGCGATGTCATCGGCCCGGGTGGAAAAGTGATCAACCAGATTATTGATGAAACCGGAGTGGAAATCGATATCGAAGACGACGGGCTTGTGTTCATCACTTCCGACAATAAAGAAGCGGGAGAAAAAGCTCTCCAGTGGGTGAAAAATCTCACCCATGAAGTTGTTGCCGGGGAAGAATTCAAGGGGCGCATCACTCGCATACTCAACTTCGGCGCCTTTGCTGAAATCCTACCGGGACAGGAAGGGCTTGTTCATATTTCGGAAATATCGGAAAAAAGGATCGGGAAAGTGGATGATGTTCTCAAGGTTGGGCAAATCGTCAACGTGAAAGTGAAAGAGATCGACAATTTGGGAAGGATCAACCTCACTATGCGCGGACTCAAAAATAGTGTAGAATAGAAACAACCTTTTTTCATAAACCACAAAAACAAAAAACGAAGCGCGATTCTTACGGAATTTCAAATCGACTCTTGTTAGTATAATTTTGTACATTCGTAAAGATTCGCCTGCCTGCCGATGAGACAGGTAATTCGTAGAGACCCACATGTTTCAATTCAAAAACGCAGGTCCCAATGCTCTCACTCCCAATATTCCCAACCAGGTAGCACCCAGCCCGCCGGCAAAAATAAGGACTTTCAAGGAGGATTTGGAAAATTTCCAAAAAACCGGAAAAACTGCTGGCGATGAAGAAATATCCGTTCCGATGAAAGAATCGAGAAGTACCGCCCAGGAAAATAAGCCGGCCATCCAGGAAAAACCGGAAGAAAAGCCAATGGCTGAAACCAGCTTGTTCAACCAGGCAAAAAGTGAGCTTCCGCCGGACAGCCCCTTTCAATCCGTTCCTGCTCCGCCGCCATCTTCTGCCATTGCTGGAAACAATGAACTGCCCCTTTCTCAAGATAATGCCTCGTCTCAATCTTTCTTCGGAGAAAAACCTGCCGCAACGCCCAAAAGAGAAGATTTGGACAATATTGATATTTCCGGGGATAAGCCCAAAAAAAGCCACGCCGGCCTATTGTTGTTCATTTTTTTGGTCATGCTGGGCGCCGGAGCCTGCTATTATTGGTTTTTTATCGGGAACAATACTGTCTCCCTTTTTGGATACACAATCGGAAAAACCATTTCTTTGGAAAGTATCAATCCGGAGCCGGAATCGGAACAGGCGCAAACACCGGAAACGTCATCGACAACGACTGATGCTCCGGAAGCGCAAAATCAGAACTTCCGCAATTTGGTGGTTGATATGGGCGGAAATGAAAGCCAGCCGATTGCCGCCGCCGCCAAAAGATTTGCCGCTGATTTTCTTGCTTCAGCCGAGGACGGCCAGTTGGTGGAAATAAAAGTATCCGGAAAAGACGGCCAGGCAATCGGAAAAGATGATTTTGTTTCCGGATCCAAAATCACTGTCCCTGATGCTGTTTTTTCCAAATTGTCTGAAGATTATAGCCTTTTCGCCCGAAAAGAAGAGGATGTGGTGCGGATCGGACTGGTTTTCAAAACGGTCACTTCTTCAGGGCTGGCGGAGGAAATGAAGCGATGGGAACCGACAATCGCCAGCAACCTGGAAAATCTTTATGTCGACAGGCCGTCGATTCCCGCGTCGACCACATTCAGCTCGACCCAATACAAAAGCGCCGACATCCGATATTTCAACTTTTCGAGCCCGAAAGACACCTCTCTTGATTATTCCGTGATTTCCAATTTCGTCATTATCGGAACATCCAAAGACACCATGCGCGCCATACTGGATTATATGTCGGCAAAATGATATGAATTCAAAGTTCAAAAATAAAAATGCAAAATGACAGTATAAAGTTGGAAGCTTATAAATGCTGAAATCATTTTAACATTCAATAAATTTTGCATTTTTAACTGTCATTTTTATTTTTTATTTTTACATTTTCAATTTTATTTGACCAATCCTTCAAAATCTGCTATACTGTATATGTACCTTGAAAAAGCCAAAGGTTTACGAGTTCCAATCACAATTTCCCCCTATTTGTGATTGGAACTCGTAAACTTCCCTATATCTTTTCCCAACGCGGAAAGGGTTCGTCCTTACAATTGTGAGGATTCAAAAACAAAAATAAAAATTTTTGTCAAAAAATTTTTCAAAAATAAAAATCAAAATTAGGTTCCTTTTAAACCGTAGGGAGGTTATACGATAACGCTCGACATATACGCAAAATATATGCCACCGTATGTACTTGTTCGCGCACTCACCCGGCGCAACGGTTCTCGGTTGACATATTGGTATATGTCAAACACCGGGCGCTGCCGCCACTTAATATATTTTTGCGGGCGCTTGCGGCGCCCGGTATCAGATAACTTGCCCTGTTAAATTCCGCGTAGCGGAAATTTTTACAGAGTAAAATTATTTAACAGGGTGAATGAATAGACAGCCTTCAAGGGCGGTTTTTTTGTTGCCAAAATTGACACGGTTTAACACATTGATATAATGAGCGCATGGAAGAAGTTTCGGAAAAATCAAAAGCCTATTCAGAGATTGCGCGTGATATTGGTCAAGTATTCTTTGCTTCGATGTTTATCGGTCCCATAATTTCGAGCTCCGTAAATTTCACTTTGACATTTTATGGGTTAACGCTTTCTATTCTTGCTTGGTATTTGAGTATTTTGTTTATCAAAAATAATTTATGAATAATAATATAAACAATATTATGGCAACATTTTATATTTTAGGCGCCCTCGTCCTTATAATTCTTTTGCTAATGGCTATTTATAGCAAAAAATAATATCGTGCAGTCGCTTTTCAACGCTCCAATTCAGCAATATATCATCGCCGCAATTCTTGTGGTCTTATTTGTTCTTGTTGTTATTTATTCCGAAAACCAGAGCAAGAAACCCTAAAAATACCAAATTCTTTTCTTTGCGCATTAAAAAGCGGGCCATTCGGTCCGCTTTTGAGTTAATCCTCTTTTAGTTTCTCGTCATCTGCAAAAATTATACAGAGCGAGGCTACAAATGCTATAAACAAAAGAAAAACCGGAATAATAACGAACCTCCCACATAGAAAATGAAGATTCATTAACCCTGAAGCGCTTATTTCAGTAACAGTCGGCTCTTCATGAAAAAATGTGCCGATGAATTCAGTATATCGCGCCGCAAACTTAATGGGACTGTCGCCAAGCGACAATTTTGATAAAAAATTAGCAAGAGCAGGCTGGGAACAGTCAACTCTTGTTAACTTTCTATCAAATTTCTTTCTTTTTGTTGGGTTTTCGCGTTTCCTTTTCGTTTTTGGACGCAATGCCCCCTAGGCGGGGCGAGTCTTGAGCGGCAGATTGAGGACCGCTTTTTTCAAATTGTGAGCCAAGGCTTCAAAGTAGCATTGCATCAACACTTTTACTTTTCCTTTGAACTTGGCTTTCTTTCTTAACTTGGAAAATGTTCCTTCGAAAGGCATCCGCATTTTCGATTTCCAGTAATCCAAATCTTTGTTTTTGGTTTTGTTTTTTCGTTTGCGGATGATTCCGCTGTGGCAACCTTTGCTTCGGAGAACGAATTCTGATTTCCGATTGTCGTAGAGTTTGTCCGCGAAAATCATGCAGTTCCGAGGGCAAATTTCTTCCAAGGTTTGAAAATCCAAAATGTTGGCGGGGGTAACGGTGAGTTTCTCAATCAATCCGAAACGCATGTCGACGGCCACGTGGTTTTTGTAGCCGAACCAGATGTTGGTTTTGGATTTGGCTCCCCAGCGAGCCTCTTTGTCCGCGGCGTAATCTTTCACATTGGCATTGTTCAGTTTTTCTTCTCCGTTTTCAATGGCCTTGTCCCTTTCTTTCCAGAGAGCGGTTTTGGAAACAATGGCCGAAGCGTCGATGAATTTGGAAACGTCTCCGAACAGGCCTTTACTTCTCAATGCCTCGTTCACTTCATTGAAAACGCGGGCGATGTTTTGGGTTCCCAGCCTTTTTCTCAATTTTCCGAAATACGAATGATCGGGAGTAACTTCCGCAAGGCCGAAACCGCAGAACCACCGAACGGCGATGTTTTCTTTCACGGCGTTTTCCATTTCCCGATCGGAGTAATCTTCCCAGAATTGGAGAAGAAGAGCCCTGAACCCTTTTTCAATGTCAATTCCCATTGTTCCCGTTTCAGAGTAAAGATTCCTCAAGGGATTGGTCAACCCGGGAAAGTCAATCACTTCGTTGAGTTTTCTGAATGCGTGGTCTTTTTTTACCAGGAGATTGAACACTTCTTCTTCCGTTCCGAAAAACATCTTGGTTGTTTTGTCTTTTAGAGGCTGCATTTTTGTTTTGTTTAAGGCTTAATCTGCCTTAATTTTAGCAAAAATGCGGTCTTTTTTCCATTGGTTTCAAGGTGCTATTCGGCGACAGTCCCTTAATCCCGTTCTTTTCCGTGACGTAGTAAGTGACCCGGTTTTCTTGGATGTAGATCTCGTGCTGATTGTTTGAGAACTCTTTTTTGTACAGCTCAAACGGAATCAGAACAATAGAATCGCTTCTGAATTCAATTATCGGGTAATACTTTCCGTCAGAGGATGGATTTTTAATGACTGAATTCTCCGGCATCCAGAAAGAGTGTTGCTCATCAACCGGCCAGCCCAACCAAAGCAGGGGAATAATCAAAATGATCGATAACAGCGCCACAGCCCCGGCTTTTATTTTATCATCCATCGTTGATTCTTTCATCGCTTTTCTCTCCTTGCTTGCGGGAAATAGAGCAGGAGCAAGGTTGCACCTTGCTCCGCATTCAAAAAGTTTTAGGCTGAATTGTCTTGTTTACCATGATTCCCTGTCCTTACTTAGCCGTAATTCTATAAGGCACACAAAAAGAAGAAGATAAATGAGCCATGGTAAAAGAATGAAAACATCCATCCACTTTTGAAAATTAGGATTACAGGAATATCTTCTCCAAACTTCACTCATAATCTCATGAAGTTTTGGAAACCAGGAAAATTCCGAATGGGTAAAAATATAAGCAATAACCGCCAAAACGATTGCTGGCATATAACCATTGCGCATAAGCAAGCCGACTAAGCCCGGTAATACAAAACAAATCAAAAAACAAAGTAAATAGATCATCCAGTTTTCCATCACTTTTCTCCTTTTATTTCCAAGTCTTAAAGCCATTTTTACAAAAGGTGCAAAACTTAGTGAATTGAATTTCCGGCCATTTATCCCTTCGCAAATCCAAATATTTATCAAGAGCATATAAAGGTAATCCGACAATAATCACAAATATGATCACTGATGCTGCAATAGCGGCAATAACGACAAACAAGGGCCAGCTTAACACAATCATAAGACCGCATTCTTTTGCGCCTCCATTGGGCGGCAAAAACCCCTCATTTTCAAGGCGACACATTATTCCCCATACAATAAAACCTATGGGCAAATATAGAATTGCGATTAGATAGTTCATTTTCCCCTCCTTTTATTCAATTTTCAAGGAACACTGCATTATAGGGTAGGGGAATTGAATATTCAATAATATCCGTCTTTTTTGGAATATTTATTCCATTATATTGACATTTAAGCCAATATTATCTAAATTTAGAGTAGTCGGTTTTTTACGAATAAATCCCCCTTAGTCCCCCTTTATGAAAGGGGGAAACCGGACTCTCTCCCTTTCTTAAAGGGCCCGCTTCGCCAAAGCTACAGCGAGGTGAGAGAGATGGAGAGGGATTTTTACAATATGACCCTCCAAAAAACCCTCGAAAACCTGGGGATTCACGAAAAAAAGGCGGAAGTATATCTCGCCTGTTTGGAGTTGGGAAGCGCGACGGCCTATCTCATCGCCAAAAAAGTGGGGCTCAAGCGCCCGACCGTCTATGACCTTGCGAACCAGCTCATGCGCGAGGGACTGCTCCATAAATCCATGCGCGGAAACGTCAAATATTTTTCACCCGCCGATCCGGAAAAACTGGTTCGGAGTTTGCGGGAAAAAGAACATCAAATCCGACGCGTTATGCCGGAACTTCAGAATCTCTACAACTCGCCGAAAGCCAAACCCTTGATCCGCTATTTCGAAGGGAAAGCGGGTATTATGGAAATGTATGAGGACAGCTTGCGATCGTGCAAAAAAGGCGACGAGATTTTGGCCTATGTCGGAGAGGATATTTTGCGGCACCTGCCTGAATATACCAAGGATTATGTCGCGCGAAGAGTAGAAAAAGGGATTGTGCTTCGCGGGATTTATAAAAATAATCAAGAAATGGCCAAATATCTCGACAAAAGCGCTGGCCAGCTGCGGATTACCCGCATCCTTGACGAAAAAAATTTTCCGGTGAATAACGAAACGAATATATACAAAAACAAAATCGCGATCGCAAGCTACGGGAAAGAAATGTTCGGAATGATTGTTGAGTCGGAAGAAATCGCCCGGTCGCAGAAAGCGATTTTCGAATTGGCTTGGAAAGGAGCGGGGAGAATTTCTTAAATCCCCTTTATTAAAAAGGGAAACCGGTCGCTCTCCCTTTCTTAAAGGGAGAGATGGAGAGGGATTTAAAAAAATATGCCAACTGAACAAATAAAAACCATCGGCCAGATCGGCGAGCGGATTGCCGCGAACTACTTCAAGGCTCGGGGATGTGAAGTCCTTGAAATGAATTTCGAAAACCAGGTTGGATATCGCTTGGGAGAAATCGACGTCGTTGCCCGCGATCCAAAAAATGATGAAATTATTTTCATCGAAGTGAAAACAAGAAAAAAGGGAGGATATAATTCCGAAGCCCCTGAACTGGCCATCAGCCGGGGAAAATATCACAAACTCAAAAAAATAATCTCGACTTATCTCCGCAAAAATAATCTTCTCGATTCCAGCTATCGCCTCGACGCGATTGCCATTGAGCTTGATATGGAAACCCGAAAAGCGGATCTCCGGCACTTGAAATATATTTATTACTAGTGTTATACTTAATCTTGCCACAAAGTTCAAATACTATATACAAAATACTAAATACTAGATACAAATTTATGATCGACCAAGCCATAATGGAGGAACTCAAACAAAAACTGCTTGCAGAAAAAGCGCGTCTTGAGAAAAATCTTTCCCAAACAGAAACCGAAAATCCGGAAGCCGACCGCGAATATGAAACAAAATTTCCCGAAGTGGACCGCGACGAAGAGGAAAATGCCGATGAAATGGAAATGTATGAGAGCAACCTCGCCGCCGACGAGACTATGAAAGGGGAGCTCGAAAAAATCGAAAAGGCATTAGCCTCTATGGAAAACGACACTTATGGATTTTGCGCCAATTGCCAAAAAGAAATTCCGCTTGAGCGTTTGCGCGCCTATCCCCAAGCCGATACTTGCCTTGATTGCGAGAAATAGGATTTTGAAAAAGTCTAAATTAAAAAGGCTAAATTATTTCACCCTGGTCTTTAGAAATTAGCCTTTAGTCTTCCTAAAATGAAAATAAACATAAAACTTTTTTTTGTTTTTCTTTTTCTCATTTCCCTCGACCAAATTGCCAAATATTTTTCCACTTCCCCATACTGCAATAAAAATCTCGCTTGGAACATCCCTGTCTCCGGCGAGATTTTTTATATCTTGTGGATTTTAATTATGTCCTATTTTCTTTATCTGCTTATAAAAACAAAAAAATATTCCGAAAAAATATTTTTAACAGTCATTTTTTCCGGCGCAGTATCAAATACCATTGACCGGTTGAGATTCGGGTGCGTAATTGATTACGTAAACCTGAAAATATTTCCTGTTTTTAATCTGGCTGACATTTATATCACCATTGGCATATTTTTACTTTTAATTGGAATTATAAAAAATAAAAGTCGCGAAGCAACACCTTAATTTTTCATTTTTCACTTTAAATTTTTAACTTTTTTTATGTCTTCAAAAGTCCTCTCCGCCACAACATTGGGATTAACCAGCCACCTCGTCGAGGTTGAAGCCGACACCCATCCCGGCATGTATGTTTTTTCAATCGTTGGACTCCCGGACACCACCGTGAAAGAATCCAAAGACCGGGTGAACGCCGCCATCAAAAATTGTTCCTTCAAGCCGCCGCATATGTGCGGGCACGTGACGGTGAACCTGGCTCCCGCCGACATCCGGAAAGAAGGGCCGCTCTACGACCTTCCGATCGCTCTCGGCTTTTTGCTGACAACCAAGCAAATTGACTTTGATGTCTCGAAAAAATTGTTCGTCGGCGAGCTCTCTCTTGATGGAAAAATCCGGCCCGTGAACGGAGTCCTTCCAATCGCCATCATGGCCAAGGAAAAAAATATGGAAGAAATTTTTGTTCCGGCCGGGAACGCGCCCGAAGCCGGAATCGTGAAAGGCCTCTGTGTCATCCCGGTTGAGAATCTCAAAGAACTGGCGGACCACCTCTCGGGGCGGAAAAAAATCGACCCGTTTCCCGAACAAAACCTCGATGATATTTTCGCGCCGCAAAAACATCCGCTTGACATGTCCCACGTGAAAGGCCAGGAACACGCCAAGCGCGCGCTTGAAATCGCCGCCGCGGGCGCCCACAATTGTCTTTTTTCCGGGCCTCCCGGATCGGGAAAAACGCTCCTTGCCAAAACTTTCCCCTCCATCCTGCCGCCGCTCACTTTCGAAGAAGCGCTTGAAATCACCAAGATATTCTCCATCGCCGGCAAATTGCCGCGCGACGTCGCCCTCGTTTCCCAAAGACCCTTCCGTTCGCCCCATCACAGCGCTTCGGCTGTTTCTCTTGTCGGCGGGGGACAATTTCCGCGCCCGGGAGAAATCAGCCTCGCTCATCGCGGCGTCTTGTTTCTTGACGAATTTCCCGAATTTTCCCGGATGGTACTTGAGAATTTGCGCCAGCCTTTGGAAGATGGAAATATTTCCGTTTCCCGCGCCCAAGCCACCCTTTCTTTTCCGGCGCGTTTCACTTTGATCGCCGCCATGAATCCGTGCCCGTGCGGAAACGCGACCGATCCGGAGAAAATGTGCTCTTGCAATCCCTCAAGCATCATCCGCTATCAACGAAAAATTTCCGGGCCTATTCTCGACCGCATTGATATCCATATCGAGGTGCCCCGCATGAAATTTGATAAGCTCGCAAGCGAAAAAACGGGGGAACCGAGCGCTTCCGTCCGCGAACGTGTCATCGCGGCAAGAGAAAAACAGCACCGGCGCTTCAAAAACATCGACGGCGTGATCACTAATTCCGAAATGACGAGCCAGCAGATGAAGGAATTTTGCAAACTGGGGGAAAAAGAACTTGAGCTTTTGAAAAAGGCAGTCACCCAGCTCCAGCTTTCCGCGAGGGCTTATCATCGTATCATTAAAATCGCCCGCACCATCGCCGACCTTGCCGGGAGCGACGAAATAATGCTCCCGCACCTGGCGGAAGCGATCCAATATCGGCAGAAACAGGCATAGAAATCCGGAAACGAAAAGAACGTTTTGCAATAAAAAGCTTCCGCCGGGAAAATTATCCGCGACGGAAGCGTGAGCGGTTGAGGATAACTGGGTTCACCGTCCGCAACCAGGGATCCGAAAAATCCGGCAACCACCAAAAGCTTCCCAAATGGAAAGCACAATGGCCGCAAAGACTCCAGCCGCATAAAGAAAAAAATTTTTGATAACTTTCATCGCGAGAACCTCCTTAGCCTTGGTTTATTTTCATAAAAAATCCCTGTATTTTTTAGCGGCTCTAAATAACAAGCCCCTGTTTATCCCTTTGCTAATTAAATTGCCCGGACTGGAAACAATAGCCAGAAATCCAAGTCCAACTATAGAAAGAGCAACCATTAAAGTTTCCCAACTGGTTGGTTTTTTTAATTTTTTGAACACTTCCCTTGTATCCTCCTTTCTTCAATTTTTCAGGTGCTGGTGAATATTACTACGCTCACAAAAAATTTGCAACTCCCTTTATCTTTTCGGCGTAATGCTGTATAGTATACAGCTAGCTAGAGCTGACCCATTATGAAACGAAAACTGGCCATATCCGTCCTCATACTCGCCATTTTGATATCTCTCTATTTCATCCTCTTTCCGCACAAAAGACGCTTCAACCTTCAGCCTCCTTTTTCCGTTACGCTCACGGATGGCGGAAAATTTTTTCCGGTTTTCACTTCCGCCCAAACCGTTTCCGATTTTTTGGGCGAACAGAAAATATCCATCGCTGAAAAAGACTACATTTTCCCCGCGTTGGACGCAAAAATTTTTCCGGGAGAGAATATCTTCATCCGTCGCGCTATTCCCGTGAAAATCGCGGCAGACGGAGGTAAAATAGAAGTGGACACCCTGGGAACAACCGTCCGGGACGCCGTCAATGAAGCAAGCATAACCCTGTCCCATGCCGACAAAATAAGTCCGGAACTGGACAGTTTGCTCCAGCCGGATTTGGATATCGTCGTCACGAGAATAAATTTCGAAGAGATTTCGGTCGAGGAAGACATCCTCTTTGAAACCGTCGAAAAAGAAGACAGCGCTGTCATGTGGCGGAAAAGAGAGACCAAGCAGAAAGGGGAAAACGGAACCCGGGAGAAAACGTACAAAATCACCTACACCAACGGCAAAGAAACCAGCCGCACGCTTCTGGGATCAAAAATAACCAAACAGCCGACCAGCCAAATTGAAGTTGTCGGCACCAAGATCGTCGTTGGAAAAACCCAAACCGGGGACGCCACCTGGTACGTGAACGGGAGCGACATGACCTGCGCCAGCCTTGATTTTCCTTTCGGGACATATCTTCGCGTGACGAACAAATCCAACGGAAAATCGGTGATCGTCCAAGTGAACGACTCCGGCCCGTACGGAAAAGGCCGCGTCATCGACCTCAACAAAAAAGCCTTCCAAAAAATCGCCGGCATCGGAGCGGGAGTGGTGAAAGTGAAAGTTGAGGAGATACTTAATTGACAGCTCGCTGTCATCTCGAGCGTAGTCGAGAGATCTGCGTTCATAGACAATTGCACGCCATTGCTAACACATCTAGATTTCTCCGCTCATCCCGATGAATCGGGATTCGGTCGAAATGACAAAAAAATATGCCTACTAAACTCGGCCAAAATTTTCTTACCGACGAATCAGTGGCAAAAAAAATCGTCGAATCCGCCAAATTGTCAAAAAAAGATAACGTTCTTGAAGTTGGTCCCGGAAAGGGTATTTTGACGAAATATCTGGCCGAAAAAGCGGGAAGGATCTTAGCGGTGGAAATAGATGAAAAATTGGCAGAAAAGTTACTCGCCCGATTTTGTCATTCCTGCGCAAACAGGAATCCGGAAAAATTCAAGTTATCTCAAAATCCCTGGATCCCGGGCTTGGCCCGGGATGGCAAGATAAAAATAATCACTGGCGATATTTTGAAAATAAACTTGCCGGAAACGATTGAAAGCAACAATTTCGGATCATACAAAGTCGTCGCCAACCTGCCTTATTACATCACTTCGAAAATCATCCGCCTGTTTCTCGAAACAAAATATCCGCCGCGCGAAATGATTTTTATGATCCAAAAAGAGGTCGCCGAAAGAATCGTAGCTCTCGACAAAAAAGAAAGTATTTTGTCGATCTCAGTAAAGTTTTACGCCGATCCGGAAATTGTTTTTTACGTTCCCAAGGAAAAATTCAAACCGATTCCAGAAGTCGATTCCGCTGTAATCAAACTGAAAAGAAAAAATAAAATCCCAAATATTGACACGAAGATTTTTTTTCACTTGGTCCGAACCGGATTCAGCTCAAAACGAAAAAAACTCATTAATAATCTTTCCTCTGGGCTTCATTTACCAAAGGAAGAAATTTCGGGAATATTAAAAAAATCCGGAATTGATCCGGAAGTACGGGCAGAGAAGTTAAGTATTGAAAATTGGATTAAATTGGCTGATTTTTTTTGAAATTATTTTATTGCTGGCCAAAATAAAAACCAAAAAATAAAGAAAACATAGATACATAAAAATCCAAATACCCAAATATGCACCCGGCGGGTGCTTATTTTTTTCACCTGCATTATCCAAAAAGAAAGGGCGCCAAAAAGCATCGCCGGCAGGAACAAAATTTTGGCGTTGAGCCAAATGACGCTCAAGGCGTACGACACGAAAATCCCCAGCCCGATGGCAAAGCGCGCCCAACTTTCACCCAAAAGGACGGGGATAGTATAAACCTGGTTGGCGCGATCACCCTTGATATCTTTCAAGTCTTTGATGGGAAGAGAAATCGTGAAAGCGATGACCAAAAGCCAAAAAACCTGATGGGGGAGATGATTGATATTTTGCCCGTCGGCAAGAAGCATAAAGCCCGATGAAAAAAGAAGCGTGAGGGCGAGCGCCGAGAAAAAACTGGCGGCGAGCGGAAAACGTTTGAGGCGATACGGCCACGCGGAATAAGCCCAGCCGATGGCTTGATAGGCGAGCGCTATCAGAAAAAACTTCGGCCCGACCGTGAGCGAGAGGATCAATGAAAAAATAAAAAATACCCAAAATAACTGGGAATATTGGGCATACTCAAGCCTTCCCGTAACAAGAGGCCGGCTTTGATTCGTCACCTTGTCAATTTCAAAATCCACCTGGTCATTGAGAAAAACGGAGGCCAGCCAGGCGCAAACCGCCGCCAAAACCAGGTTGGCCAAAGCCAAAAGAGAAAATATATTAATATTCAGGTTGGCCGGGAAATAAAAAGCTCCCAAACCCGCTCCGGCCATCACCAGGCCTCCATGGATCAGGATTTGGATCCAGCGAATGTTTTTTGTAATATCCCAAAATTTTTCTTTATATTCAAGCCAAAAAAACAGGGCTACAAGCCAAAAAAACAAGAAAGCGTAGGCTAAGTTCATCTTGATATTGAGGACGTTGACATAGTCCGTCTCTGAAACCGAGAATAATTGTACGGGTGTGAGAAAAAGTCCGGCTATATCAGTATTTGCAACTGAAAAAAGGCTTTTTTTCGGCAAAAAATAGAGGTACGCAAGCCAAGATGGAAAAGAGCCGAGGATGAAAAGAATGACATAAGCGAAAAACGAGGTTAGAATCGCTTTCACTGCTTTTTTTTGCTTTATATAAGCATAAATTCCAACAAAAATGACGGCAAGGGCCACCTCCACCCGCACTCCGTAGGTAATTCCAATTTGGGCGTTGTTTCCAAAAAAGGTCAGGAAGCGCCAAAAAAGACCATGGAAGCTGTCGAAATTATAAAAACTCCAGCAAAAGTTCTGCCCGCACCAGATTTTGTCGACAACCGGCGGGAAAACCGCCAGCCAAAATCCCCAAAGAAGAATATTGGCAATTTTTCGGACGCTTTCTTCCAGCCAAAAGGCAAGGAAAATAAGAACAATGAGATACGAAAAAGCAAAAAAAAGCCAGGCGGCAAGGGCTGATCCGATGAAATAGGAAAGGCTTTTGTCTTGAAATCCGGACAAGAGATGTTCGCCCAGCATCCGGACAGCTATGAGTGCAGAAAAAGCCGTGAGCCAACCAGTGAAGGTAAGGGGATAAGATTCTATTTTTTGAATTATTTTTTTTATCATTGAAAAACAGAAGTCCCAACCTTCGGCCTCTGAAGGTTGGGCCTTCCAAGCCATAATCTTGCATCTAGATTATCAATTCTAAATTCCATCTCCAACCTACCACACAATCCCTCGACTTATCAACATTTTTTCTTTGTTGGCGAATCCGATTTGTGGTATAATCAAGCCGATGCGACAAGCAAAAAACAAACTCAAAATCATAGCATTTCTGGCTGTGAGTTTCGTTGTATTCGCGACGACGTTTTTTGCTATGGCGGAGAACAAAAATGGTAATTCTCTTTTTCTCGACACCGACCAAGACGGCCTCACTGATCAGGAAGAGCGCATGCTCGGCACCGATCCGCGCAACCCCGACACGGACGGCGACGGATACTCCGACGGGAAAGAAGTGGAAAGCGGATACGACCCCCTGAAACCCGCTCCGGGAGACAAAGTGGTGGCCGAAACAGCTTCCAACGCCACAGCCAAAACAGCTGAAAAAACGGATCCGCTTAATCAAACGGCTTCGGCATCATCAGGCTCATTGAGCGACGAATCTCTTTCCGGTTATTCTTTCGGGACAGACAGCTCCAACCTCACCGACCAAATGATCGGCCAGCTGATGCAAGTTACCACCGACAAAGTATCCGCCGACAGCAACTTCGTTAATAATCCTGACTATTCCGCCGAAGATTATTCCCAAATCGTCCAAAACGCCCTCCAAGGCGCCGAGGTTTCCACAGATCTTCCGGAAATATCCGACGATGATATGAAAATCCTTCCCGAAGTGGATGGGGAAAATATGACCGACGACGAAGTGAAGGCTGAAGAAAAAACGCAGATTGAAAAATATCTCTCCCAAGTCGCTTTCGTTTTCGCTTCCAACTCTCCTTTCCCGGTAAAAGATGTGAGCAACCTGCAAACCAGCCTCGATTCGGAAAGCACCAATTTGATTTCCGCGCTTTCCAGCGGGGACTCGAGCGCGATCGAAAGCTACGCCGAAAAAGCCCAGGCGGGAATCGACCAGCTCAAAGAAATTGAAACGCCATACCTCCTCAAGGACATCCACAAGTCAATGCTCCAACTTTCGATATATACCCTCGGCCTCAAGGACAGCGTCGTTCCCGATGCCACCGACCCGATGAAAAGCCTGGTCGGCCTTTCCACCCTCCAATCCGTCGCCGAAAAAGCGAGTGAAACCCAGGCTGAACTCACAGATATTCTCGATGAATACGGAATAGACTATATAAATTTCACGGAATAGAAATCCTGATTTTCGATAAATTTTTCGATTTTAGATTTCAGTTTTTAGATAATGTTATCCAGCAAATACAAAAAACTGATCGCGCTTGTCCTGATTGTATCCGTATTTTTTGTCGCGCGGCCGAAGCCCGCCCAAGCCGGAGAATGGGGCGGGGCGATGATGGCCGCCATTTGGAAACAGTCGGTGGAAACAATGGTGAAGTCCATCCAGGATACGCTTCTTGCCAACGTCAAAATGGCCGCCATGCGCGTCATCCAGAACCGGATGTTGAGCCTTCTCAAAACAAGTTCCGGATCATCCTCCCAGGGCCTTGCCGGCATGCTTATTGCCAACTGGCAAAGCTTTGTTTACAGCACCGCCCAAAACTACGCCACCACCGTCACCAGCGACTTCTTCACCAATTTGAACACATCCGCCAACAACTACACCAAGCAATATATCCTCACCCCCGCAAGCAACGCTCTCACCGAAAATGTTTTCGAGCAAGTGCCGGATATCCAGGAATACATCGACGACCCGACCTACATCTTCAAATCGAACAGCCCTGTGGATTGGAAAATCTGGATCAAAGCCGCCGAACCGCAAAATGATCTCGCGACGACATACCTCAAAGCCGAAGCTCTGAAACAAGCCGCCTACCAGCAAAAAATCCAGACTCAGATGGCGGAGGGCCTTGCCGGAAGCGGATACGCGAGCAAGAAAAAAACATCTTCGGACTCAAAAACAAGCAAATACGGATCCAGCCGCTCCAGTTCCGGGAAAGACGAAGAAATTTCACTCCCCGGCGCGATGCTCAACAATTTTCTCAACGAAACACAGAGCATGGGCATCAAGCTCGTCACCTATGCGAAATCCATTCCGGAAGTGGTGGCGAACATGGTCACCACCTCGATCACCCAGATGGTGAATCAGGGGATCACCGATACATTTTCAAAGATAAAATAAAAAACGAACCCCCTTGCGGGGGTTCTCGGAGGCCGAAGCCCATTTTCGATATAATACTATAACTTGAAGTTTTTTGCCAATAGCCGATTAAAAATATGGTATGCAAGTTTATAAAACAAAAGCAAAAAAGTTTTCCGGAACAGATTTTCATGAAGTGCACCGCTTCTATGGCACTTCCGCGGAAAATGAACTGTTTTGTGTCCAAATCAAAGAAAATATGAAGAACAAACAAAAATATCTGATCTCTGTTTTCCCAACCGAAGGCCCGAATATATGGGACGCATAAAAACCAAAAAAGGACCTTCCGCTAAGTGTGGTGTATAAACCACGGCCGAAGGACCTTTCTATGAATAATACTACCAAAATCCAGACTTTCTGTCAATAGCCGAAAAGGGCAAACTTTAGCTAAATTTTTCAAAAAATTTTCAATACCTAAAAAATGCTTGGGATAAATAAAAACAAAAAAACAGGATATGACACGGGAGCAAGGAACATGTCCGGGAAACCCAGGAGTTTTTTTGCAATCCGGTGGCGTTGGAAGAAAATGATGGTTTTCATTTTTTTTCTTTTTTCTATTTTCTTTTTTTCTGCAAAAAATTCTTTTGCCCTTACCTATGCAGACACCCAAAGAAGCACCCTTAAGAGTTATGCAGGATACAGCGATAGTCAAATAGATAAGCTACAGGCATCAGGCACATCATATATCTCTATAATAACCGCCATAGAAGAACTAGTAAGTAATAAATGGGGAATAACAGATGCTGCAAATTATGTATACAATAATCAAACAACAACAAGCGATGCAGCAGGAGCATATTCAGAAAATGAAAATGTCAGCATCTCATCCGCTCTTAGGGGTCTTGCTGAGGGAGGTCTTGCTGTCATATTTCAAGCAGTTGTAGGAGTTTTATCGATACTAGTTTTTTTCCTGAAATGGCTGATAATTTATGCCGCTCGGACGCTTGATTTAGCCCTTAGCCCAAATTTATACAATTTTTCCAACAGTGAAATGGTGGTTCAGGGATGGACAGTTGTGCGCGATGTTTGTAATTTATTCTTCTTATTGATTCTTCTCTTTATTGCCATTTGCACCATTCTTAAGATTGAAAAATATCATGCCAAGAAAACTTTGCTTTGGGTGGTTTTGATGGCGCTTCTTATCAATTTTTCGAAGCCCATCGCCGTATTCATTTTTGATGGATCACAGCTTCTTATGAACATATTCCTTTCTCAAATGGGAACCTATGGAACCGGGGAGGAGTCTACTTCGACCATTATAGCAAAGTCAGCAAAGATAGCGGAAATAATATACAAATCCTTACCAAATGGTTTTACTATATCGGAAACAAATACAAGGGCCGCATATATATCCATTCAGTATCTTTTTGCCGTAATCTTTCTCTTCATGCTGGGAGTAGCTTATTTAGTAATGGCAATTTTTTTAATTATTCGAATTGTTGCTATTATGATACTGATTATTGTCTCTCCTTTGGCTTTCTTCGCGATAATCATTCCTGATTTTTCCAAGATGTCTTCAAAATGGTGGTCAGCCCTTTTTGAATATTCTTATTACGGCCCAGCTGCCGCTTTTTTTCTTTTACTTACAACAAAGTTATCAAGTGCCCTCCCTGAAGTTTCTCCTGTAAAAGACGGCACGAATATAGAAGACACAATTACTAATATTGTTCACTACCTCACGACTATCATTTTTCTATACGCTTCAATCTTCATGGCCAAGCAATTCGGAGGAGGAGCAGGAGCAACAATTGTCGGAAACGCGAACAAGTTCATGAAATGGGGAGCAGGAATGACCAAAGGCGGAGGCATGTGGGGAGCCGCGGTGAGACTCCCTGAAAAAGTTCCTATCGCGGGGAATTATTATAAAGGTATGAAGAGCGGCATCGCACAAAGACGCGGCTGGAGAATTTTGAATAAAGAAGGCCGCGCAGAGATGGCAAAAGATGCTCAGGAGACGGGAAAATCAATAACTGCACCGTTTAATATTGCCAATGTTAAGAAAAAGGCTAAGGAAAGAGAAAACGACTCCGAAGCATCTATTGTTAGTGATGCCCTCAAGGGAGATTCGGCTGCTATTATGGTTGCATCACAAATGGGATACACAAAAGACGCAAATGGAAACGACATCTGGACAAGTCCGAAACTTGTCAAAGCCCTTGCAAATGACGATGTTCGAAAATCAGTGTACGGAAACCTTCGCAAGAAAGGAAAAGCCAGCAGTGTCATTGATGCAGAAACTGTGCGCCAGGGAGCCACTGGCAACACTGAAGCAATAACAAAATTATATAACGATGAGCTCGGTGGATTGTCACCAAGCGACTTTGGTAAGCAGGATCTAGGAAATCTTTCGAGGAATGCGACTGGACGACAATGGATACTTAGCAAACTAAAAAATTATGAAAACACGGATCAACGTTTGATTACAAACATACTATCAGGCGGCCATGCAAAAAATATTGAATTCATTAGAAATCTTCGCAATAATGGAGATTTGAACAATAGCCAACAAGGCTCAGCCGGACAAACTGGTTCAATTCATACCGCTACAGACTATCGCTCGCGCGGAAGGACTGTTTATGATTCGAATGGACGGCCAGTTACTTAAATAAAATCATAACAAGCCAAAAAATGCCTAGTTTTCAAACTATTGATTCCGAACAACAAATTTTTGTTTCAACAACGCCTTTTTTTGTTCCTGTTAATCAGGATTTAAGCCAGGAATCACTGGAGCAAAATAGGGAAATAAGTTTAAAATTCTCCAAGTTGGAAAAAAACATCAGATATAGACTGGCATCAACCGAAACTTCCCAAAAAATCCAAGCAATCGGCCGGAAATACGGCTTTGAGCTTGAGCGGCTGGCCAACATCACGCGGCTTATCCGCGAATACTATTTCGGAGAAGTGCGGTTCGAAGATTTTCCGAAAGAAATCGAAAGCCGGATGGGAGTGAGCCTGCTCACCGCGCAGGAAATCACAAGATACATCCAACATGAAATCATCGACTGGGATCCGTGGGGGGAATATCTGGCAAGCCTCCCCAAACTCACCGCGCGCGAAATCGTCGAACGCCGCCCGAAACTGGCTGGCCTTGAAATCACCGGCGGATATATCGAATCGCAAAATTCAGATGAGTTGGAAGACCCGACCATCAAAAATTGGATCCACGATTATGTCTCCCGGCTCGGCTATGCCCGGCACACCCAGATGCAGCGCACGGAATATCTTTTCCGAAGCGCCAACGGCGTGAACCTGGATTCGCCGGATCGGGAAAAATTGAGTATAATAATAAGGTCCTTTGATGAAAATATCCCTCTTCCGGTGGATGAGGAAAACGGGGAAATCATCTTTGACAGTGAACAGCGAGCGGGAAACAAAGATCAACGATCAAAGATCAACGATCAATCGGTTGCGCAGGTTCCTTTTCGGGAAGAGCGAGGCGTTTCTCAAATACCTGCCAAACCTGTTTTCAAGCCTCAACCTCAACCAGCTAAACCTGCATTCATTCCAAAACCCCAACCCGCTCCTCAAAAAGAAACTGCTTTCGTGAGGTCATACAGTCCGCCGGCACCGCCGCCAACCCCTCAAGTTCCAAGTCCCGCTCCGGCCAATTTTGTCACCGACCTCCATCCTGATTTTTCCGCAAAGAGCGACGAACCGCCCGTGCGGATCAAGAGCATCACGAGCCGCAACGGATTTCGCCCATCCCAACCCGACAACCGCAACCGCCCGAAACATATCATTTATGACCCGATAAGCGACGACGGCTTGCCTGAACCGAAACTGGAAGGAAACGTGGTGGACCTTCGGGGAGAATGACCAACGAACAAAGAGCAAAGATCAATGAATGGCAAGGGTATATTGAAACAAAAAGCTGACAAGCTGGCACATAAAGGATATGATTTGACACAAAAATTTCCCAGGGAAGAATTATACGGATTAATCTCTCAAATACGACGCGCCCTGTTCTCTGTTCCAGCGAATATAATAGAAGGTTATTCAAAAAACAGAAGCCGCATATTCCTGCATCATCTCGAGATTGCCTATGCATCGCTTGCAGAAGCAAAATATTTCATGAATTTCGCCTGTAAAAGAAATTATATTTCTAAAGTCGAATACCTGGATTTTTATAAAAACGCCGAAGAAGTAAGCAAGATGCTTTGGTCAAACATAAATACAATATCCAATAAAATAAATCGAGAATAATTTTGATCATTGACCGCTGTTCACTGATCACTGAAAAAATGTACGCCGGAGTTCCCCAATTTATCGACATCGAAGACAAAATCGCTTTCGGGCTCACCGGGAAACAGCTTCTGTGGCTCGGCGCGGGAGTGGCTCTTCTTGTGGTGGCCTACACCGCTTTCGACAGCCAGCTCTTCCTCGTCATCGGACTGTTCATCGCTGTCATTTTTGGCGGATTCGCCTTCTGGCGTCCCCAGGGAGTCCCTCTTGTCACTTTCGTCGGATACACATTCCAATATTTCGCGAAGCCCCGAAAATATATCTGGAAACGGGTATACCGGGATGACAGCCTGGAACGGAAGAAAGCCGCCCTCGCGCAATCAAAAAATGCCGCTCCGCCGACGCCCGTGAAACACCTGCCCGCCCGGGGCCAGCTGAAACGGATTGCGTGGGAACTGGACACGAGAAAGTAACAACGATCACTGAAATTATGGAAACATTACATTCCAAAAATTTGACCAAAGACAATTCCGCCGGAAAAGCCGTCCAGTCTTTTGTCGATATCGCCGAAATCAAAGACGGAGTGGTGATCCTCAAAAACGGGACTTTGCGGGCGGTCCTTATGGTCTCGTCCATCAACTTCGACCTCAAATCCAGCCAGGAGCAGGAAGCAATTGTCGCCAACTACCAAAGCTTCCTCAATTCAGTCGACTTTCCGATCCAAATTGTCGTTAGTTCCCGAAAAATGGATATCAACCCGTATCTCGAGACATTGAGCATCAAAGAGAAAGAACAGCCCAACGAGCTTCTCCGTTTCCAGATCGCCGAATACCGGGATTTCGTGAAAAATATGGTCGACGCTTCAAACATAATGGCCAAATCTTTTTTCATCATCATCCCTTTTGCCCTCACTGAAGCCAAAAAAGAAGGTTTTGTCGACCGGATCCGGGTGGCGCTCAATCCGCAACAGATCATGCTCGAGAAAAAAATGGAATTTGAGAACTACAAAAGCCAGCTCTGGCAAAGGGTCGACCATGTGATGGCCGGGCTCGGCGGAACCGGGATCCGCATGGCTCCGCTTTCAACGGAAGAGCTGATCGAATTGTATTATAATTCCTACAACCCGGGAGTGACGGAGAACACGGATATGATAAGCACGGACGAACTCAATATCTCGGCAGTCTAAAAAATATTTTGCAACGATCGCTGAATCCTATGTTTAGTTTCACCAAAAAAAAACCAGCCCCAAAATTGTCCAACCAGCCCGACAAAGAAACGGAGAAGCTATATCATGAAGGGCTCGCCTCCGTGATTGATCTCATCGCGCCGGCGGCAATCGACGTCACCGCTTCCCATGTCCGCATCGGAGATACTTTTGCCAAGACCATTTTCACGACCACTTATCCCAAGTTTCTCCAATCGGGATGGTTTTCGCCGATCATAAACCTCGACAAACCGATGGACATCGCCATGTTCATCCACCCGATCGATACAAGCGTCATCATGAAAAGTTTGCGCCGGAGCGTCACCCAGGTGGAATCCCAGATCCACCTTGAACAGGAAGCCGGGAAAGTGCGCGACCCGATCTTGGAATCCGCCCTCCAAAACATCGAGGAATTGCGCGACAAGCTCCAGCAGGGAACCGAGCGTTTTTTCCACTTCGGCCTTTATATGACCCTCTACGGAAAATCAAAAGAAGACATCGACAAAACCGCCATGTTCATCGAGTCCCTTCTTGAATCGCGCCTGGTTTATGTAAAGGAGGCGATTTTCCGCGCCGAACAGGGATTCTGCTCCACCTTGCCGCTCGCCAATGACGAGCTCGCTGTTTCCAACAACTTGAACAGCTCGCCGCTCGCCACCACTTTCCCCTTCGTTTCTTCGGATCTGTCTTCGAATTCCGGGATACTTTACGGCATCAACCTCCACAACAACAGCTTGGTCCTTTTTGACCGTTTCCAAATGGAGAACGCCAACATGGTCATCTTCGCGAAATCAGGCGCCGGGAAAAGCTATGCCGTGAAGCTCGAAATCTTGCACTCGCTCATGATGGGGACGGAAGTGATCGTCCTTGATCCGGAAAATGAGTATCAATATTTATGCGAAGCTGTCGGCGGGAGCTTCATCAATATTTCGCTCAACTCGGACTATCATCTCAACCCTTTCGACCTTCCCAATATTCCCGAGGACGAAGATCCGCGCGACGTCCTCCGCAACAACATCGCGAACCTCATCGGGCTCCTCCACATCATGCTCGGAAACATCACGCCGGAAGAAGATTCGATCCTTGACCGCGCCATCACGGAAACATATGAGATAAAAGACATCACTCCGGAAAGCAACTTGCGCGCTTTCACCCGCGAGCAGTTTCCTACCATGTCGGACCTTTACAACGTCCTCCAAAGCATGGAAGGGGCGGAAGATCTGGCCGTCCGTCTTGAAAAATACACAACGGGAATTTTTTCCGGATTCCTCAACAACTTGTCCAACGTGAACCTTTCCAACCACATGGTGGTTTTCAACTTGCGCGATATGCAGGAAGAGTTGCGGCCGATCGCCATGTACGTGGTCCTCCATTTCATCTGGAACGAGATCCGCTCGCGCATGAAGAAGCGCATGATTGTCGTGGACGAAGCTTGGGTGATGATGCAGTACGAAGACGCCGGATCATTCATGTTCGGGATCGCCAAGCGCTGCCGGAAATACTTCGCCGGACTCACCACCATCACGCAGGATATCGGTGACTTCCTGGCTTCGAAATACGGGAAGCCGATCGTCACCAACTCTTCCATCCAACTGCTCTTGAAACAGTCTCCGGCCGCCATCGACACCATCGGCGACACTTTTTTCCTCACCGACCAGGAACGCTTCATGCTTCTTGAAGCCAATGTGGGGGAGGGAATTTTCTTTGCCGGAACGAAACACGTCGCCATCCAGGTCGTTGCATCGCGCTCCGAAGACCAGCTTGTTACCTCAAACCCCGCCCAGCTTCTCGAGCGGGAAGAAAACAAAGACTAGCTTTTGCGATGATCAATGAAGAAGGATCAATATGTTGGAAATATTGTTCGCTGTTCTTTGATCACTGTTCACTGTTCGCATATGCCTACATCAAATTTCCGGGACGGGGCCCGCGTTTCCAATTTTCCCAAAGATCATCGGGAAAGCCCCAAGCGTCCCGAAGCCAATCCCGCTGAAAACTTCATCGAAAGAAGCCGGCGCCTCCGGTCCGGCGCTTTTTCGGTCAATCCCCAAACAAAAGGAAGAGAACCGCAACAAGAAAGCGACTACAAAAACCAACTGAAACAGCTCCGGCAAAATGTCCCTTCCGTCTTGCCGGATCCCGCCAAAGCGGGGAAACTTCGAACGGTTTTTTCCACCGGCAGAGCCGTTTATAAAAAAATTGACATGTCCCGCGATTGGCTTTTCTTTTTCCTGCTCACCTTTGCCATGCTGAAAGACATTTTCGATATCGCCTTCATGGCAGTGGGAACAGGAACGTCGTCTTTGCTAAACCTAGTCCCCGTAGCCGGCCAAATCGCCACCGCGACCATGGGCGCGATCGGGATGACCATCACTTTCGTAAGCGACTTGATGTTTCTCATCCTCACCGTAACCGTCCTGGTTTTGGCGGGAGAAAAACTCGCCAACCGCGGATTTGCCAAATATATTATGGGAATCGCCGTCGAATTCATGGCCGAAGCCCTCCCGGGAATATCCCTCCTGCCCTGGACGGTCATTTATGTTTTTGTTTTGTATCTCTGCGTCCTTTATGACCGCGGAAAAAATGAGTCCGGTGAAGGAAATTCGACTTCCAACCCGGCCAGCGCAACTACCTGATTATTATGGCCCTCAAATACATAGACACAAGAAAAAAAACTTGGAAAAACCGCCGTGAGTGGCTGATCGGATTTTCAGCGCTTCTCATCTTTCTCGTGAGTTTTTTCTTCCCGCAAAAATTATTCGGCGATCCTTTCTGGCTTTCATTTTTTTTGTACGCGTCTTTTCCGGTTGCTATCATGATCTTCGTCCTGAAAGAACCTTTGCAAAACTTCGGTTTTGGAGCGGGGAAAAAGTTTTGGGGGATCGCGCTTGGCATCATTTTCACCATCGCTTTCGTTGCCGGGCACTATTTTCTCGTCTTCCATTCTCCTTGGGCCGGACAAATTCCCGTCGCGCGCGTCCTTGTTTCCGGGTTTTTAAACTTCTTGCTGTATGAGATATTTTTTTCACTGCCTTTCCAATTTTTTTCCGAAGTTTTTTTTCGGGGATTCCTGCAATTGGGGCTTGAGAAAAAGCTGGGGATTTTTTCATTGCTTCTCGCCGCGCTTTTGCAGACTGTTCCGTACGCGCGGACGAATTGGGCCGTCCTGGCGCTTGTCGGTTGCTCATCCCTTGCCGCCGGAATCATCGTCCGCCAGGGCCGGTCGATATATTACAGCGCCATCGCCATGTGGATAATTTCCGCCAGTTTGGATATAATGATCATAAAAGTAATCAACCAAAGCAGATTTTAGGCTATGCGCAAAAACGAAACAAAAATATTTTCTGTCGCAGTTATAATCGGACTTTTTATAAACCTTTCTTTTCCGGCAATCACCTTGGCTTATTCTTTCAGCGTTCCCTACGGGGCTCTCACTATCGACAGCTCCCAAATGGTTTCCATGGCCAATGAGCTTATGCAAAACACGGAAAGCCGCTACGGATTCACTTCCGACATCCTTCGCACTGCCGACCGGAAATATTCCGCCCCCGTGGCCGAACTTTCCTTTGACAATACCAATCCGAAACCGGGGGAGAAAGTCACCGCCTATGCCCTCCCGGAATTTTTCAAAAACGATCCACAAAACCTTTATTATACCTGGTATATCATCCATACCAAAAACGGAAAACCCGAAACCGCCACCAACACCATCCGGGAAGGAAAGATTGAAGCCGCCAAAATAATGGCTCATGGTGACTATGATCCGGAACTCGACGGCCAGGATTATGCCGGCCAGGACAAAGACCCGGACAACGACGGTTGGCCGGACGTCGATTCGAACAGCTATGATGCCGACAAAGACCAGGCTCCGATGGGGGGATCGGACGGAAAAGGCGGACTCACTGAAGACAGCGACAATTTCGATGCCAGCCTCTCGGAATATTGCGGATCCGAACCGGCACCGTCAAGCTGCAACCTCTATACGGAAAAGAGCGCTTTTGAATCGTATTATCAATTGCAAAGCTCCCAAAACAATTCCTATTGCTCGTCATGCGCCGCTGATACCCTGTCCTGGGGAACCCTTTCTTCCGACAACCAATGCTGCTATCTGGTGCTGAACCCGACCGACACGGGTTATTCCGGATACGACAGCGGAACAGATTATTGCCCGTCCAGTTACAACCAAAATTATGAAAGTTGTTTTGGTTATACTGCTCTTCAATCAACCAATGAATCCGTCATCCAATCTTGCCTCGATACCTACTATTCCGTTTGCTCCACTGAATACGATTCGCTTCATACCAGCACAAATTTCTCCACGGGCTCGAATGATACCGACTATTCCCGCTGTTTCCGGCACAGTTTCGGCGTGAGCAACGACGCTTATGGATTTCAAGGGTATAGCGGATCGTCCAACAGCTATGACAACGACACCTCCGGATTGGATTATAACATCGCCTGCAAACACAAATGGGTAAACGCCAAAGGATATACCAGCGGATCGGGAAAATTCACCACCGGCGAGGAGGAATATTGGAAAACCGACCCGACTGATCCCGATACGGACGGCGACGGTTTTTCGGACGGCGCCGATGTGATCGGACTCGGCCAGCAGGATTTTACCTGGACATACCGGTCCGGCGACCGGGTAGGGGTCGTCATTGAAGGCACCTCCATGCTTCCCACCGACGAAGAAAACGCTTACTACAAAATAATGTGGGGATACCTTGGCGTTTGCGATTCGACCAAGGCGGGGCTCATGAGCAACGATGAGTGCGACAGTTCCGACGACTACGGCTTCGGGTACCTTGCCACCCAAGCGCCCGGCGAAGAAGGGGACGCAAAACTCCAACTATCGCTCGCTTATAGTCCGGATGATCCTATTGCCGATCCGTCAAACGCCAACGCGGACAATATTTCAGGGGACGGAAGCATTTCCAACGCGGATAAAATCACCGTGAACTCGTCGCTTGATAACACCGACCTCGATCCGGGAAATCTCTATTATGCTTGGTATATCCAAAAAGGAGATCTGGAAGACGAAGACAGTTGGAAAAAAATGGATATCGCCGACAATTTTGACACAGATACCGTTTCAAGCGGCTTGGGCCTTTCCAGTTTTTCTTTCACCCCCAAAACTTCAGCTATGTCAGGAAACGACGACCTGCAGTATTTCAAAGTGACGGTTACCGCCTCGCGCTCATCCGGGACCGCTTCGAAACGCGGAAGAGCAAGCGTTGTCATTCCCGTAAACAAAAAAGGGATCCGCCTCCAATTCTTCCAGGTCGATACGGCAAGCGGAAAAGCAACTCTCGGAAAAGAGGTTTGCAATGGCGCCACCTATTGCCCCGTAGTTAAAAATCAATTGCTAGCCGCCAAAGTTTCCTCGAGCGGTTATGATGTTTCCGGAAGCGAATTTTCTTGGAACATTAATGGGACAGATTATCCCACCCCATCCGATCCGTCCGACCTGTTTTCCGGATGGGATGATGCAACCACTTTTTTTGGAATTGTTGAAAATGCCGGAGAGACCCTTGACATAACCGTGAAAGCCACTCCGAAAGACGCGCTTGAGCCGGTGGCTGGCACGCGGCAACTCATCGTAGTTGATCCATCGGCATACATATTCTCAACAAACCCAAACAGCCGTCCGACCACTTATTCCGTCGATGACGAGAATACCCGGGACCTTTCTTACGAATTGTCGAGCAGTCATGTTTTTGAAGCCGATACGGGAAGCGACGTCGCTTATACTGTCGGCCTTTCTCCGGATTATCTTTTTAGCGGGAGCGAAAACGCTGAAATTGACTGGAAAATCAACGGCACGAGCATCGCTGATTCGGATTTTGATCCGGAAACTTTCGGCATATCCGATGTAGCAACCGATGATAGCGGGAAAACTCTCGCGTTCAAAACCGGGGACGCCGAAGGCGCCAGCTATACCATTGAAGCCGACGTGAAGCGGTATTGGAGCGCGGACGAAAAAAATATTCTGGGCACGGCTTGGGATATCACGCCCTCCACACTGCTTGCAAGCTCGAGCATTGACATCACCACCGTCGCCGCTCCGCTTGACGCCGAAGATGCGACGTCGCTCGGCCATCCGGGACAGATCCTGGCGGCCATCAGCACCCATCTGCCGCATTATTTCATGTATCTTTTGCGCCTTGTCATCACTGTCTCCGTGATGTTCATAATGAGCGCCGGTTTTTACGGGCTTAGCCAAAGCTTAGGTTTCAAAAACGATGAAGACTGAAGATAGAAAAAAAGCCATCAGTTTTTTAAAAATTGCTATTTTTGCTTTTTGTTTTTTGCTTCTATTCATTCTTTCGAATAAAACCCTGGCCGACACTGACAGTTATAAAAACCAAGAAAAAATTCCGGGAGCAAGCCAGACTACCGGTAATTTCATCCAGTATATGCAAGACGTGATCACGTTCGGATATAACATCATCGGGATCCTCGCCATCTTCATGCTTCTCATCGGCGCCTATCAATATCTCATCGGCTCAACCACGGGAAATGTTTCGGGAGCGAAAGAAACCATTGTTTCCGCCCTCATCGGCCTTATCCTCGGCCTTTGCGCCTATATCATACTGAATAAGATCAATCCGGATTTGGTAAGTTTCCGGAGCATCACGCAAATAACCGGCAAATAAGAAAATCAAAATATTTTTCAAATGAAATACAAAAAGAAAATTTCCGTTTTTTTTCTGGCTGTAATTTTTTTCACAGCTTTTTTTTCATTTTTTCATCCGGTTCTCGCTGATTCAAGCAGTTATAAAAACCAGGAAAAAATTCCGGGATCGGAGCAAACCGGCGATTTTATCCAATACATGAAAGACATAATCAATTTCGGGTACGCGATAATCGGAATTCTCGCCCTCTTCATGCTCATCATCGCCGCGTACCAATACCTCATCGGATCGACCACGGGAAATGTTTCCGGCGCCAAGGAGACGGTAGGATCGGCGATTTTGGGGCTTGTCCTCGGCCTTTGCGCCTATATTATCCTCAACACCATCAATCCGGATCTCGTGAGTTTCCGCAGCATCACCCAGATCAAAGGCGTCGACCAGCCAATCACCGTTTATCCAAATACCACAGGCGTATCTGAAATTTATGGAGCCAAGACTGCTGTCAGTCCCGCTCCAACTACTGCGGCGAGAGTTTTACAATACTTGCCACTAGCCCAGGCCGCTCATGAAAAAAATCCGATTGTGCCAGTCTCCCTAATATTGGCAATGATTGATCAAGAAAGCCAAGGGAATCCCAATGCTGTCAGCCCTAAGGGAGCTGTCGGCCTGATGCAAATAATGCCTAAATATTGGGCGGCTGATTATGGCGTTACTACCGAACAACTCAAAGATCCAGAAACAAGCATTACGGTTGGAACAAATATTATAGCTAATCTTATAAACAAGTATAACGGCAATATAAACTTAGCCCTTGCCGCCTATAACGCTGGGACAGGAAATGTAGATAAGTATGGAGGAATCCCTCCTCTTAAAGAAACACAAGAGTATGTTCCTAAGGTTACTGCAAAAGAAGCTTATTATGCGCAAAAAATAAGCGCAAGCCAGTAATTTTTTTTAAAACTTTTGTTATCTTGCTATAATACCCGCATGAACACCCCCTCAAAAAATATCTACCTCGTCGCGTTCGTCTTCATCGTCGCCATTGCCATCGTGGCTTGGCTTTATGTTGTCAATAAAAACAATCCGATCCAAACATCCCTCTTGAATCCAAGCGGAGAATCCGCCACGGATACCGTTCCCGGCCAACTTCCCTCCGCCCAGCCCGCCCGGAACCAAAACGCCGACACGGTCCAGGAACTGCCGGAACCCCCTTCGATCCCGGGACAAAAAATCGACGCGCCCGAAATCTCCGAAAAATACGGGCAATACGCTTTCGAAACCTTTGAAAAAGATTCGGACCTTGTTGGAAAAATAAAAAGCGTCTATCCCGCTTTCAAAACCGAACTGATGTATGTTTCATTCCCGTCCCAGGCCTACAAAATGGATGACGGAAAAGAATATCTCGCCCTTGGCGGATGCACCGAACATGACTGCGGAGGAACCGGAATGGTCGCGCTCTACAACCTCACCGACGACAAGACATATCTTGCCAAAGAAAGCACATCCCAGATCGGCTTCGAAAAATATTACGGCAACCCCAGCGAAGACGAGGAAAACATAATGCTTAATTATTATCTGTCCAAATAAACCTCATGCCTAAAAAGATTTTTGCCATTTCCACCCTTGTTTTGATGCTCACCATCGCCATTATTTTTGCCTATAACTACGCTTTCAAAAAAACGGATTCTTCGGCGTCATCCCAAACCGCCGCCAAATCAACCGCAGAGGGAAAAACCGAAAACGCTTCAAGCGCTTCAGAAAATACGGCTCCGGCCAATTCTGTTTCCGCTGAAGCTACGGCGAGCAAGCAAACAATTTCCGCGGTTTCCGACCAACCGGCCTTTGGCGCCGTTCTCGCGCCGGACAACGCCTCGATCTACTATTTTTCCGCCGATAACGGCCAGCTCAACCAGATGGATTTCAACGGCAAGCTGGAGAAAGTCGTCTCCACGGAAGGCTTCAAGGATATCCAAAAAGTAGCTTGGAACAAATCAAGGAACACAGCCATCATCAAGCGCGCCGACGGAAAAAGCGGGTCAAAATTCCTCATCCTTGACCTCGCGGAGAAAAAAGTTTCAGCGCTCAAAAACAGCGTTGACAGCGCGGCCTGGTCGAACTTGGGAGACAAAATTATCTACAAATATTACGACTCAAAAACCGGGAAGCGGACCGTGAATGTTTCCGACCCGGACGGAGGCAATTGGCGGAAAGTCGCCGACACAAGTTTCGTCGATCTGGAAATCGCCGCCGTTCCGGGGCTCGCCGCTATTTCTTTCTGGCCGATGCCAGATGCCTATACCGCTACTTCCGTGGACTTGGTGAATTTCAGCGGAGAAAACGATAAGGAAATCTTGAAAGGCCGCTACGGCGCCGACCTTCTCTGGTCGCCGGACGGAAAATCAGCGGCTGTGAGCTACACTGACCAGAAAGGCGGAAAAAAAACAGACCTCGCCATCATGAATTCCGACGGCGGGCAATTCCACTCCCTCAATTTTCCCACTTTCACCAAAAAATGCGCTTGGTCATCCGATTCAAAACATCTCTTCTGCGCCATGCCGGGAAATATTTCCGAAAATTCGACCCTTCCCGACGACTGGCAGGAAGGAAAATTCCAAACCGCCGACACTTTTTGGAAAATTGAAGTGGCCACCGGAAAAAAAGACCGCCTTGTTGAAGTGGAAAAAATCGACGATTCCTACGACGTCCTCAATCCTTTTCTTTCCGCCGATGAAAAAACCTTGTTTTTTATAAACAAGGCCGACGGAAAGCTGTATAAGTTAAGCTTTTAGAAAAATTATTTTTTGCTTTTGGCTGGACTACCGTTAGATAAATAATAATTTGCAAAAACAACCGCCCAAAAAACCACCGCCAAATCATTCCGCCAATAAGTCGTGTCAACCAGGCCGTGGGCGAGAATATAGGCCATGACTGCCGAAAATAATATCCCCAAATCTCGGTCCTTTTGGATCGAGATTTTATTGTCCCGAAAAAAAAGAAAACTTACCCAAACAAATCCGGCAAACCCCAAAATTCCCGATTCCAGCCAAAAAGCGAGAAATATATTGTGCGGTTGAGGAACCGACCATTCAAGATACGGCGGAAAATATTTTTGATATTCGAGATACTTCTCCTGAAAATTTCCCGGCCCGATCCCGAAAAACGGATTTTTTTGGGCCATCAACCCCGCCGATTTCCCGATCATGATCCGAGAGGCCAGCGAAGATCGCCCGCCCATTTTTTGAATAGCCTGAAACTTGCTCACTCCCGCCCAAGATAATAAAGCTGTGATTATCAATCCAACCAAAAATACATTTTTTATTTTTACTTTATTTTTTAGTTCAAACACCAGCCAGACAAGAAGAGAGATCCCCAAGGCCAGCCAGGCTCCGTACGACTTCGTGAAAAAAAGGGCAAGTGCTGTCAAAATCAAACCGGAGTAAAAAAATTCTCGTTTCTCGTTTCTCGTTTCACGTTTCGCAAAATACACGCCGACCAAAAACGGAACCGCGAGATACATCGCCAATTGGTTGGGCGAGCTCCAAAAAGCCGCGAGGCGTCCGTCGTAAGTGGTAGCACCCGAAATTTCATAAGCCAAACCGACTGCTGAAACCGCCACTCCCGAACAAAACAAAGCCGCCAGGGACCGCTCCAGCAATTTTTTGTCTTTTTTCATCCCATCATAAAAAACGATTCCGAACAAGATCGGAAAAAAGAACCAGCCCTTGATGGCGCCCAAGCCTGAATGGAAATTTTTGTTCGCAATGACCGATAAGATCAGGCCGGTGAAGATAAGGGAAATTGGAACGAAATATTTTGTATTTTGTCTGGCTACGCCAGATCTGGAAAAGCCAGATATCTCGTATATTATATCTTTATTAAAAAACCAAATTAAAAAAAGACCGAGAATTAACAGCTCCAGAACGTTAAAAGAAATCCGGCCTGGTTTTATTTTTATTAAATAAGCCGGCAATAAAAACAATATCGCTATGATCAAAAAGTTTTTAATTTTACGCTGTAGTTTTTCCATTTTCGATTTTAGTTTTTAGATTTAATGGAGATAATCCCAGAGCAATTACTACCAGGAGCAATGCGAGCGCCTGCGGCGAATATAGCGCCGTGTCAAAAACAGAATGGATCAAAAAACCGGCCAGTCCCGCCGCAATCCCCAGCCCGAGCATATTCCCGCTTTTCACGCCTCGCCAGACTGAAAAGAGAAGCAAGCCAAAAAAAACTATTGCATTCAGAATTCCGGTTTCCGCCGCAATGTCCAAAAACAAGTTATGGGCATAAATTGACGACCTCGTGCCGGATTCCGGATCAATTGTCCTTGCATAGTTTCCAAGTCCGACACCCGACAGAGGATAATCCCGGACCATATCCATTGCTTGGTTCCAATTTTCGATGCGCTCCGCATTGGAACCCTCGCGCAAATTGAATGATGATGCCAAGCGCTTCACGACCGTTTGTGAATTGAAAACGGTGATCCCGACAATGAATATAAAAACTGCCAGCATTGCCTTTCCTAAGAGATTGGCCCTTTTAAGATACACTGCCGCAAAAAAGAAACCGCCGGCGATGAGGCCCAGATAACCGCCCCGGGAAAAAGAGAGGATCGACGCCAGGAGAGCAAGAGCCGCTGAAATTGCCAAAAATATTTTTTGGCTCTTTTCCTTCGCAACAAAAAAACAGCCAAGAGCGGTAAAAAAAGAAAGATTGATGAAAAAAGCGAAGTTATGCGGATCCGGGAAGAAGCCGAAAGCCCGCATGATGGTCTCGCCCCGCACATTTACAAGCCAGCTCGAATTTCCCGCCACCAATTTTCCAAAAGACTGCCCGAGAAAAACCGGCGCCATATTTTCCCAAATTTTGACCACTTTCCCGATTCCAAGAAAAAAGGGAAGCGCAAACTGAAAAAGCGCGACGACCGCCGCTAAAAGCCCGCCGGCCGCAACTGCCTGCGCCCCATATTCTTTCCATCTCTTTCCCTGAAAAACATCTGCTGCTACAAAGAAAATTGGAAAAATCGAGAGAAAATAGACCAATTTCCGAAATCCGGCGCTTGCGTCCCGGCCCAAAAAAAGAGAAAGCGCGGATAAAAAAAGAAAAACCGCAACCAGCCACGGCTCCACTTTGTCGGGAATTTCTATTTTCTTGCGGGCTAACCCCCGCGCCAGCCAAAAAAGAAAGAGGAGCGGAACCAAAACCCGCGTCGTCACCAGATCAAAACCGTCGCCGATATTCAAGGCGAATTGAAGAGGAAGGGAGAGGATCATGATAAGCAAAAAATATTCCGTTATCATATTATTTTTCTGAAAAAAAAACTGGCATTCTTTACATACAAAGGGAGCCTTAAAATTTTCATGGCCGCCGCCCAAACCGGACCGAAATGTTTTTGGTGATAATAATCCTGAGAAGCATAGTAATATTTTTTCTTTTCCCGTTCGCTTTCAAAACTTTTTCCTCCCGCATGAAAAACGCGGGCCCGCGGGACAACCGCGATTTTGTACCCAGCGTTTTTCGCCCGCAAACAGAGATCCACATCCTCGAAATACATGAAAAAATTCTCGTCAAAACCGCCGAGCGATTCGAACATATTTTTTCGGACGCACATCGCCCCGCCGCTCACCCAATCAGCCTCAAAAATATTTTCTTCTTGAAAAATATCTTCCGGAAAAGACAAAATTTTTCCAAAAATGGTCGAGAGCGGCGTCCTTTTTTCTCCAAAATTGCCTGCTTGAATTTTTCCGGCGGCATCGATCAAAAAGGGGCTGGCAATTCCAATTTTTTCATCACTTAAGAAAACATTTATGATTTCCTCAAAAAATCCGGGAAGAATTTTTGCGTCCGGATTGAGGAATAAAACATACTCTCCCGAAGAATTTTGAAAAGCCGTGTTATGCGCCCGTCCAAAACCGATATTTCTCTTCATTTCAATCACTCGCAATGTTATTCGCGGCCCGAAATCCGGCAAAGAAGGAGCGATTTCATTTTCGTCGTTATTCACAACGATAATCTCGACATCAAGATCAGCCGGCAAATTTTCCAATATCGAAAAAAGGCACTCTTTGAGATAGTGCCGGCTGCGATAATTCACAATTTGAATCGTGAGTTGCATATTTATGCAATCGGCTCAAACTCCGCCGGCTCGCCGTTTTGCTTATTTATCAAACTTCGCACCTCTTCAAGGCTGATCGCCCGGAACAGCCAAAGGAGGAGGAAATATACAACCACCCCCGAAACGGCTTGCAGAGGAAAACTCAAATTTTGGAAACTGTGAAAAACAAAGGCCATTCCCGCTCCGGAAACCAGTATGGGAATGATTTTCGAAAAAGAAGGAACGTATTGAAGATTTCTCCACGCCGCCCAAAAAGAAAGGATCGCCACCAAGCCTTCGGTCAGGCTGGACGTCAGCGCCGCTCCCATATAGGAAAAGCGGGGGATCAGGAATAGATTCAAAGAGATGTTGAAAACGGCGCAAAAAAGGAGGATGCCCAGCATTTTTTTCTGGAGGCTTCCGGCGATTATCACATTAGTAAAAAAGTTTCCGAAGAAAATGAACACCATCGCCGCCGAGAGAAGCCGAAGCACCGGAACCGATTCGGAGAACCCCGCCCCGCCGATAAGCCGGATTATGCCGCCCGCCAAAAAAACCGTGCCGATGAAGAGAGGAACAGTCAGGATCAAGAAAACTTTGAAGGTATTGTCGGCCACAATTTCGAATTTCTTCCGCTCATGGAAAATATAGCGCGACATGATCGGCATCACGAGCCCCACGAACATGGAAGGGAAAAAGGAAATGTTTTCAAGGACTTTATAGGCCGCGTTATAAATCCCCACATCGGCGCTTGTTTTCATCACGGACAGCAAAATCGTATCCAGCTTGAAATAGGCAAACACAATAATCGCGGAAATTCCCACCGGATATGATTCCTTGAGAAATTTCTTCCAGGCGGAAAAATCAAAGGCGGGGGAGAATTTGATATAGCGCCGCGACCAAACATACACGATAAAAAAACTCACCAACATATTGAGAAAGAGCGTCCCAATGATTGCAAGAAATCCAAGGTTATATTTCACCGCAAGGACGATCGCCGACACCTGGACTATTTTCCCCGCCAATTCCCCGGTGGCCACCTTGTCCATGGCCAGCCTTTTTTGAAAAAGCCCGATAAGGACGGAATAGCCGGAAGAAAAAACATAAGCAAGCGCCGAAATGATGATCCCAAGCTTCACCGGCTCCGGGTAGGGAAGGAAAATAACTATCAAAAAAGAAACGAGAACGATGAAAAGCGATGAGGCCAGCCGGATCGAAAAAACATTTCCGAGGATTTCCTTTTCATCGCTTCCCGGACGGGAAATTTCCCGGGTGGAAATGGTATAAAGCCCCAAATCAGCAAGCGCTCCGAAAAAGAAAAAAAAGGCGAGCACGGTGGAATAATCACCGAACCCGTCTTTTCCCAAATAGCGCGTGATGAATCCGATCCCGACCAGCGCCAAAACCGTTCCCGTCATTTTGGCGGCGGCGGAGAAAACGGCATTATACGCAATTTTTCTTGGAACGGAAGACATTTTATTGATTTTTCAAGCCAGCCCGTGAAAAAATTTATTGGGTGGCGTTTTCCAATTTTTCAAGATCGCCCACCGGACGCACCACCACTTTCCGATTCTCCCCCTCACCGATACTTTCGGTTTTCACGTTTTCATTTCCGGAAAGCTCCAAGTGGACCAGGCGTCGTTCATAGGCGCTCATGGGGCGCAGAACAACCGGCTTTCTTTCGTTTATGGCTTGCTTGGCCGCTTCAACGGCGATTTCCGCAATGGAACCGGTCTTTTGCTGGAGATAATTGTTGACATCGACCAAAAATTTGAACCGTTCTTCTGTTCTTCGCCGGACCAGAAGGCGCAAAATATGCTGAAGGGCGGAAAGGGTGATCCCGTATTGCCCGATAAGAAGGTTTGATTCCGGAGTTTCGATATTCACGAAAAAATTTTCCCCATCTTCTCCGCCCTCAACCTGAAGATTGATTTTGAAATCCCGGAAGGTCATTTTCTCGAGAGTTTCTTCGGTTATTTTTTCAAGCATCTCTGCTTTTTCTTGGCTGTTCATATATTTTCAAATTTTACCAATTAGCTTGTTGTCTTCCCGCTTTTTCGGGTTATCCAATATTGCTGGGCAATCATGAAAAGGGTCATTACCAGCCAATAAAGCGGCAAGCCGGCCGGAAATTTCGCGCCGATGAAAAGGGTAAGAATCGGCCCCAGATAAAGCATCTGTTTGTTCATCACTTGGGTGAAATCTGCTTTGTCGCCAGCCGGGCTGGAGCTTGGCGCCGCTCCCATCATCATTTTGGTTTGCCAATACTGGGCTCCGGCCGCAACAGCCGCAAGGATGATGTTCGGCTTGGCAAGGTCCATAATTCCCAAAAATCCGGTAGCAATTTTCCCCGGACAAGTTATGAAAGAATAAATATCGGTACACTGCGAAAAATTGATTCCCGCTTCCAAGGCTCGATAAAGAGCAATAATGAAAACGATCTGGACGACAAGAGGGAGGCATCCCGAAGCAGGATTCACTTTTTTTTCTTTATACAAATTCATGAGCTCCCGCCCCTGCTTTTCCTTGTCGCTTTTGTATTTCTCCTGGATCCGCTTGATCTCCGGCTGGAGTTCCTGCATTTTTTTCTGCGATTCGATCTGCTTTTGGGAAAGGGGATAAAGAATCGCCCGGATAAGGATGGTAAGCAGAATTATTGCCACGCCCAAATCGTGACCCGGGATGATATTATAAAAAAATATCAAAGCGTTGAAGATGGGCTGGTAGACAAATGTATGGAATAACTGGCTCATGAAATTGGATTCTCGATTGGATAAATTTTGGCTTTCTTAAGTAAATTTTCGACTTTTTCCTCGATCAGGGTAAGGCTCAATCCGTCTTTCGGAAAACGGGGATTAACCAGAAAAACGATATTCTTCCCGAATTGAACTTGCTTGATTTTTCCACGGACCGCCTCCCGCATCCAGCGCTTCACCCGGTTGCGCTCAACCGCTTTTTTGGAGAATTTCACTCCAACGGCAAAACCGAAGTGCGATGCTTCACCGGCTTTTCCCGATCCCACCTTCATCAGCAAAACATCGTTGGAGAAAGTTTGCCCGCCGCGAAAGAGGGCATTAAACTCTTTTTTATCTTTAAGGCGATGCCTGGCGGAAAGCATGTAGATAAAGTAAAAACTAAACCGCGAGTTTTTTTCTCCCTTTTTGGCGGCGCCGTTTCAAAACTTCCTGGCCGTCTTTCGTCGCCATGCGTTTTCTGAATCCGTGCCGGCTCACCCTTCTCTTTTTCTTGGGTTGATAGGTTCTTTTTGGCATATTTTTCTTAATTTAACTCCCTTGAGTTTACCAATAAAACCCAAAATGGTCAATTATCCCGCCATCTTGCCATTCAGGAGAAAATCCACTATTCTTTCAACAGGTTATCAACAGATATATCCCCATATATTATCAACCTCCTTTTAGGCTCGTGGTATAATACTCTCAATATATGGATAAAATGACAAATAATGAAATTTGGCAGGCCGTCCTTGGAGAAATTGAGCTTTCCGTGTCTCCCGCCAATTTCGTCACCTGGTTCAAAAACACTTCCATAATCTCAATCAGCCAGGGAAAAGTGAATATCCGCGTCCCCAACGGGTTCGCCAAAGAATGGCTGGAAAATAAATACAACCGCTATATTTTGAACGCGCTTCGCAATTTCATCAAAGATGTTCGCGAGATTTCCTGCTCCGTCGTGGCCGTTGCACCAGAAGAGGCTACTCCAAAAGTGGTCGATTCGGCTGCTTCAACCAGCCCAGCCGCCCAACCCGGCCCCATCCATCAAAAAATCAGCCACGAAAGCTTGAGTTTGCGGGCCAATCTTAACCCCCGATACACTTTTGACAGCTTCGTCGTCGGCGCCAATAATGAACTAGCTCACGCGGCTTGCGAAGCCATCGCCAAAAACCCGGGAAACGCCTATAACCCGCTTTTTATATACGGGGGCGTAGGCCTTGGAAAGACCCACCTCCTGCAATCGGTCGGAAACGCGCTCCTTGCTGAAAATCCGGACACCAAAATCATCTACGCCACCGCCGAATATTTCACCAATCAATATGTTGACATGGTGAAAAACAAGCAGGCCCATGAGTTCAAGCGGGCCTACCTCGACTCCGACCTGCTCCTCATTGACGACATCCAATTCATCGGCGGAAAAGAAAAAACCCAGGAAGAATTTTTTCACGTCTTCAACACCCTCCATCAAACCGGAAAACAAATCGTCCTCACAAGCGACCGGCCTCCCAAAGCCATCGCTATGCTTGAAGAGCGCCTACGCTCCCGCTTTGAAGGCGGCATGATTGCCGATGTTTCCCGGCCGGATGTGGAAACCCGCATTGCCATCCTCCAAAACAAACTGGTCGAGAAAAAAGTTTCCCTGGAAATAGGCAATGAGGTGTTGAGCTACATCGCCAGCAATATCCAACACAACATCCGCGAATTGGAAGGAGCTCTCAACCGGGTGATCGCCGCTTGCGAACTCAACCAATCCGAACCAAACCTAACCAACGTCAAAAAAATTCTAGGGGACATCATCCATTCCGGAAAGAAAAAAGGGGTGAATTTCAAGCAAATTATCCAAGCTGTAGCTGAATATTACGACATTGCCACAAGCGACCTCGTGAACCGCTGCCGGCGCCGAGACATCGTGAAACCGCGCCAAATCGCCATGTATCTTATGCGTTCCGAACTTCAAGCCTCCTATCCGGGAATAGGCGAGCAATTGGGCGGACGGGATCACACCACTGCCATGCACGCTTTTGAAAAAATTTCCAAAGAACTCGAAAAAGAAGAATCCCTTGAACAGGAAATAAACATAATCAAAAGCAAAATTTATTCCGAGTAAGTTGGTGAAAAGTTGTGGCTAAGTTATATATAAACAGCAAGTTAACTCCAAAAATTACTGTGCATACAATTGGGATAAAAAAATAAATTAATTTTCAAAAATTATTGTCCACATTTTTATCCAATCCAGCATTCACCTTATGCACATTTACCCCTACTCACTTTACCCAATTAAATCATAGCGTTTTACCACTCATCCCCACTATCCACAGCCCTAATAATAAACAACAATTAAAAATAATATATTAATTACTATATTTATATGAAAGCGCTTTGCACTTCAGAAAACCTAAAGAAAGGAGTTTTGTCAGCTGAAAAAATTATCGGGAAAAGTCTGACTCTTCCTATCCTCTCGAATATCCTTCTTGAAGTGGAAAAGGGCGGAATCAGGATTTCTGCCACGAATTTGGAAATTGGCCTGGTGGCAAAAATCCGGGCCAAAGTGGAAAAAGAAGGGAAGGTTGCCATTCCCGGAAGGATTGCTGGGGGGATTCTTTCTCAATTGAGCGACGGAGGTAAGATTAATCTTGAGGAAAATAATAATACTCTCAAATTTATCTATAATGGCAATTCAGCGGCAATAAAGGGGATGGACGCGAAAGATTTTCCTATTATTCCAAAACCGCAATCCGCGCCCCTTTTTGAAATTTCAGCGGATGATTTTCAAAAAAAAGTGGGGAGCATCCTGGTTTCGGCGGCAACCTCCGACACGCGTCAGGAACTCACGGGGGTGTATATGGAATTTTCCGAAAACAAGATTATTTTTGCCACAACGGACAGTTTTCGCCTGGCGGAGGCGGTGTTGAAACTGAAAAAGGAGGATATAGCCGAGGATTATAAGCACTACTTGGCAAAAAATAAGTCGGTCATCATTCCGGCGAGAACCATTTCGGAGGTTATCCGGGCGATTTCCATGGAAGACGGGAAAATAAAAGTGTATCTTGAGGAAAATCAAATATTCTTTGAATCACCCGATATTTTGGTTGTTTCCCGGCTTATTGACGGGAAATACCCAGAATATAAACAAGTTATCCCCAAGGAGTTTATGACAAAGGTGATTTTAAAAAAAGAAGACTTATTGAAAGCGACCCGGCTGGCGGGAGTGTTTTCTGATTCCAAGAGCCGGGAAGTGAAGCTCAAAATTAGTGATGGAAAAGGGGCTTCCGCGGAAGAATATCATCCGGGGAAAATGACGGTCTTTGCGGAATCGGTCGAGGCGGGGGAGGGATCCTGGAGCGTGGACTGCGCGGTGAGCGGACAGGGGGGGGTTGAAGTGGCTTTCAATAACCGTTATCTGGTGGACGGGTTGAATTCTCTGGGGATGGAAGATGTTTCGCTTGAGCTCAACGATTCTTTCGGGCCGGTGATGTTCCGGGAAATCGCCGGAGGAAAACCAAAAGCGGATTATTTCCATATCGTCATGCCTATCCGAAGCTAGGGCCTAAAAACACAAAATAAAACCTTTTCGCGTATAAAAAATCATGGGCATTGCCGCAAAAAGAATAATAATTTATGCTTCCTTGTCTGCTTTGGCGGCGGCTGTTTTTTACTATAAGCCCTATCTTGAAGATTTTTATTCGCTGTCCAAGGAAAAAGTTGCCAGTTTCGAATCAGTGCTTTCCGATTCCGT